>PLZC01000006.1 GCA_003151985.1 Acidobacteriaceae bacterium
CTCAGGGATCTGGTCGGAGAGAGTGAGCCATCGGACTACAGACGGGCGTGAATCATTAGGTTTCCGCTCACTTCACAGCGTATGCGGAAGGCCTTTAGAGCATATTCACTGTTACTGTAAGGGAGCGAGGACGAGTCTGAACCAGGCTTGGGCATCTGTGGCGGTGATCAAGGCGATGGCCTCTGAGATGGCTTGGTCCAATGCCTCTGTGTTGCGAGGGCGGTTGGAACGAAGATACTGTTTGATCTTTGACCATGCCTTTTCGATGGGATTGAGGTCCGGCGAGTAGGGCGGAAGATAGAGCACTTCAGCACCCTGTGCCTGGATGAGTTCTTCGACTCGATTGACCTTGTGCGCTGAGAGGTTATCCATCACCACCACATCGTCAGCCGCCAGCGTGGGGCAGAGAACCTGTTCGACATAGGCCAGGAATATATCCCCGTCGGTGGGTTCCTCGATGGTCATGGCGGCGACGATTCCGCGTTGCCGCATAGCGGCCAGGATGGTCATGATCTTCCAGTGGCCGCCGGGTGTTGCTTCGTGGATGCGGCGGCCGTCGGGGCAGCGCGCATAGATGCGCGTCATCGATGTCGTGACGCCGCTCTCGTCCAGGAAGATCAGGTGTTCCGGCGCGGTGGCGCGGATTTTGGCGACGAACTCCTCGCGCCGCTGGCGGTTCTGTTGGCTATCGCGCTCTGCGGCGTGGAGTGACTTTTTTTCAAACGCACTCCCATGCGCTTCAGCACGTTCCACACCTGCGCGATGCACAAGCGAACGCCTTGCCGATCGGCCAGGACCTTCTGCAATTCCGCCAAAGTCAGGTCGGGACGTGACTCCAGCGCCTGCAAAAGGCATCGCTTGGCCGCCTCATTGACCTGGCTCAGTGGCCCGTGGCGCTGCTCGATGCGGTCGACCTGACCGCTCTGCCGATGTTGCCGACACACCTTCTCCACCCAGCCCACACTTACACCGAACAGCTGTGCAAGCTCATGCTGGGTCCCCTTGCCGCCCGCATAGGCGGCAAGGAATTTGCGGCGCAAATCATTTTCGTAGGCTCGCGGCATAGGCTCCGCGGAGGCCGCCAGAGTTACATTATACTAACACTACAAATGCTCTAGAAGCACTACTCATTTGGGCGTTTTTTGATGAGGTTTTCCGCTCACCGATTGCAGCCTGTCTCAAGGCTTTAATCTCGCGGACGGTGCGCTTCGAATATCGAAGAAGGACGGCAGCATGCAGAAGACGCTCTCGAAAACCCTTGACCTAATCTTTCTTTCAATTGGGGCATCCGTGCCATCTCCGACACGTTGCGTCGCCGTTCTTTCAGGGGCCGTGTACTCGCTTGCCACCGACAATGGCACTCCATCTGGTACTAGGATTGGCACCGGATAAAGTGGCTAGACTTCCCCCGGATAGCCGACATGCGGTGCCCTGTATTGGTCGAATTAAGACGTCTGTTGCGGCCGTCTTCCACAGAGAATGCAAGCGCGGCTCGTGCTGCCTGCTTCATGGCGGTACATTCGGGAAAATGCCTAGATCTTAGAAGTGCAGTAATCGCCACAATCCAAAGCCGACGGTGCCGGCGAACATCAGCAAGATGACCAGGAGCACGGGGCGGATGAGAATCATAATGAGAGCAGGTACAAATGCCGCTCTTACGACTTCGAAGGTGCTCAGCGGCAGGGACACTCCCGACAGATTGGGTAGGGGGTCCTTCCACGACACTTCCTCTGGCCATTGTTTAACCCCAAGGATATTCTTCACATCTTTGCGCTGAAGATAGGCTCGGGTTTTGGTGCGGCCAACCCAGTAGTCATGTTGACGAAAACTTTTCTTAAAAAATCCTACGAAGGCCGCTAGTCCGGAGCCGGCAAGTTCCTTCCGGGCGTCGGCGATCACAGCCACGATCTTCATCTTGTCGCGGTTCTCCAAATGCGCGGCCGCTTCGAGCGTCGCAATGGCGCTTATGAAAGCTTCAGCAGCTTGCGAGCCGGCGGAAGCGAGCACTTCCTTGTATTTCAAGCTGTACTGCTCGCGCAGGCGCGCAAGGCGCCCTTCCTCTTCATTCGGCATCATCAAGGCATTAAGATCACCCGAAGCTTTTGCCAGTGAAACGATGTCGATGTCTCCTTCCATGATGACCTCGGCGAGCTCCGCCACGCGCGTGTCGAGCAGCGTTATCCTTTGGTTGATGCCTTCGGCCGTTATCCAGTCATGGAATGCCGCCTGCCTCATATACACATTGACCAGCTGCTTGAGTTCATCCCATATGCTTATTGTCGCTGCGCTGAGATGCTGGGCCGAGGATTTCACTGATTGGGGAGTCACAAATACGTATAAACGATCGCTGCTGTCACAGTGCGCAGCCTGGCCAAGGTGGGCCTCACGCTCCGCTACCGCTGCGTCCACGAGATCTTTGGCCAAACCGAGGGGCTGATTCTGAAGCACTCCGCCGTCAGCATGAGCGAAAAACGCGGGAGACTTCCCGGTAAAATCAACATAAGTCTTCCCCTCTAGCCAAAGCGTCCGGTCCGTGGGGAGAGCTTCCCCATACTCCTCGATGTTGTGCTGGACCGCTTTCGGGCGAAAGGCAGCAGGAAAGGCTCCCGATCCGACTGCCGCCGCGCAGATCAGGTTCCACTTCTTCAAATCTGACTTTCCTCCAGATGTGACCTCAAAGACCTTTTGATCGAGCGAGGATGTGTAGTTGAAGCCGCCCTCATCACTGCCCAGGATCGGAATCATATAATCAATCCCGTTGAGGTTTGTAAGCGCCAATCCAACGCGGAGCGTTTGTGCTCTGCCATCTACTTGTTCGACGGCAGCATGTGGGCCGCTCCCGGGCCGCTGCAAAGACGAGATAAGCATGTTCTGGCCGATCGAATCGATGAGATCGGACGAAAAGAGCGAATTCCATTTCTTTTCCTTCGAGCGCATCCTGACCAATCCCATCAAGCTGATTCGTTCCACCCACGCATCGTAGAGCACGTTCGTGAACTCACCTTCCAGGGATGCCGCGTCATACATGAGGCGTTGGGATACCATAGCCGCGGTCATCCCGCCGGCGGACGCACCGGTGAGCACGTCAATATAGATCTTGGTGCTTTCGCTCGGCGCTGCCTCGTTATTTGTACGTACTGCCCTCAATAGCTCGTACAACACTCCGGCTTCATAACTGCCCAGAGACACAGCGCCTGCAACCGTAATAGCGAGCCGTTTTGGCATTGGACTACCTTTCGTTGAAGTTACGCTAAGTATGCGGGTCTATCCGTCCGCTACTGCGCTGACCCATCCAGAATCTTCCTGCTAGCCAGTGCGCAGTGGAGCATAGGAATTCTAACCCCAGCAAGACGAGATTGAGCACCGAACACGACCAGACCCAAATTCAGGTGCAGGCCAGCCCCCCGAAGGTCGAGGGGAAATCGAACACCGGTCATCTATGACTTCACTCTTACAGTCGCAGCAAATCAGCACGGAAAGACCAAAGTCTACACTTCAGCCGTGACCGTCTCCTAACGACGTACGGCAGGTGATATAACATACCATCGGGTAAGTTGAGGCTTGACATGGATTCATCTCACCAAACGACGCCGGAGCCAGTCAAGGACAAAGCGCGAGGACGGAACATTGTCTTCTGGATCATAATCTTCCTTTTCGCCCTCACGGCTTTCCTTGTCGCCATGAGGCAGGGTCAGACCGCCGCAGCTGTCGTCGGGGGAGCCTTCATCGCCGCCCTTGTCGCCTTAATGACGCGCTCACTTGTGCTGGTTGCTTTCGTTCCCCAAAACTCCAAAGAAGAAGTTCCAATTCTTCTCACGATGCTCGGATTAATCGTCGTGGCGCTCTGGATTTCTCAGGGGGTACTTGCAACGCAGGTGAACGTCAGAGTCAAAGCGAAGGCATCACAAGGGCCCAACGACAAAGACGCTCTTGTAAGCATTGCTCTGACAATTGACAACACAGGCGTAAGGCAGACACAGATCAAGGACGCGACCTTGGTCGTATGTGCCGAGGACAAGTGCCGTACTTGGGGTGACGTCTTTACGCTAGCGAAGAACCAAACAGAAGGGATCCGCATTTTCGACGCGGATAGCCTTGGTTTCGGTGGACCCTACAAAGACGAATTTACCTCGTCGGCCGGACGAGACTACATTCTCACCTGGGGAACGCAGGAGAGCCGCCAGATGGCGGTTCGCATGCCAACTGCACGTTTCTATGAAGTTCGCGTCAGCGTCGGGACGGGAGAGCTCGGCACAAGTTCCGTCAACAAATGGAGAGCGTCCGCCATCGTCGCTATGCAACCTAAATGGGCTCAAAAGGACTCCCAAGTGGTTGATCGGGAAGGCGAGTCAATGGAGCAGGAGAAATCGGCTGGAGAAACGCGATCTACGTTTGAGCTCCTTAAGAAATTTCTCACCGGGAAGGCGGAATGAGGGAGTGCTTAGCCACCCTTCAATCATCTATGAATCCCGTGCCCCTCATTCGCCACTTTGCACATCGATTTGACAAGTCCGCAGAAGAAAGGTCTCGATCTTCCAGCGGATGGTATACCAGTAATACCAGTGGAGTTTCTCGATGGCCTGCTGCCGCGAGGCAATGGGAAGATCGATAATCAGCTTCCAATCCACAGCATGTCGGCCCAGCGGCGTTCCCCGCTCCTGGGCATGAAGAACGGTGAGATCAAGTTCTGGATAGCGCTTCTTCTTGCCGGCTTGCGGCTGAATGCGAAGACGACGATAGCGAAGCTCCAGCACTGCCTGCGATACGTGGCCCTTCTTGTCGCGAACTTCGATCCGGTGCAGCCCTTTGACGCGCATCTCCTCCATTACCGCAGAGACACGGTATCCATCATTGCCGATCAGCCGGTCCAAACATGTGCAGAAGAGAAAGTGCGTACCCGCATCCTGTCCCGCCACGAACAGTTCATAGATGTCGCTTTCGCGATCACCGATATGAACTATGGCTTCAGGTGTAGCCAGCAGTTTCGGTAGCCCGATGCAAACCCTCAATCCAGCGCAGGCTTTCCTTCTGCTCAATCGGAACGCCCTTGTGCACAAATCGAGATGAACCACCCCCAAAAGCATCACTACTTTGAAACCTGCACTCTGGCGCTTAATACGGGACCGGGACAAACTGTCCTTGTTCGTTCTTGTATCTGACCACAGATTCCGTGAACCCCGTGCCGAACCCGTCGCGGTCCTGTGATAAGTCGATCTCCTGCGTCTTGAAGTTGCTTTTCTCAAGCTTTGCGAGCAGAAGGTTGGTACGGAGAACGAATTGATCGAAGTTCTTACCGCAGTGATCTTGTGGATCATTGTCCAGGGGCTTTCCATCCTCCCCGACACCCTGGAATCGCGAACAAGTCGTCCCATGGATCTTGCCTTCGTAGGTTAGTAGGTCGCTGAGGCAGTTGCGTGTCCTAACGGCGGAAGGGTGCTGCGTATTCTGGAGATGATCGATAACGGTCTCAGCCGCGAATTCGAGGTCCTTAAGGTCGCGATTGTAGGAGCCCCAGGTGTATTTGGCGTCGGGGCTATGGGTTCGCATCGAGAGCTCATGCATGTTCAAATCGCAGGTTGTTGAAGGTGCTTTAGGCGGCGTCTGGGCCGTTACTTGAGTCGGCATTGGGCCGGGTGGCTTCGATGTAATCTGCTTGCTGGGATCTGGCGTCGGCGGAGCAGGGTTGATAACCGGATTTGGGGACGTTACAGGCGACGCAAAAAAGCCTTTCGTAAGCCCGGTTCCCACAAGGAATAGGCCAATACCGAAGACTATCGACAGCACCCGCCATGGGCCCGCTACCGGAGGTATGTTGATCTCCTTGATCTTGACGTTTCCGCCTGTGTGTCGGCGCGTGCGAGTCGTCTGCATCAGTGACACCCACGAACTCCACCGGGAACTAACCCTACCAGACGGAGACTTGCTAATTCATGCGGGCGACTTCACCTTTTGGAACCATACAGCGAAGATTGAAGACTTCAATGCTTGGCTCGGAGAATTGCCCCATCGCTACAAGGTTGTCATTCCCGGAAACCATGACCGCGTTTTTAAGCAGGACCCGCGATGCCGCGCCATGATCACGAATGCGGTCCTGTTGATTAATGAAGGAGTCACAGTGTGCGGCTTGAATATCTGGGGTTCCCCGGTCACGTGCGACGATGCCGCTTACGGCTACACCACACGGGAAGAGCGGGCGAGACTCTATGCGAGCATCCCAAAGGACACCCATATTCTGATCACGCACGGCCCACCATACGGCATATTAGACCGCGAACCGGGTTCAATTCACAGGGAAGGTTGCACTGAACTGCGACTTGCCGTAATGCGGCTGTGTCCCCGGCTGCACGTCTTCGGACATGTTCACGCCGGATATGGGACATGCCACACCGAGAGGACGCTATTCGTGAATGCGGCGTTGCTCGGCTGGACATGCGACATCGAGAACATGCCAATCGTTTTGGACATCACCTTACAGTGAGAATCAACCAACAAAAAAGGAGAATCTTAAAATTGCAGCTCAATGCATGAAATGCGGAGGAACTGGGAAGTGCCAACCCTGTCATGGCACCGGAAAAGTGGAGGGCACGAGCAACGGATTTGTTGATAGGACAAAGCCAGATTGCGCTTGGTGTGGCGGGGAGCGGCTGTGCCGGGTTTGTAGAGGCACTGGAACTCTGCGATAAGCCTGACTTGCTCTGCACCCTCAACGAAATCAAGGGTTGAAGCTAATCCCCCGCAAGTAGTCAGGCTAGCGCGGCGCTGTCGTAGCCGCCTCAATAACCTGATCCCTAGATTGCAGCGGGATGGGGCATTTGGAGGATGACACATATGCAGGAAGAGGTTCAACCCCGTTGGGCGTTGTCCAGAGGTGTCTTAGTACTGGACGCAGATTTTCATTTTCTCAAGGAAGAGTTGATAAAGAAGCGATTTAAGATCCATCTTATCGAGAAGGGGGCTGGGAAGGAAGGAAGATTTCAGATACTCATTCACCGCGTGTTTGTTACAAGTAGGGCTACGGAGTTTCTCTACGATGCCCTCAAGCTGATCTACTAAGACCCAGATCGGTTAAGGATCGTGGAGTGGCTGTATGCGAAAGGAACTTGAGCAAAGACTATTCGAGCGGTGGCCTACCTGGTTCAACTTGGAGGGCGAACCTCGCCCCACGTTGATGCCCTTCGGCTTCGAGCACGGTGACGGCTGGTTCGATTTGGTCTGGACACTGTGCGAGCGACTGGAAGCGGTCGTTGTCGCAGTTGAAACAGAGACTGGGCGATCATTCCATGTGCTTCAGGTCAAAGAGAAGTTTGGCGGGTTGCGTTTCTACCCGAATTACAGCAATGACGCCATCTTCGCTCTCATCGAAGCTGCCGGGATTGAGTCTATTCACACCTGCGAGGTCTGTGGTGGCCCCGGCAGGCGGCGCGGCACCAGTTGGGTTGAGATCAAGTGCGACGAACACGCCAATGCATCTTGAAACATTCTGACCAAGCACTCTCGTTACTTTTCTCGCCCAGACCTCCGTAGAGTGCCATTGGCGGCTCGTTGAGAAATGGCAAGCATTGATACCGAACCACGAATATAAAGAGAGTCTGTGATGGCATCTCAGTGCAACAGGTGTGTGGGAACCGGGAAGTGCCCAACTTGCAGCGGTAGGGGCGAAGTAGAAGAAAGTGAGCCCCGGAGCTTTCGCAGGACAAGGCTACATCGCTTCGACACGCCCGATCCACAGCCATGCGGAGTCTGGCGGTATCAGGCTTTGCTGCCAACAAAGAGAAGGCCACGGCTTATGACCGACGATGAGAAGATGGCGAAGCCTGATCCGGCCCCCGCAAACCCGGAATGCGCCGAAAAGCGGCATTTGCCGTGCATCATCTCGTTGCCGATTGTGGAAATGAGGTCCGACGAGAACAACGAATGCACAAGGAGCCGCAAGCGCTGGCCGCTAGCAACACCGCCGTGAGCTGCGCAGCCCGGGTGTTCCCTCTACGTCGGGCTTCGAAAGAATCTGGATATCAAATCGGCGGCGTCATTTAAAAGTGGTCGTACCGGTAACGACGAGATAGCCGGAGTCGTTTTTGACTCCCAGTTGGTGAACTTCTATAGCAACGTTTGCCCCTGGGATGTTCTTCTGAATCGAAATCAAGTAGAAATTGAACGAGGAAATGAGGATGTTAAAAAACGCTGTCAGCGCAACGCCGCTTACCCAGTTGAGAATCGCCGTTGCGACGTCTCCAACTACAGGTGGTAGACCATAAGGCTCAAACCCGGGAAAACTAGTAATACTTAAATTCAACTGCACCGCCTGATTGTCGTCCCAACCAGTTGATTTCAAATGTACAACGACTTGTAACGGACCCTTCAGTCCGAATCCTGGAGACCACGTAGAACATTGATCAGATGCGCAGGGAATCCGAACGCAGGCCTGCAGATCGAGTCTCCCCCCAGCATCAATATCGCAGCCCATCGACACGTCTGTGCCGTTCAGATCGCCATGTCCATTCAAGCACCGAAACCAATAGCAAGCTCGCCCTCTGGCGTACCCAGCGATGATATCGATCGGTTTCCACCAGTCGGTACAATCCCCCGCATTTACATTTAGAAGCTCGTGGGCCAGCTTATCAAACACGTTGTGAGCTACCATTACAAAGAGGTCGTTGTTCGGTATCGATTCCAACCGACCGGAACTCTTGCGTTGGTGTGTCTTCGATCTGGTTGTGAGACGTTGGTATTCATCCATCAACTCGGCGTAAGGTGGGATACTCGCTCGAAGGTAACGTTCACGCTTGGCAGGCTGTTGAGGAGCCTGGGTGAATATCTGAGTTAAATCAAGATGTCTTGTGCCTCGTTTGATCTCGGCCATCTTGTGTTGATGCAATCGAGAGGCCTCGATTGCGATCGACTGGCTTGACATGGATGCCGTGACCACGATTGACGAACCATCCACGTACAACTCCCGAGGTGTGATCGAGATGTTGTTCACTATGTTGATCGGCGGCAATGGGATGGTCTTGACTAGGGTTTTTGACAATTGTGTAAGCGCTACGTTTGCGCCTAATTTAAAAGCATTTGAGATGAACTTTCTCAGCCGCTTCAATTCCGAATCACAAGCAGTTGGAGTCTGCCCCCAACGCGGATCATCCGGAAGAACTGGATCACCAACTGCCGGGAACTCGATATCCCAATCCACAAGCGAGAGTACTTGGTCCGGTCCCGACGTGCCCAATCGCACGAATGCTGACGCTACAATACTGAACGGAAATTCAATCTGGTCGTACTTTCCCGTGGTGCCGTCAAGCCTCGGGACGTCAATCTGTACCGTTACACTCGGAACCATGACTTTGACACAGGGGGGTAGATGCGTGCCCGGCGGTACAGAGTCTTTGCGGTGTCCAGCAACCCACCACGCAAGAAAGCGCTCTTGATCGGCGGGTGTCTGCGTCAAGTCGATCGAGACCGCGTTGCCGCCTGCAGGTTTCCCAACCTTCGCAAAGAACTTGATCGTTTGATGAACGGGTTGACCGCTCACGTTCACGACAATATCCACCGTATGGAGCGGAGGCTGCCCTGATGCTCTGCTGCGGTCATAGAACTGAGGATTATTATCAAAATGCTTTGATAAGAACTTATTTATTGCAGTCTGTGAAAGGCCGATGACAATATCAGCGGGAACTGCGTATGTCTTCTCACGCTGAAGGATTGGCGTTGTGTCAAACTGAAGTTTGGCCGATCTTGTCTTTTTCGCTGAGATTGATTTCACTGGAATCCCCCATAGAAAGCTGAGCGCTTGTTCGAAGGTGTGATATCGGTCATGTTGCCCATTCGGCACGCGAGGTCGAAGCTAGTGAGTATTAGCTATCATGGGGTTTCGGTATAGCAATACGGATGTTCCGGTAGCTCTCCGAAGGCCGAATCATCGGACGTGAGTGCTTCAAGCCCTGGCTTGTAACTAGCTGTCAAATCGTGTGAGACTTTTGGCTTGAATAATTCCCCACCGCCAATCAGTGCAACTGTATCTGTGTGGAAGTAAGGTACGATAGGGAGGTTTGGAACGAGATCGAAACGATTTCGGTGAGTTAGCACTGACATGCCTCGTCCGATCAGAGTCTTTGAGTATAGAAAGTCCGCTGGCCTAGGGCTCGCGAAAGACCTGACGGCAGGTAGCGTATGATGTCCGATGCTCTCGTAGACGTCGGGTGCTGAGAGCGTCGCCACCGCGGCGCCAAGACTGTGCCCGCATATGAAGAGCTTGCTGTACTTTACAAGCGAAATCTGGGCAAGAAGATCAAGTGTGCTTTTTCTGACTGACTTGTACACGATCAAGAACCCAGCGTGTACAAGACCGAAAGTGCCGCCCCCGAAGGGGTACGGAACAGGTACGATAAGTGCGTCCTTCAGCCACTCGTCGAACCCATGAGTTCCGCGAAACGTAACTGCGGCAGTGGATGTCTGGGCGTTTACGGCGACCCACCCAAAGAAGGAGCCATTGCGAGCAGCGTCATTCTCAATCGCTCGAACAAATGCGGAGAGATTATCAATAGCCCGATGTGTCCGCGTACCTTCACGCCGCAGGACTTCCGTTTCTTCTGCAAGTGCTGCCAGTAGAGCGCGGTGATCGATCACTATTTGACCAATTGGTGAGTAGCCAATCTGGTCCCACAACGGTTGGTTGAGGGTGGTGTCATAAGCTCTAAGCGCTAACGGCAGAAACATCCCTTTGGAGTCAGCTCTACTGAACAAGACCATCGTCTAACCTCGACTCATTGAGATTTGGTTTTTTTGGGGACGACTAGGAGCAACTGAGAATCAAAAATCAGGCGAAGAATAGCAATGTGAGTAACGAATGTCAACGTATTTCTTTAGCGGTTCACTTTTGGATATGTACGGATAGTAACGAAAGCCCCTGATTCAATACAAAATGCTCCAGAAATCGAATCCAAGAGAAATGCCTAATGTCGGAGAATCAGCATTGATTTGCCCCGGATAACTTCTGCAAATTTGCCGGTAAATCCGGCACAAACCGAACCAAGCAGGTCAAAGGTTCTAACTCTTTTCGGCTTGTAACTCAAGTTACGGTCTCCAGAGACAGGTTTGAAGGCGTACTGTTTTTCGGTATATTTTCCGTCATCAGTCAAGTCCAAATTGTTCTGT
>PLZC01000383.1 GCA_003151985.1 Acidobacteriaceae bacterium
GCTAAAATGGCCAGAGGTTGATCGCGATCGGGCTCTTTGACCTTCACGGGCTGGAAGCGGCGTTCGAGCGAGGGATTCTTCTCGATGTGCTTGCGGAATTCGTCGAGCGTGGTGGCGCCGATGCAATGCAAGGTGCCGCGCGCCAGTTCCGGCTTGATCAGGTTGGATGCGTCCATCGCACCCTCGGCCTTGCCGGCGCCGACCATGGTATGGAGCTCATCGATGAAGAGAATGATTTGGCCTTCCTGCTTCGCCAGATCGGTGAGCACCGCCTTCAAACGCTCTTCGAATTCACCGCGAAATTTCGCACCGGCAATCATCGCGCCAAGATCAAGCGACAATAATTTTTTATCCTTCAGGCTTTCCGGCACATCGCCATTGATAATGCGCAGCGCCAGGCCTTCAATAATCGCGGTTTTGCCAACGCCCGGCTCGCCGATCAGCACTGGATTGTTCTTGGTTCTGCGGCTAAGCACCTGGATGACGCGGCGAATCTCTTCATCGCGCCCGATCACCGGGTCCAGCTTGCCGCGGCGGGCGAGTTCCGTCAGATCCTTGGCATATTTTTCCAGGGCCTGAAATTTTCCTTCGGGATTTTGGTCCGTTACGCGCTGCGAGCCGCGCACGGCGGTCAGCGCCTTCAGAATTGCCTCATGCGTAGCGCCTACCGCCAACAGCGCACCTTGCGCCGGGTCTCCTTTGGAGTGCGCCGCGCCCAGCAAAAGGTGTTCCGTCGAGACGTACTCGTCCTTGAAATTCGTGGCTTCGCGAAACGCTTGTTCCAGGGCACGATTCAGCGCCTGACTGATGCCCGGCTGGTTTGCTGCGCCTGCCACTCGAGGCAGTTTTTCCTCGACCTGATGCAGGTCGTGCTCCAGCCGTTCAGTCGGCACACCGATCTTTTCAAGGACGGAAGGAATTACACCTTCGCGGTCCTCCACCAGGGCCAGCAACAGGTGCACAAGCTGCACCTCCGGGTTGCCCAACTCCGCAGCCCGCTCCTGCGCCTGCTGCATCGCCTGCTGCGATTTGACTGTAAATTTCTCCCAACGAATAGCCATGTAAACTCCGGTTGTCAGTGATCAGTTATCAGTTGTCAGTTCGAATCATCAAACCGAGGTAGATCGCCCGCATCCTTAATCCCGAGAGCTTGCCGTGCCGATAGAATCACGCTATTGCCACTCAATGCGAGTTCTTGGTGCTTGGCGCTGTCGAGAAAGCTTCTTTTGTGTGTCATATCTGTGCTAACGACCCCAGTCAACCGAAAATATGCGGACATGGCATTTGAAAACTGCCCTCCAACCGCCAAATCCACTATTAGGTGAGCACGCCTAAATGAAGTCCTTGAATTTCGAAAACGCTGAATTGTCGCACTCACTTCGGCATCGGTTTTATCCGTGAGCCCCTTCTCTGATACAGAGAGATAACCAGAAAGACAGCTGTTGAGATTGACCAGCGCAGATTCAAGGTCTGCATGTGCGCGAATGGCGTCTAGGACCGCGTCGCGTCTTAACTCCCACTGTTTTTGCCGGTCCCATACGTCGTCCGAGATTGCGGCCTTGATGTTTTCCGTCGATTCTGTGACAGCGGCCATCTGTGCGACCAGCTTGTCGAGGTCCTCGTGCGTTGCGAGATTCTGGCCCTTCTGCCTCGAATACGCATCAACGTAGGGAGCGACCAATCGCTTCACGAGCAGCGTTAGGAGTGAGGCACCAATCGCCGCAACACCCGTTCCAGGATTGAAAAGCCAGTTTAGGTCGCTCACCTGTGCCCCCCGTTAGGCCCCTTTGTCAATCGCCGGTCTAAGAAATCAGTATCCATCGCAACGCGGCCGGGGGAAAGCTCTAGCTCCCGCCCGGCCACGAAAACTGACAACTGATCACTGACAACTGGCTTTTGTTTACCGTACTCCCGCCAGCTCCGGCTCTTCCACCTTCTTCACGCCGCCCGCGTTGATCTTGATCTGCTTTGGCTGCGCTTCCGCCTTTTTGGCCAGTTCCAGCTTCAAAACGCCGTTGTTGTAGACGGCCTGCACGTTCTCCGAATCAACGGTTGAAGGCAGCGTAAAGGCGCGGAAAAAGCTCCCGTAGCGCCGCTCGATGCGATGGAAGTTCTGTTCCTTCTCCTCGGATTCGAACTTGCGCTCGCCCTTCACCGTCAGCGTGTGGTTTTCCACGCTCACGTCCAGGTCCTTCTNNTAGATATCGACGGCCGGCACAAAGCTGGCGGTGGTCAGCGAACTATCCCCTTCATTAAGACCGCGAAAAAGGGAGTTCATGCGGTTCTGCAGCGAGGCTACTTCACGAAACGGGTCCCAACGAGTGATTACCATTATTTTGCTCCTCCAGATGTTTGGTAAGTGGGGCGGAGAGGTGAGTCTCCGCCGCTCACAAAATCTGATGTAAATATAGCACAAACGACGCATGAAATGTGCGCGCACTACGCTCATATATGTGGAGATTCCCCATACCCCTCAATTTGAACGGGTTTCCTCATACAATTAAGCCCAGATGACCCACATTCCCGGCCTCCCCTCTTATATCGACTGGCATTGGCTTTGGCTCACGATAGCCGCCTTTCTTGCCGGAATTTTGAATGCCGTCGCCGGTGGGGGCTCTTTCTTGCTCTTTCCCGCGATGCTGGGGATGAAGATTCTGCCTGTACAGGCCAACGCCACAAATACGGTTGCCCTGTGGCCAGGGCAGCTAACCTCAATCGCCGCTTACAAGGACGACATCGGGAAGAATCGCAGGCTGGTGCTTCCGATGAGTTTGGCTGGGTTGCTGGGCGGCGCCGCGGGGGCCCTCGTACTTCTCAACACGCCGCAAACAACTTTCATGCACCTGGTGCCCTGGCTCCTGCTGGTGGCGGCCTCGATCTTCGCTCTCACCGGACCCGTGACGCGCTGGCTGGAGCGCCGAAAAGGAGCGGTCGTCGGCGCGACCCACCCGCCCCGCCGCTTGCCCGTTTTCCTCTGCACCATGGCCGTTTGCTTCTATATTGGTTACTTCGGCGCCGGAGCCGGATTCCTCCTCATCACGCTGCTCTCTCTCTTCGGCTACCAGGACCTGAATGAAGTCAACGCATTGAAGGTGGTGTCCACCTCAATGGCCAACGGCATCGCCTTCCTTATCTTTGTCATCGGAGATCAAGTGGTCTGGCGCTATTGCCTGGTTGCCATGCTGACCTGTGCCATCGGCGGGTACACCTCCGCCCGCTTCGCCCGCCGCGTTCCGCAGCCCGTTCTACGCGGCTTGGTCATCGTGATCGGCCTCTCCATGGCGGCTTGGTTCTTTTGGAAAAACCGGGGATAGTGAGCAGTGGGCCGGACGGAAAAGTCCGTGCCGAGCCTCAAAGTCCTCTCGTGTCGTGGTCAGAAATTCCACTTGACATAAGAAGCTATACTTGTTTACTCTATGCCTGTNNGAGTCGCTTCGCCGCCAGCCCGCGCACGGATATGCGCTGGTTCAACACATTCAGCAGCGCTCCAACAACTTGCTGCAGGTGGAAGAGGGTTCGCTCTATCCGGCGCTGCAGCGGCTGCTGAAGGCAAAGCTGGTAAAGGCCGATTGGGGAGTCTCCTCCACCAATCGCCGGGTGCGAACCTACCAGATCACACCTTCAGGTATCCGTCACCTGGAGCAGCAGATTTCCAGCTTCGAGCGTATGTTCGAAGGAATTACGCTCGTCCTCAATCCCGGCAAATCCCCGGCCAACTAAGAGGAGTTTTTGAATGGACTGGATTCCGAACATCTTCCGTCGCCGCAGGCTCTACCAGGATCTTTCCGAGGAGATCAACCTGCATATTGAAGAACGCGCGGAGCAGTTGATGCGCGAGGGCATGAGCCGCAGGGAAGCCGAAGAGCACGCCAGCCGGGCCTTCGGAAATCGGGCATTGCTTGAGGAGCGCAGCCGTGAAGTGTGGCTTTGGTCCACACTGGAATCGAGCTATGCCGACGTGCGATTCGCGCTGCGCCAGTTGCGCCGGTCTCCCGGATTCACCATCGCCGCGGTGTTGACGCTGGCGCTGGCCATCGGCGCAAATGCCGTGGTGTTCAGTGTGATGAACGCGTTCATCCTACGCCCGCTGAATGTGCCTGATGCGCAGAGCCTCTATGCGTTGCAGCATGGAAACGAACCCGTAGCAAACCAGTCTTATCCCGACTATCTTGAGCTGCGCGATCGCAACCACAGCTTCGACGGCCTGATCGCTTATAACGTGGCCCAGGCGGGACTGGACGCGGGCAAAGAGCCATCCCGCGTGTGGGTGGAGGAAGGCAGCGGGAACTACTTTGACGCTTTGGGCCTAAAGCCCTATCTCGGCCATTTCTTCCACGCCTCCGATGAGCACGGTGCGAACAGCGCTCCCTACATTGTGCTTACTTATGCCTATTGGCACACGCATTTCCAGGACGATCCAGGGGTGTGGGCCGCGTTGTCCGGCTTAACCGGCACCCCTTCACCATTCTCGGGGTTGGGCCGCAGGACTTTCACGTGACTCTCCTCTTTTTCAACCCCGATATTTATGTGCCGCTCGTGGAGCACCCGCTGCTGGGAGCCAACGACCTGACCACGCGCAGTGACCGCTGGGTATTTGAGATTATGGGTCACCTAAAGCCGGGTGTCGCTCCCGCCCATGCCATTGCCGATTTGAACTCGATTGGCTCCTGGCTGGAAAAGACCTATCCCAAGGACGAGGGGAAGATGACTTTCGTCCTGGCTCGGCCGAATCTCTACGGCGATTATCTTGGCCGCCCTGTGAAGGCGTTTATGGCGGGATTGATGCTGCTGGCGGGGCTCATTCTGCTGGCCGCATGCGCCAACCTGGGCAGCCTGTTTGCGGCGCGCGCCGCGGACCGTTCGCGCGAAATGGCTCTGCGCCTTGCGCTCGGATCAACACGCAAGCGCATCCTGCGGGGAATCTTTACCGAAGCTTTGTTGATTTCGCTCGTTGGGGGCGGAGTGGGCCTGTCCGTCAGCGTCGCGCTACTGCGCGCGCTAAGCGCATGGCAGCCATTTCCCCGCTGGCCCATTCACATCGCTGTGAACCCGGACGCAAAAGTGTATGCGGTAGCTTTGCTGCTGGCGCTGGTCAGCGGACTCCTTTTTGGCGCGGTTCCGGTGAGACAAGTGCTGCGCACCAACCCCTACGAGGTGGTGAAGTCTGGGACACTCGGCAGGCGTCGGAGCCGCATCAACGCGCGGGATGTGATGGTCCTGGTGCAGATTGCCATTTGTGCGGTATTGGTGACTTCATCCATGGTTGCCGTGCGCGGGCTGGCGCACTCGCTGCACGCAAACTTCGGCTTCGAAGTGCAAAACACCATGCTGGCGGAAACCGATCTGAGCATGTCCGGCTACAGTGGCGACCGGGCGCCCGCCATGCAAAAGCGCATGATCGACGCGCTGGCGGCGATTCCCGGTGTGGAGTCTGTGGGATTGGCCGACGGCGTGCCAATGGGGGATGGCGCCGGCGACTCGATTGTCTTCACCGACAATACTACGGATCTGAGGCCATCGAACGCCGTGGCCGACGCCCCGGTGTTCAACATATCTCCCGAATACTTCCACGCCGCGGGCACATCCCTGCTTTCGGGTAGGGCATTCACCTGGCATGACGACAAAGACGCGCCGCGCGTAGCCGTGGTCAATCGGCATTTCGCGCAAAAAGATCTTTGGCTCCATCAACAGTGCAATGGGCCATTATTACAAAATGCGGGATGGAACGCGCATACAGGTAGTTGGCATTGCAGAAGACGGGAAATATGAGAGCCTCACGGAAGATCCGAAGCCGGTGATGTTTCTTTCCATCTTGCAATCGCCTTCCACCTCGACACAATTGGTGGTGCGCTCCAGCCGCGATCCTCAGCTACTGGCCTCTGCCATGCGCAGCGCGCTGCGCAAACTGGACGCGGGCCTGCCGGTGCTCATCGAAGCGCGGGACAAGCCGATGGACACCCTTCTGTTTGGGCCGCGAATGGCGACGGTGTCGCTGGGTGTGCTGGGCGTGATGGGAGCGATGCTGTCGATCACGGGGATTTTTGGGATAGCGGCCTACTCGGTGAGCAAGCGGCTCAAGGAACTTGGCATTCGCATCGCGCTGGGTGCGCAACGCAGAGAAGTGCTGGCCGCCGCATTGGGACGCGCAGTGAAATTGCTGGCGATTGGTTCCGCCGCCGGATTGCTGCTGGGAATCCTGGCCAGCAAGGTGCTGGCTTTCATCGTGTATGAAGCGACTCCCCGCGATCCACTGGTGTTGGCAGGCGTCGTTCTTGCAATGTTGTTGCTGGGGCTCGTCGCGACCTGGATTCCGGCGCAACGCGCACTGGGGGTCGATCCTTTGATTCTGTTGCGCGAGGAGTGAGTTACCCGGCCTTGTGAAACTCCGGAGGTGGGGAGGGGGCGGCCCCACCCGGAGCATATTCAAGGGTTCTCTAAGGCACTACTTTCTCAGTGATTGATGAAGACACCTGTGGGTTGAAGGAACTCGTCTCCCAGTAGGACGCGGTCATGCTGTGTGAGCCGAGGCTCAACTGCGAAGTAGTGAAGGCGCACTTACCGTTTGCAAGATGAACGAAGCCGATTCCCTTTGGTCCATCCTTGAACGCCACGGTTCCCGTCGGCACGCCTGCTCCCGGAACCGACGGTGCGACAGTTGCCGTGAAGGTAACCGGCTGACCGGCGTGAACGGATGGCGCACTGCTCCCTAACGAGATGCGGACGCCGCCCATGTTGAACAGCAGCTCGAATGCGGTGCTCTTTCCATCGATCACAACTACGTCGGGAGCCCCATCCTCATTGAAGTCGCCGATCGCGAGTGATATCGGGTTGGTGCCTGCCGAGTACGATGTGGGCGCCTTGAAGGTTCCGTTGCCGTTTCCGTACATGACGAGGACAGATTTGCTATCCGTGAACAGCAGGTCCTCGATGTCATCGTGGCGAAGGTCGGTCTGATGGAGGCTCAAGACGCCGCCAGTGGCCGGATAGCTTACCGCGGGGGCGAATGTTCCGTTGCCTCGTCCGAGCAGAACTTCTACGGACTTTTCGCAGGCCACGGCGAGGTCAAGCTTGCCATCGCGGTTGAAGTCGCCGACGACAACGCTCGATGGCGGCTGCAGGACGGGCGAATAGAGCGCAGGCTTGAAAGTGCCGTTTCCGTTGCCCAAGAGCACTACAACCCGACTGCCTTCACTATCGGCGACGATCAAGTCGCGCTTGCCATCCTTGTTGATGTCGGTCTGCAATGCGGTAACAGGTCCCGCGCCCGCAGGGTAGCTGGTGGGCGCGAGGAATGATCCATTGCCGGCGTTCAGGTAGATGTCGACATTCGAACCGTTCACAACCGCAAAATCGGAGTAGCCGTCGTTATTGAAATCTCCCGCGACAGGCGTTGCGCCAAAGACATTCTCGATCGTAGGGCCTGCCGTGAATGCGTTCTTCCCAGTGTTCAGGGCCGTGAAGATCGCTGAATCGGTTGACGAGATTAACGCCAGATCGAGCTGGCCATCGTGATTGATGTCGCCCACTGCAAATCCGCTCATATCATAGCCAGCGAGCTGTGCATCGAATCGCTGAGGGAACTGCCCTGTGCCATCACCAAAAAGTGAAATGATTGTGCCGATACTATAACGACCCGTCGCCTCAACCGCTAGGTCCATGTGCGCGTCGCCATTCAACCGCACAGCGTAGGCAGATATTGATGACATCTTATAGTTCTCTATCGCGGTCGGCGCATAGAGCTTTCCGCCGCCGATATTCCTTAGAATCTGCACACCGCTTAATGTCCCGACCGCCAAATCCAACCGACCGTCGCCGTTCAGGTCTGCAGAGGCGACTAATCCAGGCTGAAGCAGGGAAGCAAGTGAAAATGGATTTGTTTTGTAACTTACCGCCGGCGCAAACTTTTTGGCTCCCAGATTGAGGAGGATGCTCACCGAGTTGCTGTAGGAACTGGCAACCGCCAAATCGGGCTTGCCGTCGTGATTAAAATCTCCCACCACGATCGACAGCTCGCTGTGCCCTGCAACCAGGAACGTCCCAGGATACTGAAACGTGCCATCCCCGTTGCCCCACGAAATCGAAATGGCGTTCAGAAACTCGGGGTCATAGGAACCCGTTGCCACAATCAGGTCGAGGTATCCATCCCCATTCAGGTCAGCAAGTACATTCTGCGCCCCTTGGAATCCAAAGGTTATGTTGTTCGTTTTGGTGAAGTGGCCATCGCCTACGCCAAGAAACTCCACGTAGGGAGTGAGTCCTCCGACGATTACATCCAGGTGGCCGTCGCGGTTGACATCTCCCAGAGTGAGCAAGGGCTCACCCAGGCCCAGCTCGACGCCATTGCCACACGATGCGCAACTGCTGTTGATTGCCGGCTTGAAAGTCCCGTTTCCGTTACTGAGCAGCACGCTCAATGCAGTTGCAGTCAAGGCCACAAGATCAGGGCGGCCATCTCCATTTACATCGCCCACCTCGATCCGCACAGGCGAGGCAGGGGTGGGAAACTTACTCGGCGCACCGAACGTACCGTCACCATGTCCCAGATAGACCCATACACTGTTCGCCGACTTGACGGATATTGCCAGATCGGGCGAACCATCTCCGTTGAAGTCCGCCACTGCAATCGATGGCCCTCCTCCAGCAAAGGTCGCAATCGTGACTGGAGCAGTAAAGCTGCCGCCCCCTTTGCCGAGCAAGACGCTTACGACACCATTGGCATTGCTGGTGATGAGATCGGCAATACCGTTCCTGTTTACATCCGCAGGGACGACTTGCTGTGGGACACCTCCGGTGGCAAAGACTGGCGGCATGGGAATGAACCGGGTAGCCAGTGCGGACGGAATACCTGCAGCCAGCATGAATGTCGTGAGCAGCAACATCAGTTTGGAGGGGCGGACTAATTGCCTGGATGGTTCACGATGGCAGTTTGCAGAGAGTGTTTGCATGGACGTCTCCTGACGAATTTCTCGATCCGAAGTTGGACCGGGCAGCTTGCGATTTCAACGTCAAGGAGGAAGCCTCGCCTCGGCGAGAGAGTACCCGACCCGGGTAAGAGGGAAAAGCGTTCAGTGCCAGCCACAAACGGACGGCCAGCAGCACGCGCGGCCTCCACACAGTAAGAGACGAACGATAACTCAGGAGTTGTATCAAGAGGGGGTAAGTTTATGGTTTTGAGTTAGTTAATGTGATGCCAGTCACATCCGCGGAGATGAGCTTCTCCGGCTCCGACTGCATGAAAACGCCTCACACAATTTCCCGTTTAATCTGTTTTGCCACGTACATGGCGGCGTCGGCGGTGCTTAAAAGGCTGTCTTTGGTGTCGCCGTCCTCGGGATAGAGAGCAACGCCCACGCTGGCTGAACCACGCAACTCGAATCCGTCCACAGCGTACGGTTCGTCGAAGCTGCGTTCCAGGCGCTGGGCTATCTCTTCCACTTCCGCTCGGTTGCGAACGATCGGGACCAGCACGGCAAACTCGTCCCCACCCTGCCGCGCCAGCATGTCGGCGGTGCGGAGTTGGCGCTTCATGCGCATCGTTACTTCCTGCAGGTAAAGGTCACCGATATGGTGGCCATAATTGTCGTTGACCTTCTTGAACTCATCCAGGTCGATGTAGATCAATCCGAAGATGCCGGCATTGAGCCGCGCACTCTCAATATGTGCATCCAGCTCCTTGTCCAAAGAGAATCGATTGTTAATGTCGGTGAGCAGGTCGAATTCAGACCGGTGGCGCAAGTCGGCGTAGAGCTTGCGGGTCTCGATGGCCAGCGTCGCCAGGCGTGCTCCAAGAATGAGGGATTCGGTTTCACCGTCGTCGGGCGGAATCCCCAACGCAAACCCGGCAAAGAGCCTGCCCAGCGCGGGGCCGGATCGAGCGTGAATCACCTCGTGAATGACGCGCAGTCTCTCATAGTCTTGCGGATAGTCTCCGAGACAGGCTCCATCGGTGACCTCGCACCAGCAGCGAGCCCCTTTGAGTTGAAGGGAGGCCCAACCGGCGATGTCTTCAAGAATGCAGGCGAGGGGCGCCGAACCGTTGATCTCCTCGAGGATGTGACCCCGACGCTTTTCGAGTTGAGCCAGGCGCCGCTCCAAAGCCGACTCCGCCTCGATGCGCGTGGTCAGGGCGGCGGTTTGGAGGCGGACTTTTCTGCGCAGTGTCCAGCCCCATGCGCTGACCGCGAGGATCACCAGGAGCAAAATGCTGACGACACGGACAAGGTTCTCGACGCTCAACCAGGGGGGCCGGGCGACGAGTGTAATGTCGCTGGGCGCACGCATCAGGATGCCAAACGAGATGGCTCCGCTGAAAGGATCGGCAACTTCCTGCAGGCACACCCCGGTAACACGCACCTTGCTGCCGGGGGAGATAAGGGTCATGGGCGCAAGGTCGCTGGTCTTGGAGCGGTAGGGATGGCGCTGGATAGCGGAGAGCAAATGGTCGGCGGAGGAGATGACGTAGATGTCCTGGGACAGCTCACGCACCTGGGTGACCACGGTGCCCTCGATCGCAACGAGGTCAAAGGCGTGCTTGCCGGTAGCCAGTTCATTCCAAGTGGTGGAAAAAGGCACAATGGGCGCCGCCAACCCGGTGCTTTGCACCTCTCCTTCGACCAAAATCATGAACCCGTCGTCAACCGCGGGAAAGCCAATCACATCAGCCCGGTCGCCGATGTGCAGCGGGAGGTCGGCCCTGGTGGTTACACGAATGCTCCGTGGTCCATCCTGAAGAACAAGCACGGTAGCGGGTTGGTAATAGGTAATCGTTCCCTCGATGCGGACGCGGCGGGTGTCTTCGTGGCTGCGATATCCCGCCAGCACTTCGTTCATGGGGGTGGGGGGAATTGCCCAGGGATTGGATGCTGCGCGGGTCAGAATTTTCACGCCATCGGGGGAACCTGCATAGATACGAATGCCGGTTTGTTGCATTTTGCCATCGAACAGACCAGCCACCACGCCGCGAATCTCGACCTGGGAATCGAGCATGTTCTTTGGCCATGAAGGGTCGTCGGTGTCCACCTCGACCTGGATCGGCCCACCTTCCATCAGCACTTCGAGGCGCACGAAGCGGGTCTCGGAGACGGCGTTCCGGGCAAGGTCCGCGGAAAGCACCGTGCCCCGCACGGTGACCAGTCGGCAGTCCAGCGCCGCCCGGATCATCTGCTCAAATGTGGCTGGAACCGCCGTGGGCAAGGCGCCGTGGCCGAGCACGGTGATATCGCTGCTGTAGATGACGGGGCGAAAGCTCTCATGCGTCTTTCCCTTCACCAGGACGCGGTCGCCGGGAACCAGGTTGACGTTTGCGTCGTCGCGAACGAAGATGGCGGCGTCGCCATCCTCCACAAACAGCGATAGTTCGCGGCCCCGGAAGTAATTAACTGTGGCTTCTATCGCAACTGGAAGCCCTTGGCTGGCTTCGGCGTTGGTGAGGGCTTGAACGGCGCGCACATTGGTAAGGGGTCCGGGTTCGACTGCACCTACAGTCGAGACCCATCCGAGAATGATCGCGAAAGCGGTAATCAATCTCTGCATGAGGAAAATTTCGATCAACCCGCCGAAGAAATGCCGGCCTTTGATATCTCCAATCGGCAATCCGCGCGCGATGCGTTAGTCCGTGGAGAAGAAAGAGCCTGGATCCAGTGCGCGGCTCGAAGGTATCAGGAATCTGGGTAAGTCAATCATACGCTTATCTGAATCTGCTCTAATAGCTCTTTTGGGGCACTGTGGCATAAACTTACCGGGGTCCTAGTCGCAGAGCAGCCGGCCCTTTCCCTGCCCTGCATCAAGGCGGGCTGATTTTTCCCGGAGGGAATTTTTGCATGTCGAAGAACGCCGAGACTTCAACCGCCTCCACAACCGTCCCCCCCAGCGGCACCCAGGCGCTACCCACCCGCCGCATTCGCGTGATCGGTGTGCCCTTGGACATGGGTGCCAGCCGGCGCGGGGTGGATATGGGCCCCTCGGCGATGCGAGTGGCCGGACTGGAGGCGCGGCTGGAAGCGCTGGGGCACGAGGTGACGGACGGCGGCAACGTCCGCGTGGAGATTGCGGAGACCCAGGCCTCGGGCCACGAAAGCGCGCGGTACCTGAAGCAGATTGCCGAAACCTGCACCCGCACCGCCGAAGCGGTGGTGAAGACCCTGGAAGAAGGCATTACCCCTCTGGTGCTGGGCGGGGACCACTCGCTGGCGGCGGGTTCAGTGTCCGGCGTGGCCGAGTTCTACCGCCGCCAGGGGAAGAAGATCGGCGTCATCTGGATCGATGCCCACTCGGACATCAACACGCCGGAGACGTCGCCTTCCGGCAATGTGCATGGCATGCCGCTGGCCGCGCTGCTGGGCCTGGGGCCGGAGGCGCTGGGAAATATCTTTGGCTACGCGCCCAAGATCCTGGCGGAGAACACGGTGCTGGTCGGGGTGCGGGATATCGACGCCGCGGAGAGGGAGAATATCCGGCGCGCGGGGGTGACTGAGGTCTACACGATGCGGGACATCGATGAACGGGGCATGAGGACAGTGATGGAAGAGGCGCTGCGCGCCGCCGGCCGCGGGACCGCAGGTTATCACGTGTCGCTCGATATGGACTGGATCGACCCCGAGGATGCGCCCGGTGTAGGTACGCCAGTGCGCGGCGGCGCAACCTATCGGGAAGCGCACCTGGCCATGGAGATCATTGCCGATCATGGGCGGCTGCTGAGCTTTGAGATGGTCGAAGTGAACCCGGTGATCGACGAACATAACCGGACGGCCGACCTGGCCGTGGAATTGGCCTGCTCGGCGTTTGGGAAGAAGATTTTGTGAAGGGGTTCCAGGGTTTTCCGACTGCTATATTGGATCAGCTCGCGTCTAAGGAATTGTTTCTGCCAACCCTTCGAGGCCTCCCCGATGCGATTATCTTCGATTCTTTTTTGCTCAGTTCTGTTCTGCTCGATCGCGCCGGCAGCGCATAGCCAAGGCACGCAGAGCGCAGCAGCAACACCGCCTGATGCCCCGACAGTCGATCTGACTGGTTCGCCCGCGAGCGTCGATCTGCCTTCTGCTCCAGAACCGAGCGATCAGGCGACGCAAAACTCGGGGACTGATCAGCCTGCGGGGACCGGCCAGCAGCAGCCGAGCCAGCCGAATGAACCGGAACAGAAAAAGCCGGGCAATGAGCCTTCACTGGAAGACTTGGGCTTTACGGCGCAGCAGACCCAGGCGAATGCGGAATTGCAGGCAAAGCTCAACAAGCGAACGCACATGCTCAAGGTGCATCAAACGCTCGGCTTATTCACGGCGATCCCCATGGCCGCGACCCTGATCACTGGCCCGCAGGCAAAAGCCAAAGGGAAAAACGGTCAAACCATTACGGAGCCAACCACGGCGAATCTGGACTTCCATGCGGCTCTGGGCGGCCTGACCACTGGCCTGTATTTTGCGACCGCATATTATTCCACCTTCGCGCCAAAGATTCCGGGCGTGAAACCCAAAGGCGCCATACGCCTGCATCGGGATTTGGAGTGGGTCCATGGTCCGGGAATGATCCTGACCCCGGTCTTGGGAATCATGGCGTACAAGCAGGAGAATGCCGGAGAAAAGGTCCACGGCATCGCGTCCTGGCATGGCACGGCTGCGTACGTGACGGCCATAGCCTACGGCACGTCGATTGTCGCTGTATCGTGGCCGATTCACTGGAAGTTCTGGGAGAAGAAATGAAGAGGAGACTCACGATAACTTTCTTGCTTGTGGCGCTCCCAGTGTTTGCGCAAACTGATGCCCAATGGGTTTTAGAGCAATCTACCCTCACCTATCACATGTCTCATCCAATGCACGAGGTGAGCGGCATCAGTCATGCAGCCAAAGGGAAGGGTGTCTGCCAAGCGGGACAATGCGATTTCCTGATCGCGGCGCCTGTCAAGTCATTCGATTCCGGGGACAGCAATCGCGATCTTCACATGGTGGAGGCAACACGCGGCGCACAGTTTCCGATGGTCATCGTCCGCACCCGGTTTCCCCAAGCGCTGACTACGGATGCGATGATTTTTGCCGATCTGGAACTCCAGTTTGCCGGCCAGACCGCCCACTACAACCATGTGCCATTTCAACGGGTCAATCAAGGCAACCAGGTACAGATATCCGGAACAGTCCCAGCCACGTGTTCCGATTTCAAGATCGACCGTCCTTCGTTCCTGACCGTACCAATCAAGAACGAGATTCCGGTGCGTGTAGAGATGACCTGGCGTCCCATGTGAATACGGGCTTGAAGTTTAGAGCATTTCTCATGTTGGTGTAGAGTGGCTTTGAACGGGCACGGCTTCAGCCCCGGAGGGAATATTGCACTCTA
>PLZC01000044.1 GCA_003151985.1 Acidobacteriaceae bacterium
TGGGCGTTTATGCGCTTCCCGAGGCACATCGCAAGCGGATGCGGACGACGAATATGCTAGGAGTCTGTCGGAAATAGCGCAACCGCGCAAAAAAACTGTCGGCGATTGCGCTATTTCCGACAGACTCCTAGAACGGCAACAAGCAGAGCAATCGAATGAGCGTCAGAGGATGAAGATAGTCTACTCCGGTCGAGTTGTGGGCAAACCGGAAGTAACCATGTAGCCACCTCTGGTAGCGCTAAAATGAATCATCGGCTCAGTTTCCCACCAAATTTTGGCGGACTCCGAGCTTTCCCTTGCAATGCGGAGGATTCCCCCATGGCCTTGATGAAAACAGCGAATCCAGCTCTGAGTGAGAAGACCTTTCAGGACCTTTCCGCCAGCCAATACGGGGGCGCAATTGACGTAACCAATCGCATGACCCTCAGCGGCACCGTCAACAAGACCGGCATTCTGCTTGTCTGCGCCTTCGCCTCCGCTGCCTGGACCTGGCAACGCTTCACCCAGTCCCACGATCCCGCCGACGTGGCGCCCCTCCTGCTGGTTGGCGCGATTGGCGGTTTCATCTGCGCTTTGGTCACCATCTTCAAAAAGGAATGGTCCCCCATTACCGCGCCAATCTATGCGCTGCTTGAGGGCCTTCTCCTGGGCGGCTTGTCGGCTATCTTCGACGTTCGCTACCCCGGCATTGCCATCCAGGCTGTAGGACTCACCTTTGGCACCCTCTTCGTTCTCCTCTTGGCCTATAAATCCGGCCTGATCAAGGTTACTCAGAAGTTTCGTCTCGGAGTGATCGCCGCCACCGGCGGCATCATGGTCTTCTACCTGCTCCAGATGCTGCTTGGCTTTTTCGGCGTCCAGTTCCTCACCGTAAATGGATCAGGACCCATCGGCATCGCCTTCAGCCTGTTCGTAGTCGCCATTGCCGCCCTCAATCTGGTGCTGGATTTCGATTTCATCGAGCAAGGCGTGAACTACGGCGCTCCCAAATACATGGAGTGGTATGGCGCTTTTGGCCTCATGGTCACGCTGGTCTGGCTCTATCTCGAGATTCTGCGGCTCCTCTCCAAATTGCGCAGCAGGAACTAGCCTGGGTAGAGAGGAGCCTGGGCTAGTTTCTGTCGAGGTGGTGCCAGTATCATGAAGTTCGCGTGGCCGGTAATTCAGTTTTTAAGTTGTTACTTCCAGCAAGCCTCAATTGCCGGTCTATACTTACGCCAAGCCTATGCGGACTCTTGTCTTGCTCGCTACGATAGTCCTTGCGATTCCAACCATGATCGTTGCCCAAGCCCCAACCGAACCCGCCAAGAAGATGACTCCAAAGCGCCAATCCGCTGACTTGGTCCATCGCACCGCACTGGTCATCGACACCCATGCCGACACGCCGCAGCGCTTTGTTGATGAGAACTTTGACCTGGCCGATCCACTCGGCGACGGCAACCTCAACCTGGAGTCGCTTCACAACGGCAACCTCGGCGCGGAGTTCTTCTCCATCTGGGTCGAGCCCACACTCTACAAGGGCCAATACGCCCGCCGCACCCTGGAGTTGATCGACTCCGTCAAGCAGCAGGTGGCCAAGCACCCCGGCCGGGTCATGTTTGTCGCTACCCCGGAAGGCATCGAATACGCTCATCGCCAACATAAATTCGCCGTGCTCATGGGCATCGAAGGCGGCCACTCAATCGAGAATTCACTTGGCCTCCTCCGCGAGTATTACGCGCTCGGCGTTCGCTACATGACTCTCACCTGGGCTAACTCAAATGACTGGGCCGACAGCTCCGGCGATGTCAACGACAAGACTGTCCCGCACACCAAGGAGGGCCTGACTGAATTCGGAAAAGACGTGGTCTACGAGATGAACCGGCTGGGCATGATGGTCGACATCTCGCACGTTTCCGATCGAACCTTCTTCAGGACACTGGTTATAACTCGCGCTCCGGTCATCGCCTCGCACTCGGCGGCCAGGGCCATTTGCGATGCCCCCCGCAATATGACCGACGATATGCTTCGCGCCGTCGCTAACTCCGGCGGGCCCAACTCCAAGGGTGGAGTTATCCAGGTCAACTTCTTTTCCGGCTTCCTTTCGCAGCAGTGGCGCGACGCACAAAAAGCCATGGAGCCGGAAGCCGAAAAAGCCGTCCAGGCGCTCAAAGACAAGGCCAAGACCGATGGCAAACAGGTTACCTATATCGAGATTTCAAAAGTCCAGCGCTCCTTCGCCGACCGCATCCCCCGCCCCCCACTCTCGATCCTAATCGACCACATCGACCACATCGCCAAAGTGGCAGGTGTGGACCATGTGGGACTCGGCTCAGACTTCGATGGTGTCGGAGGACAACTGCCCGAGGGCATCGACTCTACAGCAGACCTGCCCAAGATTACGGAGGCCCTGATGGCTCGCGGTTATAGTGCTCAAGACTGCCGTAAGATTCTGGGCGGCAACCTTCTCCGTATTTTCCGCGAGGTCGAACAAGTAGCCAAGCAACTCCAAGCCGAAGACCGGCCCAGAATCACGGAGAAGCAGCCGTTCGATAAGTGGCAGAAGTAACTCGCATAACTCGAAGCGCGGGCAACCATTTCAAAGTTATCGGGCCGCTTGCCTCGCATCTTTAGTTACTGCTTACTCTTTTGGCGGCTCTGTTTCCGAGTTAGTCGAAATGTCCTTGGCAGCTTCTTCTGCTTTAGTCGCCTCGCTACCCGCTTCCAGCGATTCGGTATCTAACTCATGCTCTTCGCGGTAGTGGTCGACGGGCATTTTGCCGTCCAGCCACGCGCCATTCATGGGGTAGACATCGGGATCGAAGAACACTTGGTAGAAGTGCCAGATCACAATCGCCA
Organism: Acidobacteriaceae bacterium; assembly: GCA_003151985.1. Classification (GTDB taxonomy): domain Bacteria; phylum Acidobacteriota; class Terriglobia; order Terriglobales; family Acidobacteriaceae; genus Telmatobacter. The sequence continues at coordinate 2,839 of PLZC01000044.1, forward strand.
GCGTGGCAAGAATCGCCTCGTAGTAGTGAACGGCGGTAGCAACATCGACCGTCCAGCGTGCAAGCAGGTTGCCCACCCACACCTTGGCCCACAGCATAACGCCAGTGACGCCCATCAACGCTGTGCCCCAAACCAAAGCCCAGTACTCGGCCTTTTCGGCGTAACTGAATCGCCCGAATGCAGGCTTCTGGTCGCTCAGGCCCAGGTAGTAGCGCATCGCTCTCAGGACGTCAATACCATCGTTCGGTGCGGGCGTAAGGTCGCGCAACAAGCGCCGGCCTTCGTGGGCCGCGGCAAGATAAAAGAGATGGTAGATTCCCGCGGCCATCAACGCCACGCCCGCGACGCGATGGATCACGCTGCGCAGTTTTTCGCTCATTCCCATTAAGTGCGCAAACCAGGAGTCGGGGAACTTGAGCGCGAAGCCAGTGATCACCAGAATGATGAAACTCGTAAGCAGGATAAGATGCTGCCAGCGCTGGCTGACCGTCATGCGGACCATCATGGCCGGATGCGCCCTGCGTCGTGCAGACAACTTATATCGCCAGATAATGACGTTGTGCAGGAACATGGCCCCTATTACTAACACAATCAACGGCAAGTAAATCAACCGGACCCAGCGCACCGCGATGGAGTCGATGTCTTTGGAGTGGACGCCGTCCTCCATATGAACCTTGGTGCGCGTAAATTTCTCAGTAACTCCCTTGTGACACTTGCCGCATGTTGCATCGAGATTAGCGTGGTTAATCGTCGAGCGCGGATCGCTGGAGGGCAGGATGTTATGCACGCCGTGGCAACTGGCGCAGTTGGCCACTAACACGGAACCGCCCTTCGAGGCCAAACCGTGATAACTGTCCAGGTAAGTTGAAACGCTATTGCCGGCAACCCCGAATTCCTGCGAAAGACGCACGCCCTCATGGCAGCGCGCACATGTGGTGCGGACAAGGTTCTTTTCTGAAACCGATGAGTTGGGATCGATATGAGCTTTGATGGAATGGATGCCGTGGCAATCCGTACAGACCGGGGAAAGGCCGTTGCCACGGCTGATTCCCTGCCCGTGAATGCTTTGCATAAATGTCTGTTCGATCGTGCTGTGGCACTTGCCGCAGGTGGCGGGAACATTGAACTTGTAGATCGACGACCGGGCATCGTTCGCGGTGAGAATTTCGTGCGCGCCGTGACAGTCTGTGCAGACGGCGGCCTTCGTTGAGCCCTTCTCTATCGCTCTCCCGTGCACGCTTTCCTGGTAGGAGATGAAAGCCTGCGCGCTCTCCCCATTCGATTCCATGAGGAACTTCTGCCCGTGGCAGCGGCCGCAGGTAACCGGAATGTTGGCATGATTTACCGGCGACTTGGCATTGCCGGCTGCCAGAATCTCATGCACGCCGCCATGACAATCCTCGCAATTTGCGCCCGGCGTTGCACCCGCCTTGTTGGCCTTGGCGTGATAGCTGTGCGAGTAGGCTTGCTGCGCGTCGGCATGACATTGGGCGCAGGTGATCTTCTTGGGGGTGGTCTCATGCACCGGCCCCTTGATGTCGCTGTGGCAATCCACGCAGGTGAACATCTTGCCGTGGATCGAGTGTGTCAACTTGTCCGCGTCGACGTAGAGGCTGACCTTTTTGCCGTTGACTTCCTTCGATAGCGTGGAGTCGGAGTGGCATGTGAGGCAATCGTCGTTCTTGGCTTTATGTGCGGCATAAGCCGTCGAGGTCCAGGCAAGCAGGGATATGGCTACGGTTTGGGTGAGGATTCTTCTTGCGGAGTTCACACCTTCGAGGAGATTCCACGGCGCGTAATTCTGCTGTGATTGGAATCACAACACGCAAATGGGCCGTGGGGCATCTTTCCTTAACTTTCCGGCGCGAGCAGGGTCACCTTGGATGATTCCTGAACTATTTGTTCCAACGAGGAGGGAATGCGCCTCCTGCAATGCGGCCGTCGTTCGAATAACTTCTTTGATTGCTGTTAAGCGCTCAGTTGAGGGGACAGAGTGATGTGGGTCACATGAAAAGGCAGGTCCGATCTTTGACAATATCAGCGCTGCTTGAGGAAATCTTGATGCCCACTATTGCTGTATCTGAAGCCAAAACCATGCTCACCCTCCCCGGAGATGCGGTGCGCCAGATTCAATGGCGGTTTGCCGACCGTTTCGACCTGCAAATGCTGGTCCAGTCGGCCCGCGGAGTGGCTCGGGGAACGGTTGCGCGGCTGGTGGCGGCCGGGGAGCGTAACACGCATGAGTGGACCCCTGGGAAAGCCGGAATGATGGAGGCGTTTGACCGCGCCGGCGTTACCGCAGCCTTCATGGAGCCGGAAGAGGGCG
>PLZC01000121.1:0-5171 GCA_003151985.1 Acidobacteriaceae bacterium
CGCTGCGACTGCTCGGTCTTCTTCAACAGGTCGGTAATCTGCGTGAGCGTGGCCACGCGCGCGATGATGCGGTGCGCCAGCAGGCCCGCAATCTCATCCAGCACCATCAGGCGCGAGGGATCTGAGACCGCGATCACCAGCGCATCTTGCTGTTGCTCGATGGGGACAAAGTTATAGCGGAACATCAGCTCAACCGGCACCGTGCGCAGCAGGTCGTGCTGGATCTTGAAGTTCTTCAAATCGACGAAGTCCGCATGATAGCGGCGCGCCAAGGCTTCTGCCTGGGCGCGTTCATCTTGTGCGATCGGTAGCGTAATTGTCGCGTCTGCCATGGCTCTGTTTACCCCTGACCTCCTGCCTGGCCCAAGGAGAAAATGGGCAGGTAAAGCGAAATGAGAATGAAGACCACCACCACGCCCATGATGATGAGAATGGCGGGTTCGATCAGCGCCAACGCCGCGGCAAGGGCGGTAGCCACGTCCTCCTCGAAAAACTCCGCTACTGAATTCAGCATCGCCGGCAACGCTCCGGTTTGTTCGCCAACGGTGATCATCTCCGCTGCCAGGTCGGGAAACACTCCGGTTTTGGTCAACGATTCGGCCAGGCTCTTGCCCTCGCGCACCGTACCGATGGACGAGAAAACCGCTTTCGATACTTTGCGCGACGAGATCGAGCGGGCGGCTGTCTCCAGAGACGGCACCAGCGGCAAGCCGCCGGTCAGCAGCGTCGACAGGGTGCGCGAAAACAACGCAACCTGGTACTTGGTCCAGATCTTGCCAAAGACGGGCAGCTTTATGCGGAAGCCGTCAATGAGGTCCTTGCCCCGGTCGGTAGCGGAGAATTTGTAGAACCCGGCGCCAATGGCTACCCCGCCCAGGAACAGCCAGATGAAATTGTGATTCAGCCATTTGCCGAAGTTGAGCAGCCCGACCGTCATGCCTGGGAGCTTGGACCCCATCTGGTCATAGAGCACCGCAAACTGCGGCACAACAACGGCCAGCAGGAAGATCATCAGTCCAATCACCAGCGTCATCAGCAGCGCCGGATAGATCATTGAAGCGGTGAGCTTCTTGCGGAAACTGAGGGAAATTTTCTGGAAACTGACGTAACGCTCCAGCACCTCCTGCAGGTTGCCGGAACGCTCGCCGGCCAGGAGGGTGGTGGTATACATCACCGGAAAACCGCTCTGCGCCTCGAAGGCGGAGGAAAGCGCTTCGCCGGTCTTGACGCGGTTGGCCACGTCGTCCAACTGGCTGGCAAGCGCGGCATTCTTCTGGATCTTGGAAAGCATCTGCAGCGAACCAAGAATCGGAAGCCCCGCCCGGACAAGCGTCAGGAACTGCTGATTGAAGACCAGAAACGGCTCGAGCTTGACCTTGCGCCGGGAAAGTCCGCCAAATCCTGAGCGGCTCTTGACCGAGAAAACGTGGAAACCGGCATGGGTGAACCTGGCCCTCAGCTCCTCAGCCGAGGCCGCCGTCTGGACTTGCTCTTGCACGCGGCCACGTTCATCGGCCAGCTTGATTACGAATTCTGCCATAGGTCCGATTGCCGGTCAGGCGCGACCCACGCCACCGGCCTTTCATTCGATAGTTGTCCTGCTTAAGGTTACCAGTCTCAACTGCACGATAGACGAAGGGAGGCTGTAAAGCGTTCGATGACGATTTAGAGCGAAAGAGGACAGTTTCTGAGCCAGTTGAATTGTCCTTGTCTGGGAAAACTGTCTCCAGTATCGCTATTCTGTTTGCCTTTCATTTTGCGAATATGCAAGCAGGGGCTCGATTGAAAAACGTGGATCACCAAACTCACCTTGGTGCCAATTCGTGAAATGGTGTAATATGACGATATGAGGACAAATGTCAATCTCGATGACGACGCCCATCTGTTCGCATCCATTTATGCCGGCGCGAAGGGCATCACCTTGAGTGCCGCGATCAGTGAGCTGATTCGCAAAGCGGAAGCGATCCCACCGCCGCCGCCCGATCTCAGCCGATCCGCGACTGGGTTGCTGTGCTTCCCTCCGCGCGGCAATGTGATTACAACCGAAATGGTAAGAAAGATTGAGAATGAACTCGACCAGGTCTAAGTACCTGCTTGACGTGAACGCCTTGATTGCGCTCGGCGACCCCGATCATAAGAACCACCAGGTAACGGAGAAATGGTTTCTGTCTTCGGGAAAACAGGATTGGGGAGTCTGTCCAATTACCGATTCCGGATTTGTCAGAATCACAACGAATCCATCGTATCCGGGTACCTGCACCTTTTCACAGGCCACTGCTGTCCTCGTGGACTTTGCCGCCCATCCAGGCTATCGCTACTGGCCCATCGCCGACCCGTGGATCGAACTCGCCGCTCCATTCCTTGGCCGGATATTCGGCCATCAGCAAGTTACCGATTCCTACTTGCTCGGACTCGCCGTCAAGAACAATGGCGTTCTGGTCACATTTGACAAAGGCATCAGATTCCTTGCCGGAGTTGAGTACAGCCTCAATCTGCTTGTTCTGGATTGACGCTCCTATGTTCTCCTAAGGAAGAAGCTGGCAAAAAAAGGGAGCCCGATTGAAGCTCGAGATGGATTGGACGATGCGCTCAAGCCGGTTTGACGCGGGGTTCGCTGCAAAACTGATGCCCGCGCTGCGTAAGCACTGGCGCCTCATTGGCTTCGCGCTGTTGCTGGCAGTCGCGGCGTCTGCCGCCCTGCTCCTGCCAGCATTCCGTGCCGGTCGAATGGCAGCTTTCGTGGCCCCTTATCCACATGAGATAGCCCAGGTCAGGTTTGCCGTGGCCGGCGACGTAATTCCTCATGAGCCTGTGCGGGCTGCCGCCGCCGCGGCTGCCGCTAACGGGGAAGCGGCCGAGACCCAGGGTTGGGGTGCGCTCTTCAGCGATGTCAGGGACGTCTTCCAGAACGCCGATTTCGGTTTTGTGAACCTCGAGACGCCGATTGCCCCGGCGCATTCCCACGGGTCCAAGCCATTCATGTTCGACGCTCCGGTTGCACTGCCGGATGCGCTCAAAGCCAACGGAATCAAGATCGTCTCCTTTGCCAACAACCATGTAATGGACCAGGGATGGCCCGGATTTGCGGAAACCCGCGAGCATTTGCGCGACGAGGGACTGCTTTTTGTCGGGTCCACGGAAACGGGACAGCAGGAGTGGCAGCCTGTTGTCGTCGAGGCCAACGGCGTCAAGGTGGGCTGGCTGGGAATGACCCGGTGGCTCAACGGCAACCGCAATCCGGACAATCCCGCCTTGCCTCATGTGAATTTCTTTCCCTATCCCGGCGAATCGGGCGGCGCAGCGGGGGCGGACGAGGCGGCAGTCCTGAACGCCATTCAGAAGGCCCGCGCCCAATGCGACCTGCTGGTGGTTTCCATTCACTGGGGCATTGAGTACGCACCCGCGCCGAGGCCGGACGACATTGAGACCGCGCACAAGATGCTGGAGGCCGGCGCCACCGTAATCGTGGGCCACCATCCCCACGTGCTGCAGCCAGTCGAGACATATCGTACCCAGGACGGCCGCGACACGGTGATCTTCTATTCGCTGGGCAATTTCCTGTCGAACCAGTCGCGCACCTACGTGGACGGCCTGATGCCGGACAAGAACGGCGACCCGCGAGACTCGCTGATCGGGTTGTTTTCCGCGGTCCGCAAAGACTACGGGCCGGGCGGCGCGCGGGTCGAACTGGGGCATGTCGGAATCCTGCCGGTGTGGGGCGAAAACAACCGCAACGAACTGGCCAGCGGGCGCGCCAAAGCCACTGTGATTCGACCCATTCTCATTGATCGCGAGATTCCGCGGCTAGAGGGCCGCCTGGAAGAACTGGGCAAACTGAACAAGCTGGACAAGCCGGCAACTCCGCTTACGGCGGGGCAAAAGAAGGAATTCATCGATTTGACCAGCCGGTTGAAGTTGCTCACCGACCGCCGCGTCCTGCTGCTGGCACGCACAGGCGACGAGTATGTAACCGACCCTCCGAAGATGGCGGCGAAGCCATAGTCAGTCTTCCCGGGTATTCTGGTTCTGACTTTTGGCGTCACCGGTCTCCTTTTCCTCATCGAGACCGCTGGAGTCGGCCAGGTCAACGGTTCCGAGGGAGTCGTTGACTACGGCGTCGTCAGTGTTCCGGGCCGCGTCCACAAATCCGCCAGGCTGCACATGAGTGGGGTTCTTCTTCTTCATGGGATCTCCCTATGTTCGCTTGATGCTATTGGGATGCCAACTTGGTGCGGGCGGCATCGGGATTGGGTCGGCTGTGGGNNGGCTAAAGCCCGATTGATTTCATTGGCCTTATCGGCACGACTGAAGTCGTGCCCTGTTACAAGGCCTTCCGGATGGAGTTTTTCCGCAGCCTGTGAAGGCCTGGCCGAACGGAAGATGACTTAATACAGTGTCACGAAAGTTCGTTACAGAAATCGGAGGTCCGAACCGCAGGTCCTTCGATTCCCTGCGCAGCACTTCGGTCACTCAGGATGACAACCTATTTTTGGAGTGAATTTCTGGTACATCACCCTAGTTGCTTCCTGACTGCTTGCCCTCCGGAGCTGGTTGATTATCGCTCTGCGGCTGCTCCGGCAAAGTGACAATCACTTCGTCGGGATTGACGTAGCGCAGCGCTTCGCGGGCCTGGTGCTTGATGGCTTCGGGGTCTGTCTTCAGGCGCTCGACAAGACGCCGCAAGCGGGCGTTGTCCCGCTGCAGGACCTCTATCTCCTTGCGCAACTGCTGGTCTTCAACCTGTTTCTGCCGCCAAACCGACAGGCCATGCTTGCCCTCGACAACGTGCCACGTGAGCAGCAGAGCCAGCACAACAGCCACCGCGGTACCCGCTGGACGCCACGCCCGCTGCGCAAAGGCGAGCGCACGCTTGCGCATTGAGCCGGTGACTTTCCTGGCTTCGCTTTTTTCGCCCTGCACCTTTTCGTCCGGCATGCCACCCTCGATCTCGAGCTACGACAACACAAACTTCTCCGCGGCAGCCTTGAGCGCTTCCATGTCCTGCTCGCTGCGCGCTTCGGTATAAGCCCTCACCACGGGCTCGGTCCCGGACAGGCGGTAGCAAACCCAGGAACCATCTTCGAGGATCAGCTTGAGCCCGTCGGTGCGCACTATCCCGGCAACCTTGCGGCCGCTCAGCTCTGTGGGATCGGTCTTCAACTTCTCAGTGA
>PLZC01000121.1:5255-5404 GCA_003151985.1 Acidobacteriaceae bacterium
GATAATCAGCTCGCCGATATACTTGAACCCCACCGGCGTTTCGAACAGTTGCACCTTGTGGCGCTCGGCCACCGCATTGATCAAATTGGTCGTCGCAACGCTCTTGGCTACGCCGTTCTTCCATCCGCGCGTCTCCACCAGGTAGTCGA
>PLZC01000127.1 GCA_003151985.1 Acidobacteriaceae bacterium
AGACACTCAGACGACAGCACAAAAACGCTCAAACTCATTGAGCACAAAAAATACCCGTGTCCGCTCAGAACTTCAGTCTAATTAGGCGCGGCAACAATACCATGCCGAAATCGTTGATCTGTGATGCTGCGCCGTTGCTGCCCTCCGTGCCCGCGCCGTTCCGCAGCCTGGGGAGCGCGATCATCATGCTGTTCTGCCACAAGAAAGGTACGCACGTGTTGCCGCTATGGGTGAGTCCGAGTGCCGCGGATCCGCAGAAGTCTTCGCCATTCGGGTCCGCGGTTTGCGTGTCGGCTTCTCCTGCTGCATGCCCCCAATTGTTCACGCCGAAGGCGACGCTGTTTGGCCCTCCGAGTCCGGGGATGGTTATGACCTTCGTGCTTGATCCTTCCCACACCACCCCGTGCGATACCCATTCGGCGGGGTTGTTGGGGTTGGCGAGAACCGTCTCCCCGCTGACGAGCCCATTGCCGCTGACCACAAATGGCTGACCTTGCGACCACGACGGGCCCACCGGCCCCAAGTCCACAATGGTGTACTTCGGTGCTTGTGCGAGGGTGCAAACCGGCACTGCCAGCGTGGCCAGGGCCAGACTTAGCCGCGCGATGCGCGGCCACTTCGGTGCAAATTGGATGAATGTCATTTTCCTTCTCCTGTTTTCGGGGGTGTAGGTTTCGAGATGGGAAGTCTGCGAGCGTCCTCGGATTCGAAGCACCGGAGGAGCGAGGTAAGGCAGATCCGATCCGGACCGCCATTGGAACTCCAAAGGTGGAGCTTGCCGGCAGCCAGCCAGTCCTTTAAGAGGGTGGAAGGGATGTCTTTGCCAAGGCTGTCGCCCTCCAGCGTCATCGCTTCCGCTTCGGCGCAGCAAACAGGGCACCAGGTCACGACGGTTTTGCCCCTGCGCACGACCAGCAGGCTTTCGGTTTCAATCGTGATCCTTGTCGTTTTCACCACCATGTCACTCTCCGGCAAGCCCATCGCTGCTGCGGCTGGTTCGTAATCAGCAGGTCGTCGGTTCGAGTCCGACTTTCGGCTCCATACAACCCCAATAAAAACAACAGTTTAAGGGCTATCTGAGAAAGTTGCTCAGGTGGCCGTTTTTGTACTGGTGCCTGTTCTGGTGCGTGTTACGCCCACACAGGCACCAGAACATATCGCCCTTTGCACACTCTGCGCTCCACCCCCCCCCCGATGCGACAAGCCAACCGAGGGATGATGCTCGGCTTTGTGTGATATGGGACACATATTCCCCAACAAGAAAACAGATAAAAAGAAGCGATGGGCCAAGTTCTATGTTCTCTCGATGTCCCGTGTCCGATCTGCGGGTCACAGCCAAGAGTAAAGTGCGTGTTGACTACTGGCGCACCTAGATTTGAATCTCACGTTGAACGCAAGTGGATAGCGCGAGATCATCACCGAAAGACTGAGGGCAAATTGCCCACGGTCAAGGAATGGAACTTGACGAATAGTACGGCGTAGCAGCCTTGTAAGGCCCCGCCGTCCACGTCGTTTGGGTTGTTGGGCATCGTCTAGGGCCGTCCCATAAGCCTCTGTACCTGTACGGCAGACCATTCCCCGCCCCGAGCGGTGGTAATCCCCCGCTCATTCAACACAGCGGCAATCTGTCTAAGCGAAGTTGCTCCCTCTGCCTTAATAGACTCGATTACAGGCATGAGGTCAGAGGCCCTGTTCTCTGCGCTTTCCTTGCGTACCTTGAGGGCCATTGCACGTCCCTGCTCAGACACAGAGGCCAAGTCCCACCGCAGACCACCCAACCGTGTACCTCTGGCCTTTGCAGCCTCTAGAGCGGCCTTTGTACGCGCAGAGATGGCCTTTGCCTCATACTCTGCCATTGCAGCCCATGATATGCACGGTGAGTTCGTTTGCTTGGGGCAGATCGACGGCAACGAACTTAACCCCAGACTCCATGAGTGCGCTAACAAACGCAACGTTGCGTGCGAGTCTGTCCAGCTTGGCGACAAGCATGGTTGCGTTATAGATGCGGCACAAGCGGAGAGCCTCTATCAGTTTGGGACGGTCCTTGCTCTTGCCGGATTCCACTTCAATGAGTTCCTGTACTAGCTTCCAGCGTCCACCGTTCAAGTAATTCGCAACCGCTTCCCTCTGCGCTTCCAACCCAAGGCCGCTCTTCCCCTGCCTCTGTGTACTCACTCTCAGATACGAAATGAACTTGCCGAGTGCCATCTTTTCCCGCTTCCAACCATCCGTTACGTTGCAAACTACGGTGGTGGTTGTTAATAATGTAACAGGCACTCGAAAGGCTGTCACCCCCCCATTCTGAATACTGTGCTGAATACTGTGCAGAGAGCACACGAAACGTGTTTTGTTAAGTGTAAGTTATTCAAAATAAATATGTTGCATCTGAATTGAAGTGTGCTATGGTTCTCTTTCACCCAATACAACTGAAAGGAACGACCATGACCGTAAGCTGTAATCCTGTGCCGGTCACCACCGGCCCCTGTGAAGTCTGCTATGCCTGCCAGCGCCACTTTCACCGCGATGATATGAGCAGTTGCATGTCCTGCGGTGAGAGCCTCTGCCTTGACTATCCAACCTGTTCCGGCAAGTGCCGTTGCAATGAAGAGGCAGAACAAATTTGTAACGCGCACGCGCAAGCGCATGGTATCAACCCTATGGCCCCATCGCTGTGACGTAGTTTCCAACCCCGAGCTGCTTCGTCCTAACCATGGTAGGGCGTCGAAGTATACGGGGGGACGCGGTAGTTGCGTGGAAGTTTTGAAGCGCCGTGGGAGTCTCTGCATACTGTGCAGTCATGCCCTGTTTTCTATATTTTTTTGATTGTCTCCCAGAGTCTTTGTCAAGTGTATTCAGCGTATTCCTATGCCGCAACTCGCACCCCACCACCAGGAACAATTGCCGGGGTGACTTCAATCATGGTTTGAATCTGCTCCAAAAGGTCTGTTGGGTGAACCGGCTTTAGGAGAAGCTGAAAGTCGTGTCCAAGCGCCCGAGCGCCTCGGAGCAGATCGGCGGTTGCGGCTTGTCCTGAGAACAACAGAACCTTACAATCTGGGCATTGCCCTTTTACTTGAATAGCCAGATTAACCCCGGACATTTGTGGCATCACAACATCTGAGATCAGTAGATCGGGAGCATGAAGCCAAGCAGCAGCCAAAGCCTCTATAGGGTTTGTGAATGGTTTGGCGTCAAAGCCTTTGCATTCCAAAATCATTGCGACTGTCGATGCGATGATCGGTTCGTCGTCAACGACGAAGACAAGTAGCTTACCTTTCGATAGACTCATAGGACTCCCCTTTGAGGAAAATCGCTGCCGAGCCTGTCACCGATCAAAAGTTTGAAAAGTCGGCCCTCTAAAGGGAGCAGCAAAAAATGGATGGCTACCCACTACTTTAGTAACCCTTGAGCAAAAATAGAAGCAAAAAATGGATAACTACCCACTGCTTTAGTAACCATCGAAGCACTTTAGTAACTCTTGAGGAAGAAGAATGTGACCCCTGCCACCATCCTCAAGACTCTCAACTTAACCGAGAATGAGGGCCGACGGTGCGCCGAGGAATCCCTAACCAGAACTGGAGCTTTTGGCTCGCGGTCCCCGGACTTTCAACGGTTAGGCTGTGTTTTTGGCGCTTCTATAGACTGCCCCGAAGATGTTGGCCGTCTCCCTCTGCGATTCGTTTTGCAGGTGAGCATACCTCGCCGTGGTGGCGGGCTGGCTGTGCCCGAGCAGTTGCGTAAGTCCTTTGGATCGCGTCACCACTTGATTATCGGACTGCTGATTCATAATCAGCTTATCTATCCCATGGTGTTCGCGCCAAACAGTACGGTTAAATTATAACTCCTTTAGTTGCTTGACATTACACGACAGATCATCGACAATCAGAGATACAGAGGGACACTGATGCGCATTTATTGTTGACACGGTGTTGACACGAACAGAAAGTTCGTCACGACTGCAATCAAATCCGCGCCGGAACCTGAGGATGGCACATGGGAAAGCGAATTGTTGAGAAGTCCATCAAGAAGATGGATGCCCCGGAACATGGAAACCGGATCGAATGGGATTCGGAAATCCCCGGTTTTGGTGTGAGGGTCACTGCTGCCGGTGCCATGAGCTTCATACTGGACTACCGGATTGCAGGCCGCCAGCGGCGCCACACCATTGGCCGCCATCCCGAACTGACAGTCGCGGCGGCGCGGGCCGAGGCAGGAAAACTGCGGGCAAGGATTCGGGATGGTCACGACCCTATGGAAGAGCGAAACCAGGGCCGCCTAGAGCCGACGCTTGGGGATTTGGCAACAGAGTATTTGGAACGTTACGCAGTGCCCAACAAGCGGCCTACGAGCCTGCGCAACGACCGTCAGATGATCGACGGCATTATCCGACCAAGTATCGGCAAACTTCGCCTTAAGGCGGTTGGAAGGCGCGATATTGAGTCGCTTCATTCTTCCCTTAAAACCACTCCCTATCGAGCCAATCGTGTTCTGTCTCTGCTCTCAAAGATGTTCAACCTCGGAATTCAGTGGAAATGGACGACAGATAATCCTGCTCGCGGGGTTCCAAGGTTCCAGGAGGGTAAGCGCGAGCGATGGTTGACGACGGAAGAGCTTCAGCGTTTTCGGGAGGCTCTCGACTCCTATGCAGACCAAAATGCAGCTAATGCATTGAGATTGCTGATGCTCACTGGCTCGCGTGAAGGCGAAGTCCTCAAGGCCGAATGGGAGCAGTTTGATTTTCAGCGCGAGGTGTGGACAAAGCCTAGCCACAACACAAAGCAGAAGCGCGTAGAGCACATACCATTGAGCGGACCGGCAATTAAAGTCCTCAAGACGATGATGCCGAACGGTGCGACTGGGCCGCTCTTTCCTGGAGCGAAAGGTGGAGCGCGCGTTTCACTGCGGCGGCCTTGGATTCAAGCCTGCAAAGCAGCCGGTCTGGTTGTAGCAGAGCAGGTCAAGGGCAAGCGTCGCATGATTACTCGCTACCGTCCCACCGTCCGCATCCATGATCTTCGGCATAGCTATGCTTCCCATTTGGTATCCAACGGAGTGTCCCTACAAATAGTCGGTAAGCTCCTGGGACACACGCAGGTATCAACTACGATGCGGTACGCCCACTTACAGGATGAGACTCTGCGTGACGCTACCAATCAGTTCGGCAAGATATTCACCGAAACCAAAACGCGCAGTGCAGGTTCATAACGCATCGAAAAGGCAGTTTCTGGTTTTAACCGAAGGATTTGGCGCGGAATTACAATTAGCGTAGACGCAGTAGACGTGCAGTTGGCATGCAAGCTACTTCGTGGTACATTAAGCTAACAGTTCAGAAACTGCCGTGAGTCATAGGCTACAGGTTGGGTTGTTGTCTCCTGCTAGCCGCTTCGACGCGAGAATCACCTTCTCTTCGCGGGTTTTCTGAATTTGCTAAGTCTATCCAATGGAGTGGAGCTTTAAGGCACCCAAACATTGGAGAAGCCATGCCCGAATTGCCGATCAACTCATTGCAGGAACACGCTACACCCTTTCCAGATCAACACAGCCCCGCCCCGACGCCACTCTTGCTAGAGGGATTTCTGCGCCGCGAAGAACTTGCGCAGCAGTTTGGCCTGAGTCCCCGAACCATCGATAGGTGGGAGGCCCTGCGCATCGGACCGCCGCGTATCTCTGTTGGCCGCACCATTCTCTACAGCATTCAGTCGGTTCAGGAATGGCTGATCTCGAACGAGCGGCAACAGTCGCCTGTGAAGATGCGGCGTTGCTCTTCAAGGGTGAAGCTATGACGCAGGCCAGAGTTGAAATGGAAGGCTGCGGCATGTCGCGCTCGAACCCGACAAGTGGCCATGCCTTGAGCGACACCACAACTCTTCCGGTCCCCAAATACCCTTTCTTGACGCACAAAAGACCGTCCTGCAATCCCAGCGGAGTTCGACACCCGAACACACCATGGCAGTCACTTCAGTGCGGTTGTTCGCGCAGCACGCAGTTGCACAAAACTAGAAGTGTTTTCCAGGCTAGGTTAGCTTCGTCCAAGAATGGCGGGTTGTCACAAGGGAGGGTTCTATGAAGTTTCCAGTGGGAGATGAAAGCTGCATTTTTCCAGGCGAGCGAGTAACGCTGTTTCAGCAAGACCTGAGAAAAAAGTTTGGCAGTTCTGGGGCACGCCTGTTACCAACGATTGCGTGGCAGTGCAAGCACGACCCTACGAGCCACAACGGAGAAAACTGGTGTGTGCTTTCGATAGAGCAGTTGGCTGACCTTACGGGCCAATGCGCCCGTTCAGTCCAACGAGCGGCGCAGTGTCTTGTTCAGGCAGGCTTACTGGAAGTAGGTTGCTTCAACGAAGACAAGCGCAACAGAACCAACTGGTACAGAACCATTTAAGCAAGTGAGGGTTGTATGACTGTTCAAAAATCACTCAGTCTCCCTTTGCTAGAGGGTGATAGATTCCTGCCGTCATCCATAAGGCGAGAGGCCGTCTTTGGGTGCTGTGGAGCACGACTGCTACAGCAGGTGCATTTTTGGTGCGAGACACACCCGAATACTCGGGACGGAGAGGCATGGTGCTACAACACCTATGAAGCCTGGGCAGAGCAGGTTGGCTACTCTGTGCGCCAAGTGAAGTACACCGTAAAGAAGCTGATCGAGCAGGGCGTTCTCAAGATAGGTAACTTCAACAAGAGCAAGTACGACAGAACCCTTTGGTACAGGTTGGAGTACAAGGCGATGGAGCAACTCCTGGTGGCTGCATACTCCACCGTGCAGCCACCGCCCTCTCCAAAGTGCAGTCCCTGCACGATCAAGAGTGCTGCCACTGCACGACCTATACCAGAGATGAACACAGAGAAGAACTCCTATATCGGTAGCGCAAGCGCAAAAGCCGTAAAAACTTTCCTTTACCCTGAAGAGCCAACAGGGAAGGAAAATAGAGAGCAGGAAAAACTGAACAAACAGGAAAGTTTTGTGATGTCCAAGAAAGAACTCCTGGCAATTCCTGCTAACTCGGATCTTCCTGTAAAGAAGCACCATAACCTTGCTGAACAAGTCGGAACAGGAGAGATGAAGATCGCTACAGCGAAAGAGTTAATGGCTGCGCAGAGCGCAAAGGATGCCAACACGCGTAGACTGCCTACGCTATGGCTGAAGCATAGGTACGCAGTCACAGGCGTATGTCAGAAGCCCTTGACTGTGAGGGAAATGTCGCAGTTGAAGACCTTCTCAAAGTACATGGGGGAGAGGGCAGAGGCCGTGTTACGCCATACCCTGGAGAACTGGTGGGTATTCGCGGCAGAAGCAAAGGCAGCGGCAGGGTTGGAGAAAATGCCGACTGAGCCAGAACCTGGATTTCTACTGAAGTATTGCGAACACGCCATGAGACTGTATTTGCAATCAATTGCCGAACCCGCCAAGATGGTCACTAAGCCTGCACCAGTTGTTACGCCCGCTATCCCCGGTGTGACCTACAACAATCTCGGCGAAGAGGTTTACAAGCCAAGTCAGGCCGAGATAAACGCTTTTTTCGCCTAGCTTTAGGGGGTGTGATTGTGGATACCGCTGTAAAAGTAGGTTCGGTGATCCCCGTGCTCGACAAGATCAGGCACGCAAGGATCATCCAAGATTTCGCGGACGTTTGTATGGTCGCCGGGGTGCAGGGAAAGTACCTGCACGAGTCGACGGTGGATTACTGTGGCCTGGGAGAGGTTGAATGGGTGCCCAACTTCCACAAGGACCGCAACGATGGAGTTCCAGGCTTGGTGCTTCAGGGTGTAAGCCACAAGCAGTTCTCGATGAGGTACAACGCACGAGGATCATTGCAGATGTTTATAGCCACAAGTGATTAGAGATAGGACAGAACTTAGACTCTACACGTCGAGTCTACAGGTATTAATGTGCTGCCAATGGATGTAAGAACAGGTGTCTATCTGTAAGACTATCAATGAGGCACCCTGGTTTCTTCGGTCCGTGTTGACATGATCTCGCTTTGTAGAATGGACTCTGGGAGCGCGTCTCACAGCGCGTCTCACAGTACGTGTGAAGTCGATACTCGGAAATCGGTTGCACAGATCGACAAGTCCTTCGCGCCGTGTTGTAGTTTCCCTTCACCAACAAGGCCCACGAATAGTGCGCATGGCTTTTGCGTGTCTACACTTAGCACAAATAAACTCGCATAAGTGGAACTATATCAGCAACATAGAGTCTAACTATATAGAACCTCTCTTCACTAAAGAGGACTTATGAGACCTCCAAAAGGACAAGATGATCGGACTCGATCCCGCCAGGAATTGGGCCGCACATCAGAGGGGTGTAGGGAGAGACTATGAACCTTACCCGGTTTCAAGAACTGCTGGCTTATCCAAGCCGCAACTGGGATGAACCCGCATCGACGCGATGGTTTTCGCTCTGCACTCGTATGCGCGACTACGAGGCACCCAGCAAACAACTGGCCATCAGTAAGAAACGAAAGTGGGAGGTGATTTCGGCTTTCCAGAAGTCCATTCGACGGGGCGACAAGCTGATGGCGCTCAGACTGATCTCTGCCATGGATAAGATGCCGGAAGAGTACGGCTATTTCTGGAAGCGCCTTTGTGTTATTGCTTGCGAGGATATTGGCCCTGCCGACGATCTACTTGCAACGTTCGTAGCCGCTTGCGAAGCTGTCTATTCCGCACGAAAGGCAGACGGCGTCTATTACGATCTGATCTGCTTTCTCACCGAAGAGATGTGCGATCTCTCGAATCGCAGCCGTATCTATTGCAGCTACAGCATGATCGACACGATGCTCTCCACAACTTGCTTGCCTGATTATTCGGTCGAAGACCAGGAGATCATCTCGGCGATTACGCAACGGAGGGAGAATCTGCGAGAGCCGAAGAGCCGGTGGGAAGAATGGCTGAAGAAGAACGACTGGCGAGCCGGACAACTGCTTCGATACATCGGCCTTACTCTCCCGATGGAAATGACCGGAGTGCAGTTGGCCATGCCGCAGCACAGAATGCTGTTCAGCTTGCCTAGCTATTGCTATGACATGCACACCCGAGTGGGATTGGAGATGCTCAGGCGCATCGTGCGCGGGGTCCGGGGAGCAGAGGAGATCACGGAGTTGCTTGAACGGAACAAGGTGCAGGATGCCCATCGTGTCCTGGGCGATGCGCTGTTCTTTGTGGAGGGCGGGAGCATTCAGGGTGAACTCATCTACGGTTCGGTGTGTTGCCTCGAACAACGCCTGAGCGCGCATCGGTACGGTCTGTCTCTGCACGATTGGCTGCATTTGCAGATGATGGTTCTCGCTGCTCTGGAGCGTGGGATCGTAGATCGAATCCGGGAGGAAGTGCTGCATCAGTATTACGGTGAGGCCACCTCGGAAGACTCGACCTCCCTGATTGAATCCCGCTAAAGTGCTGACCCTATGCAACAAACTACCTATTATGTTGCATTTACCGGATTTTCACCTCGATAAACAAACGGTTTTATGAACAAACGGGAGTGCAGTCTTTGAACATAATGTTGCATTCCGGGAGGATCAAAATGCAGTCAACTCAAATCGCCCGCAAACATCAAGGAATGGCCATGCAATACCTTGAACCTGCTGAGGTGCTTTCGGTTCTCAGGGAGGCAAAAGCGAAGGGCGCTCGTGAGTGGGCAATGATCGTCACGGCCTACAAACATGGCCTACGTGCGTCAGAGGTGTGCAATCTCTTGGTCGGTGATCTCGACCTGAAAAACGGAAGCCTCATTATTGACCGGCTAAAGGGATCGCTCCGCACCACACAGGCTGTGACCGAACATCGCGGCGAGCCGCTTTTGAATGAGCACCGGGCACTACGGGAATGGCTCCGGCAACGTCCAAACGACGGTTCAGATTTTCTCTTTACCAGTCAGAAAGGCGGGCGACTTGATCGTACTCAGTTTTTCCGGCTGTTCAAGGCCATTGCCGGTCACGCCGGGTTGGCGGCAGAAAAGTGCCATCCCCACGCTTTGAAGCACTCGCTCGCTACTCATCTTGTATCCGCGAATGTAAACCTGGCTCTGGTCAAGCAGCAACTTGGCCATAAGGCGATTGGTAGCACTATGCGCTACGTGACCACCAGCGACCAGCAAGCCTCAAAGGCGACGGCAAGTGCTTTGATGACGATCTTCTGAGCAGAATCTCTTCCCTCGTGGAGGGTGGCCTTGGCACACCACCGCTTCGAGGGCTTGCTACCCCAGTCGGCGTGGTAAATGATGGTGGGCTTGGTCACGACTGGATTGTAAACGCCTTTGCCGCTCGGCAAGTCCTTTTCGCGAGTGACGTAGAGGCTGTGGGGCGATAATTGGCACACGAGCATTTGTCATGTTTACCGACACACCTCCCCAAGGCAAAGACCGGGTAGATTATTTGGAGAGCGACCGCATCAATACGCTCGACCTGCCACAGGGCGCACGACTGCTGCCAGAGATTGCGAAGAAGGTTGAAGCCGCCATGCAGACGGGCAAGACAACGGAGGTTCGAATTGCTTGCGCGGAGTTCCTTTCAAATGCTTCCATCTTCTATCAAATCCCAGAGTGCGGCATCCGCGTGCTCGAAGCGCGACCGCTTAGAGGCCGCGAATGGGTGACTGAACTGTTCGGCGACTACCACCCCACAACCATGCTCATACGGTTGTGGATGCGGACCGCGAGAAAGAAAGAAATCACATCGTCTGGGACATTTCTGAGCACGCTGTGCCATGAGTTCTGTCACCACCTCGACTACCACTTGTTCAAGTTCAGCGATTCTTGGCACACGAGAGGATTCTACGAACGCACCGCCGTTCTCTACCATCATGCGCGGGAGACGCCGTACAAGCGGCTCTTCTGGGCTCCCACGGCGGGAGGGCGCTTTCGGATTGACTGGCCACGGACAAACAGGGGTGGGTGATGGGTACGAGAGCGACCCAAGCCGAGCCCTCGATTTAGTTGTTTCTTCCGGCAACAGGTTGGGTGAGCTTGCGAGACTTCAGACAGACGAACCGTTCAAATCGGCCGTCATAGTAGTTGAGGCCGGGCCACTCCGACGCTCCGCTTAAGCCGGTAGCGGGGCACGGATAGAACTGGTCGAGGTAGTGCGCAAGTTCGGTTTCCAACTGGAGCTTCTCTTCGCTCGGCAAATGGGCGTACCATCTCTTGATTTGTTCAGGGGACTTGCCGTCCGTAGCGGTCAAATACTCAGTCATCGTTTTCATCTGGCATTCCGTTCTCGGTTTCGATCCACCCCCATTTTTGCAATCAATTGCAATTTCGCCGGCCAGGAAAACTTAGCTACTCTAATTCCTTGGAGTAGAGCTGGCCAACCTGTGAGAGCGTGATAACAATCATCAGAAACTGGATCAGACTGTAAGCGCACAGTCCAGAGAGCCACGCCACGAATAAACGCCACCCACGACCGTCCGATTTGTCCAGAATGGTCAAAGCGCCGCCACGGAGGAGGATTGTGGCAATCGCCGAGACGACAAGAAGCCAGTGGCAAATGGCGGTCCACGAAAACACGAACAGCAGATCGAGATACGAGCTTTGCCCCTTGGTGTGGGTCTTGTGCATTTGCAGGGCTTTAAGGAATTTGTCGCTGGGTAGGGTAAGCACTAATGCCATTCCGGTGATGCAAAATCCAAATGCGATGGCAGCGTAGGTTAGGATCATGCCGCAGATGTCATCCTGACCGTTACCGGGGAGTCGGCACCGCTGTAACCATTCAGCAATGTTGAAGCGATTGCTGGCCCAGGTCTCTCGGGAACGTGCACAGCGCCGAGGGCTGGG
>PLZC01000154.1 GCA_003151985.1 Acidobacteriaceae bacterium
CCTTCACGCCCAAGGGGAAGGTGGTTGTCATCCCGGCCGACGGCACGCCGGTGGACTTTGCGTATACCATTCACACTGAGGTTGGCCACACCTGTGTAGGCGCCAAGGTGAACAGCCGTATGGTTCCTCTGCGGACCAAGCTGCGCACCGGCGACATCGTTGAGATCGTCACGCAGAAGGAGCACAAACCGAGCCGCGACTGGCTGACTTTTGTCAAGAGCCCGCGCGCGCGAAACAAGATCAAGCACTGGCTCAACGAGGACCAGCGCCGTCGCGCCGTCGAAATTGGCCGCAAGCTCCTGGAGCGCGAGGCTCGCAAGTTCAAAGTGCCGATGAGCCAGATCGACGACCAGGACCTGAGCCGCATTGCCGGCGAGTACGGCGTGGCCACGGCGGCCGACCTGCTGGCCACGCTGGGCCAGGGCAAGCACTCCGCGCACCAGGTGCTCAACAAGCTCTCGCCCGGTTACGCCAACCACGGTGATGTTGAGGCCGCAGAGCCCAAGTTGCCCGGCACCGTCGAATCGGCCATGTCGGACGCGGTGCGCAAGCTGCATCTTACCGGCTCCGACTCGCTCCAGGTAGAAGGCCAGAACGATCTACTCGTGTACCGCGCGCGATGTTGCAACCCGATTCGCGGAGAGGAGATCGTGGGTTACGTCACCCGTGGCAAGGGCGTGGCCGTGCATGCGCGCAGTTGCCCCAATGTGCAGAACCTGCTCTACGAAAGCGACCGTCGTATCGCCGTCGAGTGGTCTCGCGTCGGCGACCAGTCTGCCGGCCGCCCGCAGCGGTATCCCGTCAAGATCACCGTTTATTGTGACGACCGTACCGGCATGTTGAAGGAGTTGATCGCCGTCATCTCCGACGACAACACCAACATCACGGGCGTCGATATCCGCCAGGAGGATGGCGAAGCCGTAGTCGAGTTTGTAGTCGAAGCCGAAGACCTCCGCCATCTGAACAAGATGGTCCTGGGCCTTCGCCGCGTCGGCGGCGTACGCACCGTGCAGCGGGCGCAAAAGCTGTAGCGATCCGCCCCGGGCGATACCATAAATCCATGACAGAGAAACCAGAAGCGCGGGACGCTATCCTGCAAGGAATTCGTGTCCTCGACGGCGGCATGGCCTCGGAGCTTGAATACATGGGCGCCCGCCTCGATGGGCCTTTATGGTCAGCGCAAGTACTCGAGGAAGCTCCGGAAAAAATTGTTGCCGTACATCGCGCCTATCTTGAAGCCGGCGCGGATTGCATCCTTACCGCCAGCTACCAGGTCTCGCGGATGGGCTACGCCGAGATCGGCCTTGACCCCCAACGAGCCGACGCTGCTCTCCTCCGCTCGGTCGAACTGGCGCGAACCGCGGCCCGCGAGTTTCCCCTGCGCCGGGTGGTGGTGGCCGCGTCTCTCGGACCCTACGGCGCCGCCCTCCACAACGGCGCTGAATACCATGGCAACTATGGTTGCGCATTTGCCGATCTGGTCCAGTTCCATTGCCAGCGGATTGATGTGCTGGCTGCCGCAACCGGCTCGCAGGCCCCCGGCCTGCTGGCCTTTGAGACTCTCCCGTCTCTTGAAGAGGCGCAAGCCATCGCCGAGGCGCTCCAACCCTGGCCCGATCTGGCAGCCTGGTTCTCCTTCACCTGCCGGGATGGAGAGCACGTGGCCCACGGCGAGTTACTCAGCGATTGCGCCGCCGTCGTCGCCCGCTTGCCGCAGACCATCGCCATCGGCGTCAACTGCACCCGGCCTGCGCTCATATCCCCGCTGATCGCCCAATTGCGCGCGGCCACCAGCAAACCAGTTGTCGTCTACCCCAACTCCGGTGAGGGCTGGGACCCCACCGCCCGGCGATGGACCGGGCACGGCGCCGCCGCAAGGTTTGGCGGCATGGCGGCCGATTGGTTCGCCGACGGTGCACAAATCGTCGGCGGATGCTGCCGCACGCGCCCCGCACATATCCGCCAGGTGGCCGACGCCGCCCGCCGTTGCTGACTACCGCCCGCCCAATAAAGACGGGTGCCCCAGAGCCTATCCTGAGCCTGTCGAAGGATCTCGATTTTGAGACCTGGGAAACCACGAATCCATATTGGCCATGTCATCCAAAGCCCGATGCCCGTCGAAACCTACCGCCCCCCCAACACCTGCTTTGCAATCGTAGCCAGTTGCATATTCGATGTGCCCTCGTAAATCTTGCCGATCTTTGCATCGCGATAGTATTTCTCCGCCGGATAATCCCTGACAAACCCGTTCCCGCCGAAAACCTCAACGCATTGGCTGGCCACGCGCTCGGCCACTTGCGAAGCAAAGTACTTGGCCATGGCCGCCTCGCGCACAAACGGATGTCCCGCATCCTTCAGCCGGGCCGCGTTATAAACCATAAGCTTGGCCGCCTCAATCTCCGTCGCCATCTCGGCCAGCGCAAACTGCACCGCCTGAAACTCGGCGATAGGCTTGCCAAACTGCCGCCGTTCGCGCGCATAGCGTGCCGCATGAGCCCAGGCGCCCTCCGCCAGACCCAGCATTTGCGCGCCAATTCCGATGCGTCCCTCGTTCAGCGTCTCAATGGCAATTTTGTACCCCTTGCCCGGTTCGCCCAGCAAGTTCGCCTCGGGAATCTCGCAGCCGTCAAAAATCAGCTCACAGGTGCTGCTGGCGCGGATACCGAGCTTGTCCTCCTTGCGCCCCACCGTAAATCCCGGAGTCCCTTTCTCCACTAAAAAGGCCGTAATACTGCGATAACCGGCCGCCGGATCGAGCGTGGCGAAGACGATAAACAGCCCCGCCTCCCGTGCGCTCGAGATCCACAGCTTGCGCCCGTTCAGCCGGTAGCCGCCCGGCACTGCCTCCGCGCGGGTTTGCAGCGCGAACGCATCCGATCCAGAGCCGGCCTCGCTCAGCGCATAAGCGCCCACAGTGTCAGTGGCCAGCCTGGGCATCCAATGCCGTTGCTGCGCTTCGCTGGCCCAGCGCCGCAGCGCATTGATGCACAGCGTATTGTGTACATCCACCAGCACCGCCACGCCCGCGTCCACGGTGGAGATGGCCTCGATAGCCAGCACGGAGTCAAAGAAGGTGCCCCCCGCGCCGCCCAGTTCCTCGGGAATCTCAATCCCCATCAAACCCAGGCCAAAGATGCGCTCCACCAACCCCTGCGCAAACTGCTGCTCGTCGTCCATGGCGCGAATCTTCGGAGCGATGGTCTCCTCGGCAAACTGCCGCACCGTCGAGTAAAACAGGCTTTCTTCTTCGGAAAGTTGCGTGAGCGGGGTGCTACGGGTTGCGTGCGTCAAGAAATCCTGCCTCCGGCCTCGGAGTGTATCAAACCCACCGCCCTGCCGGCGCGAGGCAAAGCGTGTGACTACAGACTTTATATTTCCATCGCGGGATTTGTCGGGATTTGTCGGGATTTGTCGAGATTCGTCGGGATTAGCGTATCTAAATCAACGGTTTAGCGTGGGATCGCGCCACAAAAACACCGATGGTTAATACAGGAAATATTTGTCCATGACTCAATCCTAGCGACATCGCTCGAACGAAAAATCAATGACTTACAGCTCAGAATCCCCCAAGATCTCAACTTCGCGCTTCTATGTCGCTAGGATTACGTAAGTTGTTCATAATACAGAAGTAGCGGCAAGGGGTAAGCCTCCGAAGCCCTGAATCCTAGCGACATCCCAGCGACACATCAAATTTAAAAGTTCCCGAATGGAGCGCAGAACCGGATTTGGCAGCTTACCGAAAGGCCTGAGTTTCAGTGTGTACTTTCTAGTACACATTACGCGCAATGTCGCCCAACGATAGAGAGAACAGAAGCCGGGCGCATGGCTTCCGCCAAGGATGACGCCAAAGTAAGGCGGCCTATCCAGCACTTGCGCAAGGTCTCCAATGTGTTCGGAGGGAGATGTTGGGCTTCGTCCACGACGAGTAGCGCTCGTTGGCCACCCAAGAAAAAGCGCAGCTTCCGGATCAATTGGGCAATTGACCCGCGGTTTGGGATGCCGGCCTCGGTACAAGCCTCGATCAAAAAACTCTGAGGGCTCTGATCGATATCACAGTAAAGATAGATGGCCCGGCCAGCCCCCGATGCGTTGATTTCCTTGATGACATACTCAAAGCTAACCGACTTTTTCGAGCCTGGAGGGCCATCCACGAGGGCCGCTGTGCCCTCTCTCAGGGCTGTCCACATGAAGTCTCGGATCGCCTTATACTCAGCCGTCTCGTAGTGTTTTCCCTGGGCTGGCTCAGGATGATCAAGCTCATGATGGTCCTTTACCTGTTTCAGCGCGGCGCGGACGGCGAGGGTGTTGGACGCGGCGCCCTGGTGGGCATCGTAGCGGCCAGACAAATAGACGCAGAGGGATGAGGGGTTGAGATCAGCCATATCAGCCAATTCTGCGAGCGTGAGGCCAGACCGCAGAACAAAATGCCGCGTTCTGCGGATCATCTCCGTGTCGGAGGGCAACCCCAAGGAAAGCAAGTGCGGTTTACGTGCAGCAAGGATGCTCATCTATCCCTCCGAATGCGCTCTACCAGGCGATCGGCCGCCTGGCCAGGTACGAGCCTGTTTTCGGGTTCAGTGGTAGGCGGTGCAAGACGAGGACGATGGACGGTAACCTGACTGATATCGATAGGCAAGCGGCCAATCTGCAGCATCTGGTCATTCTGGCGAACGTAGCCGGTGGAGAACTCTCGCTTGCTCAATTCATTGAGCTGGCTGCGCGTTTCATGGTAGCGATGCTTGCGCTCACGCATACTCGCGCCGATTGCGTTCTGTGTCGCGGCGTCCTTCGAAAGTTTGAGCAACGTTTCGGGCTCTGCAAACGCGAAGATGTAACCGTCGTCATCCATCACAGCCAGACAGTCAGCATCCGGGTAATCAAATGCTACGGTGTACTTCTTTTTCGTCCCGCTGTGGTCGTGTAATGCTTTGCGGCTGGCATCATCCACGCCCACATATCGCCTACTGAGGATCTCAATAGACCCCTCACGGATGCTCCGCTGCTCGCGTTCAGCCAGAAGAGCGGCCAGAATATGAGGCGCGGGAGGTGGTTGTTGTTCACTCCAACGATATTTCTCGAAGGCCTCGTCAGGGGTCGGATCTTCCATTCCCTCAACATCCTTGGTTCGGATGTTGTATTCCTCGTTGATCCATTGGACTGCGGCACGGATGAATTCAGAGGCAAGCGGGAGATCTGACTCGTCGGCGCGCCCCTCCGCCAACAGCTTCTGATGGCGTTCCAGCGCAGCGATGCAGGGGGCCGGGCGCTTGTCGGGAGACGGCCCGCAGTAGGTAGCAAAGCGGCGGTCAAAGCGCTGGTGCATTGTATTGTTAAAGCGCTCTATAAGCTTGGACTGGGGTGATACTTGAGGTAGTAGCCAACTTCTATATTGAGCCGTGCGAGCACGCCCATTACTTCAGGCGGAATCTCCTCAAGAGCCCATGCGGAGCTGCGAGCACCTTTGCCAACCTTTTGATAATCGACCCCGTTGTCGCAGTAAAAGAGCCGGCACGCTCCATAGGTTGTTACGGCATGACGCAAGCAGACGATGATAGATCGTGAGGAACCTTCCTGCGACCAGGCATATCCGACTACCTTGCGTGAGCGCATGTCAAGAGGGCCCGTAAAGCGGAGACGCATGTGCTCGCGAGTCTTGCCATCAAAAATATCGTTTTGCACCAGAACATCGTGCAAAGCGTGGTCTGATACCAGAATTTCATTTGTCCCGAAATCTGTGTAGCCACGCCGGACAAACGGGGCAAAAATTTCGTCGTATTTTCGCCGCCCTTGAAGAGCTAGCTAAGGTCTTCACTGCCGGTGGAATGTTTTCGAGATAGACTCGGATGGTCTCATAGCTTGGCGGCTCAATTCCCAGTTGCTTTGCGCGACAATCTACGATCTCCCAGGCCATCTCCGATCGCGAAGAGAGTATTTCTCGGGGGAGCAGGCGAGTTGCAGACCGAGATTGACGGTACGCTTTTCTTGCCGTCCAATCTGGTTTCAAATTCTCCCTCTGTGTTCTGTATGAAAGTTCCCGTAGGTGAACGAATTCCTCGCTTTTTTGGAGAGGGCGACTTTGTAGTCATTGAACCTGCTCCTCTCAATCTCGACCGGATGGTTGACTCGATTGTTGCGGTCTATTTTGAGGAACGCCCTCCCTCAATAGAGCTGGGCTCGGATTCTTCTACGCGGTTCTTTGAAACGATGCGCGCAGCCGCCAAATTTGGTGAGGAAGAGCGCCGGATCTGGGATGGTCTTGAGTAATGCCGGCACAACGCTTATCTCCGCCGGCAACCTGCAGATCACCGCAGCAAATGCTCTGTTGACTAGCGCCACTGCGCTGTAGTCTGCCGCGGGAGTGGCTGGAATGGGAAGCGGCGCATCAGGCCTCGGCACAGCGTCCGGCATGTTTGCTGGCGGCGCGGCCAGAGATGGCAGCACGGCGCTTATGTCCGGAGGCTCGGGCGGCGCGGACTGGGCAGTGGGAAATCAAGGGCTTGGTCCGGCGATGGTTGCGGGCGGAGCTGCGGGCGATTACAGCACGTCAATCGGCGGCGAGCTGGGAGGGATGAGTTCGGGCGCGCTTGCCGATCAAACTGCGGGCCTGGCGCCTTCGATGGGATCTATGGGCAAGTATGCCAGTGCTGCCGGAGGCGCGATCACAGCGGGCGTGGGCATCTACTCTGCTTACGAGAATTCTAATCCTCTTTCCGGTGCGATTGCAGGCGCGATGGGCGGCGCGGAGATCGGCAGCTTATTCGGGCCGGCGGGTATGGCAATCGGGGCCGTAGTGGGCGGCATTGCTGGGGCGCTGGCCGGTGTCTTCGGCGACCAGGGCAAAGGCAACGCGCGGGACTACGACACCAACACGGTGCAACCGGCGATTGCCAAGGATCTGCAGGATTACGAGGCCGGGCGAACTGGCTACGGCGCGGCTTCAAAGGCCATCAGCGATCTGTTGATGTCGGCGCAGAGCCAGACGGCGCAATGGGGCAGCGGCGCGAGGAGTTGGTTCAGCGATCACATTCAACCGGAAGTGGCGATCGTCACTACGGCCTTGCAGAAACAGGAACGCGGCGGCCGTAGTGCCGTAACCATGAGTGCCGCGCAATACCACACCGGCGGCTGGGTGGAGATTTCGGCGACTTCGGCACCGGCGACAATGAAGGCTTTGCCAAGCTGCTGCGCGATGAATTTGTTGTGCAGCCGATGGCCGCGCGCGCGCATTCTCCTCTGCTGAGCGCGATCAACGCCGGGAATGTAAGTTATGCCTCGACGGTTCAGCCCAGAATGCCAGCAAGCGCTGGGAGCGGAGCAACGGTGAATCTAACCATCAAGGCTATCGATTCGCAATCTGTTGCACAGTGGGCGAAAGCCGGCGGAGGCCGCGACCTTGTGGCCGCAATCAACCAGGCACAACGGCAGTATTCGGGGGTGGGACGTGGATAAGGATTACATATTCCAAGACAGCCCTCTCGCGGCTCAATGGCTTGAGCTGTTTCGCGCGGGTAACTATGGAGACAAGGGAAACTT
Organism: Acidobacteriaceae bacterium; assembly: GCA_003151985.1. GTDB lineage: Bacteria > Acidobacteriota > Terriglobia > Terriglobales > Acidobacteriaceae > Telmatobacter. The sequence goes on from PLZC01000154.1 coordinate 7,534, forward strand.
CAGCAACGACGACCTCGATCAGATGGTTGCGAACTTTGACCCTTCGTATCATGAGCCCCCTGCGGTGATCGGCCACCCTGAACAAGATTCACCGGCATACGCATGGCTTGAGGACTTGAAGCGGAGTGGGAATACCCTCTTGGGCAAGCTCAAGCAGGTCGATCCTCAATTCGAGGAGATGGTGAAGGCTGGTCGCTTCAAGAAGCGCTCTCTTTCTCTCTACCAAACGGCGAAAGGTTGGATGGTTCGCCATGTGGGGTTTCTCGGGGCAAAACCTCCGGAGGTAAAAGGGTTGGCAAATCCCGCATTTAAAGAAGGAAGGAGTTACGTCGTGGAAATGAGCTTTAGCGAATCGCAGTCCCCTGCAGTCACCGCCATCAGCCGTCTCAAGGCTCGCGGCAGTTGGCTTAATGAATTCGACCGTATAGGAGTTCCAGTGTTGTTTTCACTGCTAGAAACTAGCCCTGCTTTGGATAGGGTTGTGAACTTCATCGAGCAGTACATGGAGGAGGCTGCACAAACCATCGCACCGAGGTCTCATGTTTGCGTGAATATGGAGTCCGCGCACATGACCAAGCGAGCTTGTGAACTGTCGCGAATGCGGGGAGTCAGCTTCGGTGAGGCACTCGACCAGGTGGCGGCGCAGGATGGGCAAGCTGCGTCTAGGAGGTTCATCGCTGCGAATGCGCGGGGTTTGGGCGTAAATATGAATTCGGTGCGCTATCTGAACATGCCCATGAACTTGCACAATCTCAAGGGGTCAGTTTCGGAGAGGCGCTGAGTAGAGTTGCTGAGGAATTTCCAGAGTTAACTCGGTAGGGCTCGAGCACTTCGACACAATGCTTTGAATGCAAGGAAAGGGTTTTAGGTAGATGATCGAACTCGCGCAAAATCGTACGATCGTATTTCGCAAAGGTCCGCCCCGTCTGAGTCTCACAGTGCCACCAATTTCTAAGTCCGCATGGCTAGAATGTCTTGGCGCGATGACAGAAATTGAGGGAAACGTTGAGGTTGGGCCAGCCGTGATCGCCCTGTTGGAGAGAGTTGCGATCGCAGTTGGTGGCTACCCGGACACAGTGGACGATCAAGGTTTGTTGTCGAAGATTCCCTGGAATCATAGAGCTGCATACGCACATGCGCTTGCATCCGCGTGTGAGATAAGTTCTGATGCCGTGAGCCGTCGAAACGGAGAGAAGGTAATTCGACTTCAATCCTTTTGGGGTGCCCCTGAAAACGGCGGAACCGTGCGTCATAAAGACCTGGTGCATGTTTTCAAGGTTCCATCAATCCAACAGATACTCAATTTTCGGCGCGGCTTCGCACCTGCACAAACAGTGAGGACGGACCGCCGTGAGAGAGGTTCTGGAACCATTACGCGGGACCCGTTGGCCGGGCGGATGTGCAGCGCTATCTACGACGAATTTGTCGTGCGAGTCGAAGGGTATGCCTTTAATGGGGCGGCTCTTGGCAATGACCGGGATTTGATCGTGAACGCGATGGACACGTACCACAAGGTCATCGCTGCAGGCATGTTGATCGTAGGTTGAGAAGGAAAAGAGGAGTGTTTGCCATGACCGCTATTGCGTCCAAAAAGGCTTCCGATGCTGAGCATTATGTCTCGCCAGAGAGGGCATCACAGATTCTGAGCCACACGCTGGGTCACGGCTATTCTCGCCAGTCGATCGTGAGACTTCTGGAGGCCGGCGTATTGACCGGACACCAGATGACACCTCGCGGGCGCTGGTGGATATTGAGCAGTTCGCTGAGAGTTATGCTCAGTCGATTTTGAGGCAGAACATGGGCGAGTGCGACGGTCTGAGTGGTGTTAATCACTTAGTAAACATCCCCTCATATTCGCAGCGGCCGATGTAGCTGCTGTAGCGAACTGCTGTTGATCGTGGAAGTTAGCCCAGAGATACCTTCTAAGAGTCTGTCGGAAATAAGAAAATTGGAAACTGTAACCCATTCTGAATCAACAACATACGTAATTGCGTAGAATTTGCAAGTTGTTGATTCTAAAGGGTCGAAATTCTATTCCCGACAGACTCCTAGGCGGTCGCATTTGTGTGTCTAGCCGATCAGCCTCGATCTTTGGACAAATAAATTCTGTATGGTTGGACAAACAATTTCTGTAGCCACAGCAAAGCGGTATCCCAAGCCAATGCATTAATCTCTGTTGATACAGGCTTGGTCACAAGCATGAACATTCCCTGGCGCCTCCGCACCCGTACCCTCGAACTTGGGTTCCGCACGCTCATTATGGGCGTGGTCAACATCACGCCCGACTCCTTCAGCGACGGCGGCCTGTTTCTTGCCCCTGAAGCTGCCATTGCGCGCGCACTGCAAATCCTCGACGAAGGCGCGGACCTCCTCGATCTGGGCGCGGAAAGCACCCGTCCCGGCTCGCGCGCCGGCGGTCTTGCCGATTCTCCCCATGCTCCCGCCGTCAGCGCCGAGGAAGAGCAGGCGCGTCTCATCCCAGTCCTCGAAGGAATTCTCCACTCCCGTCCCGGCACAATCGTGTCCGTGGACACTTACAAGGCCGCTACCGCGCGCGCAGCCCTTGCCGCCGGCGCGGAGATCGTAAACGATGTCAGCGGCCTCACCTGGGACCCTGAAATGTCCACCATGTGCGCCGCACTCGCTGCCGGTGTCGTGCTTATGCACTCCCGTGGCCGCCCCGAGCAATGGCGCACTCAGCCGCAACTCACTCCCGATGACTTACTCACCACTGTGCTTGCCGGGCTCGATAGCTCCCTGACCGCCGCTGTAAGTGCCGGCATCTCGCACGAATCCATCGTCCTCGACCCCGGCTACGGCTTCGGCAAACGCTTCGGTGAAAACTACGCTCTCCTGTCGCGCCAGGCTGAGTTGCTTTCGCTGGGCCGCCCGCTCCTCGCCGGGGTCAGCCGCAAGTCCTTTCTCGGCCACACCCTGGCCCCTCTCTTTGCCGGATCAGACGCGCCGCCCCAGGCCCGTGAAACAGCGAGCCTTGCAGCCATGGTGGCTGCCATCCTGCGCGGCGCTTCCATCGTGCGGGTACACGCCGTACGCCCGGCTGTAGAAGCCGCCCGCATCGCGGATGCGGTACTGGCGGCGTCGACTTAAAGACGCGCGAGTTAGCCCGCCAGTTAGAAGCTACTAAACGCCGTGGTTACCGTCGGATAGGCCGGTGCGTTCACAGGAGCTTTCAATGTGGCCGTGGATAGTCTCCCGGCCAGAGCTGGATTGAAGGGTACAAACCCCACATTGAAGGCCGGCGAGTTCGACTGAAGAGTGTAGTTATCCACCCCCGGAGTTGGGTTAACAAACAGAGGGTTGGCAAACAGCGATCCTTTATCTTCCCCCTGCGCCTGCCATTGCTGGAAGGTCAGCCGGGTGATCGGCGGTTGTTGTCCGCCATTCATGGGGAACTTGGGCGTCTTGAAGAATGGCTGACTAGGCTCTCCTCCAACTAAGGCCTTGTCATAGTAAATGTTGTTGTTCAGTTGAAAGTAACTTGTGCAGATCGTCTTTCCCTCGCAGTACCAATAGCCATACTGGATGGCGCCCTTGTCATAGTAAAAGATGTTTCGCTCGAGAACGATGTTGAGGAAACTCGTATCGTTATGGCGGTCCATAATTCCCATTGCACCGTAGGCCAGGATGTTGTTGATGAACTGGTCGGGTAGCGGCGGCGGATTGGGCGGCGCTGCTCCCCACGAGTTATCGTGAAAGCTTGCGTCGGTGGTGCGATAGACAAGGTTGTTCTCAACCAGCACGTCTGCTGCTCCCGCATCCACATAAAGACCCCAGCCGCCGTAAGTCCCCGGCATGTGCACGATATCGTGAACTTTGTTATTCAGTATCTTGTTTCCGGTGTTGATGCCGGAGAGATAGTAGACGGCGCCGAGATCGCTGGTAACTCCCTGGCCTACGTTATAGATATGGTTGAATTGCACTACATCGTCGTGGGCGAAGTTACAGACATAACCCCAGTTAAAGCCAACGCCGACTCCCGTGTTATAGAAGTCGTATATCTCGTTGTGCTCCACCAGCACATTGTGCGCGTCGCCCACCAATATGGCAAAGCCCACCACGGCCACGCGACCGCCGCCCGTAATGAGGTTGTTCCCGATATAAATATGTTGTGGAACGTTCGCATCGGTATGCGCGCCGGCGCCGGAACAAACCCCCATGCCGCCTACGCGGATGCCGCCCGCGCCCGTATCCGTAATCAGTCCATCCTTGAATTGGACCAAGTATTGCGGTGCGCCCGCCGCCACGCCCGTCCCGAGGAATTCGATGCCATAGCCGCCGGTATGCTCAACCGTATCGCTCTCGAAAACCACCCCGGTCGAGTTAGTGAGAGTCATAGCTGCCGGGGTACCGTTGTCCGCCTGCCCGGAGTAATATCCGCCCTTGGGTACCTGCCAATCACTGTGCGCGAAGGTGATACCTTGAAAGGTTACATACCTCAAGTTAGTAGCAGTGAGTATCTTTGCCAGCCGGGGGGCAACAATCGTGGTGTTAGTCAAGGTCTCGCCGCTTTTGGGTAAATAAGTAAGCACTCCGGTGGGCCGATCTAGATAGAACTGGCCTGCTACTTTAAGCGCCTCTTTCACATTTTCAAGCAGAAATGGGCGGCCGGGAATGAACCCGTGGAAAAAGCTGTCTCTGGTCAGGGTGCCGGTGCTGACAATGCGCTGCGTGGTTGTATTCACTGAAGCGACTCGCAGGTGAGGCACAGACCACGCCTGGAAATCAATCAGTTCCACATCTCCCAGGTTGGCCATCTTTGCCGGCACGCCCCCCACCACCTTCGTCGAATACGACAGCTCATTCACGGTCGTCGTACTTCCTGTTGTGCTGTATTCGCCGGTGATCCGCAGGTATCCGCTGGGCGTGGTCCGCGGCCGATAGCGACGCGCGCCATTCACCCAAAGCTGCGTAAAGTAATTCCCCACCGGCAGGGTCGTTTCCCAGGAACTGGCGGTGGCCTGCTTCCAGCCTGTGAGGTGTTGGCCCCCGCTGATCACCGGCGCTTCGCCGGGATAATTTGCATAGTGAATGGGCGTCGTGGCGGTTCCGGAGTCGTTCTGGGTGAACGTCCACGTCGACGGCAGATAGTAGACGCCGTTGCGAATCAGAACCGTTATGGTTCGCCCGCTCACGTGCGGCTTCAGCGCTTCCACAGCCAGGCGCGCCCGGCCCACGGTTCGAAAAGGTTGGGCCAAGGTTCCCGGCGCGGCATCGCTCCCATTCGTCGCGACATAGAAATCGCCCACTGTGCTTGTATTCGGACCGATCGCAGCCGGCGCCTGCGTATTGGTATTTTCGTTTTGGGCGCACGCGGAATGGATGAGCGCAACAATTGCGAACAGAATTCCGAATCGGAGAGACGACAGGGCATGAGGAATGCATGTCTTCAAAATGGCCACGAGTCCTTTCAAGGAAAAATGTACTCACATCCTAGACCTGGACTGGCGAAGGATGAAGGCGTGAGCCCACTACCGCGGTTAGATACCCCGCTCAGTCCAATGGTTTGCCGCCTCGTGAAATACTGTTAAGGATGCAGCTCGACATTTGATCGCCTGCAACAATCGCAATTGCCGCAACGCTGCGCTCGAAGTCCGGGGAATCCAAGTGAGAGATTGGGACGTTGTAATGATTACGGCCTCTTCCGCGCGCCAAGCCGAATCGTATCGCGGCGAGATTGTGCGCCGGACTCTTTCCGGGGCGCGTTCGCAGGGGACGCAGTTTATAGTCATCGCCGATCCTGGAGACAAAAGGGTGGGCAGCGGCGGAGCGACCATCAACGCTCTCGGCGTTTTGGGCAAAGACCGCGATTGGTGGAAGCAGCATCGGGCTCTGCTCATTCACTCCGGCGGCGATTCGCGCCGTCTGCCTCAGTACTCGCCTGGCGGCAAATTGTTTGGTGTGCTGCCCTCACGCACGCAGCCGCGCGGCACGACGACGGTTTTTGACGAGACGATGGCGCTGTCAAAAGCTTGGGCAGAGAGAATTCCCAATGGGCTGCTTGTGGCGTCCGGCGACGTAGTGTTGCGTTTCGACGCCACCCGCGTCGAGTGGGACCGGCCCGGCGTAACCGGCATTGCCATGAGGCTCGACGCGGAAACGGGAAGTCATCACGGTGTATATGTGGTGGGAGCCGGGGACCAGGTCTATACGTTCCTGCAGAAGCCCACGCCGGCGGACGTCAAGGCCGCGGGCGGAATGCTCCAGGATGGGCGGGTTGCGGTAGACATCGGGTTATTGCGGTTCGACGCCGATTTAACGACTGCCCTCACCGAACTCGCCGGTTTCAAAACCCTGCCTGCGGTCGATCTCTACGATCAAATCACCCGGGGACTGACCGGCCAGTGGCAGCCTGAGAGCGACGCAGGACTGTTTCTGCGGGAGTTGGCCCGCATTCTGCGCGGTTCTGAACGGCCCGTGGCGTTCCACTGCGCCGTCGTCGACGGCGAATTCATCCATGCCGGAACCACCCGCTCTTTCCGGACTCTGGCGGCCGGTTCGGGCGGCATTCTCGACAGCGTCATTGGCGGCGTCTGCAAGGTTGGGCATGAAGCGGTGATCCTCGAGTGCGACCTGGCCGGCCCGGTGAACGCCAGCCGCGGCGCCATCCTGCATGGCCTTACCGCCCTGACTGGGCCAGTGGAAGTCCCGGAAGACACGGTGGTTCACCAGTTGCCCGTCGAGGTGGACGGCGGCGGCTGGGTCATACGGGCCTACGGTGTAGAGGACGATCCAAAACAGGCACTCAAGGGCGCCACCTGGTTCAACCGCCCGATTTTGCAGACGCTTGCACGGCTCGAGCTCGGCAGTGACGAGATTTGGTCTGCGGCTGAACCCCCGACATTGTGGAACGCCGCGCTGTTCCCCGTCACCACGCCGGACGAGGCTTGGTCGTGTGCGCGCTGGATGATGGGGTTCCCAAGCGCATATGACGCGCACCGCTGGCGAGCGGCGAAGCGCCTGTCGTTGGCCCAGAGCGCCGGCTCGGCCGACGGGAAAGCCCTGGCCGAAGCGCGCAACCACCGCTTGCAGGGCATTTGGCTGGATACTGCCGTCGAATTGGCGCAGTCCGGCGCCGATTTACGCCCTTTGCTGGCCAACCTGCCGGGCCTGGCTCCGGCCGCGGCGGCGGGACGCGCATTGCGGGCGCATGCCGAGCAGTTGCGCAAAGGGAATCCGGACGGTCTGACTCAAGCGGCCAGCCTCATGATGCAGGCGGCTCGCCTGCTTGAGAGGGCGGGGTTCGAGCAGGATGCCGGCCAAGCGGAAGCTGAAGCCTTCATTTGCATTCAAGATGCGGTGCGGGCGGGAATCGCCGGGGATGTCGAGCAGGCCCCTTCGCCCTGGCGATTCGAAGAGGTTCACGTCTCTGCCGCGCCGCGTATTGATTTCGGCGGCGGCTGGTCTGACACTCCGCCGTTTTGTTTCGACTGGGGCGGAACGGTGCTCAATTGCGCGCTCGAAATCAATGAGACCTACCCGATTCAAACGCAAATCCGGCGCATTCACGAGCCTGTGATCCGCTGTGTTGCCGACGGGCATGACGCGGTAACCGAGTATCGAAGCGCGGAAGCGCTGCTCGAGCCCTGCGCCCCTGGGTCGGTCTTCTCGATTCCGCGCGCGGCTATGCAATTGCACGGCATTCCAGTACCAGGCCGTAGCCTCCAAGACACCCTGCCTCAACTCGGCGGCGGAATTGAAATCCGCTGTCAGGTTCAGTTGCCCATCGGCTCGGGTCTAGGCACCAGCAGCATCCTGGCCGCCACCGTAATCCGCGCGCTCGCAGTCATGTCTGGACGCCCCCTCAGCGATCATGCTCTGTCCCAAGCGGTCATGCAGCTCGAGCAGCGAATGACCACCGGCGGCGGGTGGCAAGATCAAGCCGGCGGCATCTTTCCCGGCGCCAAACTGCTCATTACCGGCCCCGGTTTGCGGCAGCGCATCCGCGTACAGCCAGTCATCTGGAGTGCGGACCGCCAAGCGGACTTCTGCCGGCATCTGGTGCTCTACAACACCGGCATTCAACGAATGGCCAAGAATCTTCTTCGTCAAGTGGTCTCTCGCTACCTGGCGCGGGAAACGGCCACCATCCAAGTCCTGCACAGCATCAAGACCTTGGCCGTGGAAATGTCGTACGCCATGGCCGAAGCTGATTGGAAGCACTTGGGCGAGTTGATGGACCGCCACTGGCAATTGAACCAGGTGCTGGACCCGCACACCGCCAACGCGCCCATCAATGCAATCCTCGATCGCGCTCGCCCCTGGATCCACGGAGCCAAGTTAGCGGGGGCAGGCGGAGGCGGATTTCTTATGCTACTGGCCCGGGACCCGGAAGCGGCTGCCGGCTTACGACTCGCACTTTCCCATGAAGCCCAAGGCAATTTCGTGCCGTATCGCATAGCCGAGGAGGGCCTTCGCGTCCAGACCATCGATTAGAGCATTTCTCATGTTGGTGNNCACCATCAAGAGGGATGCTCTAGAGCCGCTACCCGGTTATTGCTTTTCCGAGGCCAGGTAAACAACTACCCCACCCAGCAGAGCCAGTGTGGCCAGCATCGGAATCAGCAAATAGAGGCTCCAGCCGGAATTGAAAATTGCCGCGGACCATAGCGCTTCCGGGTGAAATCCTCGCGCCAGCGGTAGTTGTTCCAGCCATGAGAGCCAGCGCAGCCCATGCCGCGCCTGGTAGACCAGGAACCCCAATGCAAGAACAAGATTGATCGACAAGGCGAAGACCTGTGCGCCAAGCAGTGGCCTCCCCAGGCGCTCCACGGCTGCATTCCGCTTGCGTAACTGCGCGCGCCACCAAAGCGCTCCTGCAGAGCCAACCGGAGTCGCCGTCATCGTATCGGCCCGCGCTTTCCGGAAGGCAACCGTAATCAGAACCAGATCCCCGCAGGAGCGGCACTTGTCTACATGTTCGCTCAATTCCGGCGCGCAGGCCCGGGGCCAACCGCCACGCGCCAGCAGCGCGGCAATTTCGCTTTCGCGCGAGCAAGTGCTCAGTTTCATAGCTGCCTCCGCGTGTTTTGACTGCGTTCGGGCGCCGGCAGCTCTTGCGTGCCTTGCTCCCGAAGCAAGAAGGCGATTTTGCGCCGCGCCCGGAAAAGCAGTAGCCGAATGCTGGCACTGGCCAGCCCCGTAACCTGGGCGATTTCGCGATGCGTGTAGCCTTCGGCATGTGCCAGCCACAGCAGTTGCCGGTCTCGCGGACCCATCAGGGCGAGCGCCGGACCAAGAACGGCCCGTGAGTCGGATTCATCCCCCTTGGGCGCAGCGGCCANNTCCTGCATCAGGTCGTCGGCCAGCGCCGGGTCGCCCGATACCCGCGCCAAATAGGCCCACAACCGCCGGCCGCACCGCTGGTAGAACCCGGCAAATTCGTCGCTATCCATGGGCAGTTCTGCCGCCAGCGGCGCGCCGCCTGTGTAAACGGCCGGAAGAACATGTTCCCATGAAATAGACATTCGCTTTCTCACTCCCTGCCCGGCCGCAACTCACTGCCGTCCCTGAAAATCAGCCTTGACGGTCTCTCCGGGGTTGTCCGGCATCAGGCCCAGCCGCGCAGCCAGCACCCACGTCACCCCTGCGGAGATAATAAATCCCAAACCAGGCATCAGCGACACGGTGCCCAGCACAAGCATGGGGATTTCCATCTCTGGACTGGCGTGACGGAGAAGGAAGAAACCCGCGCCCAGAAGGGAAAGCACAATGCCAATCTGAAGTGGCGTAAGCACCCGGGCCACGGCGTTAGGCACACGCTGTTCCGGCTGGAACCCAACCGGAATAGGCGCCGCCTCCAGGAAGCGCTTGCCCGCTTCCGTGCCCATATAGGTCGCCAGCTCCTGGTTCGAGCTGAACTTGTCAATCAGCCTTCCATGCACCTCGCTTTGCAAATGGAAGATGCGGGTCCAGCGACGGTTCTCCAGGAATAAGCGGACCAGCCACGCGAGAACGCCGAGGAAACATGCAATTCCCAGCACGGGCGGCAAGTCGCTCAGGAGCTCATCGAATCCAGTGCGGCGCTCCTGGCCCCGAACCATCTCCGGCCATACCGCGCGTTCCAGCGCGTGATCCGGCCCCCCCTCTCCCGGAGGCAAATGAGTAAACAAATAGAACTCGGGGTTGCGGCCGACCTCAGGATGCGCGGCGATAAAGGCCGCAAGCTGCGGATTGTTGCGGCTTACGTAGTCCTGGTTCGAAAGCAGGGACGGATCGCGCGCCACCACCGTGGTCAGCGTCGGGCTCAAACGCAGAAGCCTGATCAGCTCCTCCTGGATGGCGGCCAGGTCTTTCTCACTGACTGCGGGCGCCGCTGCGACGGGTGCGGGGGCTGGAGCAGCAGGCCGCGTCTGTGCTGCGACGAATCCGCCAAGTAGAACAAGTGGCAAGGCGGCGAAACGGACAAACCAAGGCATGACGCGGCTACGGGTGTGCATTCTTCGATCTCCCTCACATTGGAGGAGGCATTCAGCCCCTTCTGCACACACAACGGATGAGCCGGTCAATTGGTTAACAACGGGACTGAATGTTCGGGCTTTAATTTGAAAGAAAACCGCTTCGCACGCCGCACCTCATGAGAGCGGGAGGACGGTGGGAGCAGGCGCATTCATGCCCCTGAATACTGCCTCAATCGGGCGGCCTTTACAGGCTGCGGAAAAACTCGATTCATTGAAGGGTACGGGCTTCAAAGGCTGCGGAAAAACTCGATCCGGGGAACGGGATTTGTTCGCTTTTGTCCAGCCGGGGACCTGCTTT
>PLZC01000424.1 GCA_003151985.1 Acidobacteriaceae bacterium
ACAGAACAATTTGGACTTGACTCAACTTCCTTGTACTCTTCCAGAATTGGTGCATGAAAGGGTGAAACGGAAAGTAAATCTCAATCTTGTTTCTCAGTTCAGTGTCGGATGGGAAATCCATCTTTCCAAAAACCATTAACACATCTGCATCAGTGCGATGAACTTCAAAATAGTCAGTGATGTAGCTATGCTCTGGTTCGGGGACACGCTCGAAGTCTATCGAGAGAGTAACCGCGGAAATGCCGTTTTCGCGCTGTTCTACCCTATAGTGGACAGCGCCACTACGGTTGAATTGGCTCATTTTTGCAAGTTTGGTCATTTGCGCTAACATACCTGTGCATACTACTCTCTCTTAAAGAGTCTAACCTTTTTCAGGTCTAATGTCAACACTATCTCCTTTGTTTTTATTGGGTTAAGAATGTGCCAAGTACCTATACGCATTACCGAGGACTGTAGCGCCTATCAACAAGGGAAGCACCTTTCCTTTGAGGTAGTTCCACAACTCTGTGCCTATGCTCCTAAGGTACTCTGGTCCGCTGAATTAATGTGCAATTTTTCAAGCTCTCCGCTATGTCGATGCACCGAAGAGAAGAAAGGAGCGCGATGTTGTCAAAGACCAAGCGCGCCACCAAGTCAACCACGACCCACTCAAGGTTGCCACCCAAGAACAGATCCCCCCGCGGCCCCCTCGCCCCGGATCGCATCGCGGCCATTCTCAAAGCCCTCGACGAAGCCTACCCCAACGTCGAGTGCGCCCTTACGCACCACTCGCCGTGGGAACTGCTCGTTGCCACGATCCTTTCCGCGCAATGCACCGATGTCCGCGTCAACATGGTCACCCCCGAGCTCTTCCGCCAATTCCATAGCCCGGCAGCGATGGCCAGGGCAACCCTGCCCGAGCTTGAAGCCCTGATTCGCACCACGGGCTTCTACCACAACAAGGCCAAATCGATCCAGGGCGCGGCTCGCAAAATCATTGCCGACTTCGCAGGCAAGGTGCCCGAGACGCTGGCTGAGCTCATCACCCTTCCCGGCGCAGCCCGCAAGACGGCCAACGTCGTTCTCGGCGTCTGCTTCGGCAAGGCGGAAGGGGTGGTGGTGGACACCCATGTGTTTCGCATCGCCCGCCGCCTCGAACTGGCCAAGCAAGACACGCCGGAAAAGGTCGAACAGGAGTTGATGCGGGTGATTCGGCAAGACCGGTGGATCAGCTTTTCCCACCAGATCATCCACCATGGCCGTCAGGTCTGCGTGGCGCGCAACCCCAAATGCGACCGCTGCAACCTGGAACAGCTTTGCCATTCCTACGACAAGACCAGGCAGTCGTGAGAAGGCGCGCTAATAGGCGCAAATGGGCTGTTTTTGGTGCAAATGGGCTGTTTTTGGCCCAAAAACGGGCGAAAATCGAGGGTCGTTGATTACTGGTCAGTTAATATGTAAAATTTACAAGCTATTCATTCGCAGCTACTTACAATGGATAATAGGAAAGAAAATGTGGAGAAACGTGAAAAGAATAAAAAGGCGGCATTTGGAGGGTTGCGAAAGGCCCCTCCGGGGCAGCCTGTGCATCAGAAATGGAGTTTTTCCGCAGGCTGTGCATCAACGAGTTCCCTGCCCGCGTAAGACGCTGACCACGGCCGCAATCAGCCCGGGAATGTCCGACCGATCGGCTTCACCGGCGGGTTCCCAGCCGGATTCTCGCAGCTTCAGGCTGGTAACGGGACCAATCGAGATGGCCCGAACCGCTTCCAGGGGCCAACTTAATCCGGCAGCGCGCACCGCTTCCGCCAGATGCGTGACGCTCGACGTGCTCGTGAAGGTCGCGGCAACGATGCCTTCCGCGACGGCCTGACGCAGTAGCTCCGGTGCAGATTCCGGCATCACGTTCCGGTAGACATCCACCACATCTACCAGGGCGCCGGCCGCACGAAACGCATCGGGAATTACGTCGCGGGCAACTTCGGCGCGCGCAAGCAGGATCCGTTGACTGCGGACCCGGCCGACCATTTCTTCAACGAGGCTCTCGGCCACGTACGATTCCGGAACCAACTCAACTTGAAAGCCGGCCTCGCGGGCAGCCGCAGCGGTGGAACCGCCAACCGCAGCCACCTTCATCGAGGAATCAAGCGAAATGCCGCGCGCCTTGGCCCGTTCATTGAGTGCGCGGACCGCATTCGTGCTGGTAAAAATCAGCCAGTCATATTGACCGAAACTCGCCAACGCGTCGTCGAGCGGCCCGAATCGAGCGGGGGGGCGAATTTCCAGCACCGGGACCTCGATTGGCACGGCCCCTAATGCACGCAATCCGTCGCTGAGTTTAGCGGCCTGGTGCGCGGCTCGGGTGACTAGAATGCGACGGCCCGCCAACGCCGGCGACGTCACTCCGCAACTCCGCCGGAAGCGGCAAGCAGTGGGCCAGCACCGGCCTCGATCAATTTGTCCGCTACCAGGCGGCCGAGCGCAATCGGATCGGAATCGGCGTGCCGCGCGGTGTGAATTACGCGAACAGCGAAACCGGTATCGGGATCGGCAACAATGCCGAAAATCTCGTCCCAATCTTCTTGCCCACCGAGTTGCGGCCGGCAGTGAATGCCGATGGGGACCTGGCATCCGCCGCCGAGTGCGGATAACGCTGCCCGCTCAGCCGTCACGGCGAAGCGAGTGGCGGCATGGTCAAGAAACGCCACGGCGGAGATTGTGGCCACATCGTCTTTGCGGGTTTCAATCCCCAGCGCGCCTTGGCCGGCAGCCGGGCAAAAATCTCCTGGTTCAAGCCGCTCCCGAACCCATTCGGTTCTTTGCAGGCGGTCAAGCCCGGCGCCGGCCAACAGAATCGCCTCCACTCGCCCCTCGGCCAGCTTGCGCAGCCGNNCGATACGAAGACATCGCGAGGATCGACGCGCACCGGAGTGGCGGCGAGCGTGAAGGGATCCGGCAGTTCTGTAGGCAGATCCTTAAGCGAATGCACGGCTAAATCGACCCGGCCCTCAGCCAGCGCTTCCTCAATCTCCTTGGTAAACATCCCTTTCGAGCCGACCTGCGCGAAGGTGACTTCCTGCAACCGGTCGCCAGTGGTCTTGATGATCTCGATGTCAACCGCGTGCCCCTGCGCGCGGAGCAGAGAGGCGATGTGGTTGGCCTGCCACAGGGCAAGTTGGGAACCGCGGCTTCCAATGCGCAGCTTCATCGGCGGTTCTCCTCATGGGTTTCATCGACGATGGCCGCCTCGTCCTCGATTGTGCCTGCTTCCAATTGCCAGGCGTCGCAAAGCGCTTCAAGGCGGGCCGCGTTGTCTTCGCGGGCAGCCTGCTTCAAGGCCTGCATCGGCGGGTGAAGAAATTTGTTCATGAGCCCACGGGTGAGGGCCTCGACCGCGGCCACTTGATCGGCGTTTAGTGAGCCTAACCGGGCCTGCACGCGACGAAGCTCGGCCAGGCGAATCTCTTCGGCCTGGCGTTGCAGGGCGATGATTGCCGGGGCCACGTTTACGGTGCGCAGGCGCTGGCGAAAGCGCTCCACCTCCCCTTCGATCAAGGCCTCCGCGTTGCTGGCTTCCAGGCTGCGCTCGGCCATGTTTGCGGCAGCCACTTGCTGCAGGTCGTCGATGTCGTAGACAAAGATGCCCTCCAGCTTGTTCATCGCCGGGTCAACGTCGCGGGGCACGGCAATGTCGATAAAGAACATGGGCCGGTTGCGACGCCGATGGAGAAAGGCCTGACCGTGTTCGCGGCGGAAGATGGGATGCGGCGCGCCGGTGGAGGTGATCACGATGTCGGCTTCGCTGGCTACTTCATAGAGCTGTTCGAAGGGAATCACGCGGCCGCGAAATGTCTCCGCCATGCGTCGGGCACGCTCCTGGGTGCGATTGCTCACCAGGATGGCGCCTGCGCCTTGCTGGACCAAGTGGCGCGCAGCCAACTCGCTCATCTTGCCCGCGCCAACGAGGAACACAGTGCGACCTTGCAGCGACCCAAAAATCTTGCGCGCCAGATCCACAGCCACTGAAGCAATTGAAACGGAGTTTGAGCCGATTTCAGTTTCGGTGCGCACTTTCTTTGCAGCGGCAAATGCGCATTGCAGCAAGTGCTCAAGCTGCCCGGCGATGGTGCCGCTGACACGCGCGGTGGCGAAAGCCTCTTTCACTTGGCCTAAAATCTGCGGCTCGCCCACTACCATGGAGTCCAGGCTGGCGGCTACCCGGAAGAGATGCCGAACGGCATCCTGGTCGATTTCCCGATAAATGTGCGGCGCAAGGAGAGCCGGGTCCAAACCGAAATGCCGGTGCAGAAAGCCGGTGAGATCGGCATCAGGCGACTCAACCGCAGCCAGCAGTTCAACACGATTGCAGGTGGACACGATCATGCACTCGGTGACGCCGGGCGTTTCAGCCAGGGCGCGCGTCACCTCGGGCAGATCTTCGCGGGAAATCGCGATCCGCTCGCGCACCTCGATGGGCGCGGTCTTGTGGTTCACGCCGATGAGCACCAGCGTCATTGGGCACCGTACCTGTGTACCTGGCTCAGCAGGTTGGTGGCCCATACGGCCATCATCAATAGGAGGACAGCGCCGGACAGATAGGCGGCCTTTCGTCCGCGCAGGCCGGCGCTGCGGCGGACAAGGAGCAACAGGACATAGACGCCCCAGCTAATAAAGGACGCGATGACCTTGGGGTCGCGGAAATAAGCGGCTCCGAGAGCCGTCTCCTGCGCCAGGACAGAGCCGATGACCAACCCAACGGTCATGCACGGAAAGCCGAATTCGAGGGTTGCATGTGCAATGCGCTCAAGCGTGTCGAGGGGCGGCAGCCAGTCGCGCTTCAACCACCCGCTGTCTTCCGTGGGGTTGGCCCAGGCCTTGGGCTTGCTCTTGATGCGCCGTTCCTCAAGAAGATAGAGCACCGATGCCAACATGCTGAAGCAGAGTGCGGCATAGGCTACGAGCAATGCGACAATGTGCGCCACCAGCCAACTGACCCGTACTCCTTCGGAGGGAAACGTGTAGCGGCCCGGCCCCAGCGCGGGCACAAAGACCAGAAAGAACGTGGCCGGCAAGGCAAAGATGCCTAGCGAAACGGCGTCGTAAAGCCACCACACCAGAAAGAACAGCGCCGCCACGGCCAGGCCCAGCAAAGACTCGACCTCGCGCACGCCGACAGGCATCCAGCGATGGGCCTGAACGAGCATCTCCACTGCCGAAACGAAATGAAAGAAGACTGCGAGGCCGGCAAGATGCACGCAGACTTTGCGCCATCGTAACAGGCCGTAGAGAACGGCCGGGAAGACGGCGAAACTCGCCGCCCCGTAAAGGACAGCCGCGACTCGAAGCCAGAGCAGGTACATTTCGGAGCTCACCTTATTGGCGTTACTTACTAGTGTACAGTGACACAAGTTACCGACCGGGAGTTTTGGGGCGGCATGGACAGTGGACATCGTTGCGGTCGGGCTGGTGAATGAGCGGCCGGTGCGATTCCTGCATCCCTCGGTCCCATGTACGACTATGAGCTATACTCGTTTTCAAAACCGAAAACCGAGATACGCCGTGATCTCTCGACGAGAACCAAGGGTAAGTCAGAAGGGAAACCTATGGCACAGGATAGTCTCAAGGTACAAGTAAGTATCCTCCGGCAGAGCC
>PLZC01000359.1 GCA_003151985.1 Acidobacteriaceae bacterium
TACATGCTCTCGCTCACCAGCGAAGAGATGGGGACTTACTACTCGAGCGTGCGCGTGATCCCGGGCCCCGAGTTTGGACGGCAATTGTTTGCCGACAAGAACTGCATTGCCTGCCATATGATCGGCGGCGTGGGTTCGAAGACTGGTCCCGATCTGTTGGGCGTGACCAAGAAGCACTCGATTGAGTGGCTCGACGAGCAACTGGTGAATCCGCAGTTGGTGTATCCGGGGAGCACCATGCCGGAATACGACCTGGAAACCNNGGCTCGACGAGCAACTGGTGAATCCAGAGCTTGTGTATCCGGGAAGCCTGATGCCCGCCTATGACCTGGAAACAAACGCCCGCAAGGCGCTGGTGGCTTTCCTGTCATCGGCCACGCCGCAGGATGCCGAGATGATTCTCTCGCGCAGAACGCGCATGTTGACGCCCGCAGACGTGGCCATCGAAGCCGGCAAGCAAGACTTTGCGCGCTTCGGCTGTGTAGGCTGCCACGGAACAGAGTTACAGGGAGGCGTTCCCAATCCCAATGCTCAGGGCGGCGAGGTGCCTTCGCTGCTTCATGTTTCCGACGACTACACCAAGGACGAAGTGATCGGAATCATCCGCAACGGCAGGGCGTCACCGTTGGATAACGCGTCTGGCCCGACTCCGCCGCTCTACATGCCGGCCTGGAAGAAAGTGCTTAGCGATGAGGACATCAACCGCATAGCGGATTACCTGTGGTCCAAGCAGGAGAAAAAGAAGGACAGCTGGTAACCGCTTTAGGCCTGAATTCGGGTTTCCACTTGCAGCCGCGGCCATTGTTGGCCGCGGCTTCCTGTATGAGCAACTTTTCGCAAAAAATTGCGTTTTTCAGCGCAAAAACAGTGATCTTAAGGTTCGGTCAGTCAATGGCTCATATTTATAAGTCGTTGATTCCTTGTCACTTGCAAAGTAAAATGAACTGAAAACGGGGCATTCCAGAGAGGAGGGGGAGGGGGGGAGGCGAAATTTTGAGATTTTCGGCTCGTACCCGGGGGGGTGGAATCGGCCAAGCTGAGTTCCGCCGGGTGGGTTTTGTCATCTTGGAACCTCCTATGGATATTGTGCGCCGAACGATGGTAATTCACTGCAAAAGAGGGGGACGGGAAGCGGGAAGAGGTTTCAGTCCCTGGTACAAAGGCCCGGGCCTGAAGAGACTGCGGAAAAAGGTTTGCTTTCGGGAGATTTGGCCCGATGGGCTTTAGCAGGGGCTAAAGCCCTGTTGATTTCATCGGCTTATCGGCATCCTTCGGCTGCGCTCAGGACAGGCTAGAAGTCGTGCCCTGTTACAAAGCTCCAGATAAGGAGTATTTCCGCAGCCTGTAGAGGCCGCGCGAATTCGCATTCTTTCCGGGAGTTAAAACCCCCGGCTCCTTCCGGAATGGCCTTCTATACTGAACCCACTATGAGTTCCCGTGCCGCCACTCATCAACGCAGCAAATCGCAGGCCCTTCAACAGCGCGCCGAACGGCTCTTCCCCGGCGGCGTCAACTCGCCGGTGCGGGCGTTTCGCGCGGTAGGCGGCGAGCCCCCGTTCGTCGAGCGGGCGCAGGGAGCGTGGATCTTCGACGCCGACGGCAAACGCTATATCGATTACTTCGGTTCGTGGGGGCCGATGATTCTGGGCCACGCCTTTCCACCTGTGGTGGAGGCTATCGAGCGGGCGGCACGCAACTCCGCCAGCTTCGGCGCTTCGACGGCGGCGGAGGGCGACCTGGCCGAGCGCGTGATTGCCTGCTACCCGGCGATTGAAAAGCTTCGGTTTGTCAGCTCCGGCACTGAAGCAACGATGTCCGCCATTCGGCTGGCGCGCGCTGCCACGGGACGCAAGATCATCGTGAAATTCGAGGGCTGCTATCACGGACATTCAGACGGTTTGCTGGTGAAAGCAGGCTCCGGCGTCGCCACCTTTGGCATCCCAGGGTCGGCCGGCGTACCGGAAGAGATCGCGCAGCTCACCCTGGCTCTGCCTTACAACGACTTGCCTGCGGTGGAAGCAGCATTCGCCGCTCACCCGGGTGCCATTGCCGCAGTCATTCTGGAGCCGGTGGTGGGGAACGCCGGTTGTATCTTGCCGGCAGCGGGGTACCTGGCCGGCCTGCGCGACCTCACTGCCCGCGAAGGGGCGCTTTTTATTGCCGACGAGGTGATGACGGGGTTCCGCGTGGCGCTGGGAGGCGCGCTGGAGCTTTACGGCATCGACGCCGACCTGGTAACGCTGGGCAAGATTGTCGGCGGGGGATTGCCCGTTGGAGTTTTCGGCGGGAAACGCCGCTTCATGGATCTGCTTGCGCCTCTGGGACCGGTCTACCAGGCCGGGACGCTGAGTGGCAATCCGCTGGCCATGGCCGCCGGGGTTGCCACGCTCGAGTATTTGCAGGGCCATGCGGGCGAGGTCTATCGGCGGCTTGAAGCAACGGCCGGGGCGGTGGCCGAGGGTGTAGCCGGGGAAGCGGCGAAGGCAGGCGTGCGGCTGACGCTGAACCGGGTGGGCTCGATGTGGACGTGGTTTTTCAACCCCGGCCCGATTACTAACTACGAGCAAGCGGCCAAGTCGGATACCGCTGCTTTCGGGCGCTTTCATCGCGCGATGTTGGATCTGGGTGTATGGCTGCCGCCGTCGCAATTTGAAGCGGCTTTTTTGAGCACTGCTCACGGAGCGGAAGAGGTGGCAGCTACCATCGCCGCGGCGGGAGAGGCGTTCAAACTGTCCGCTCGGCAATGAGTTAATCAATCCCCCGTGTCGCAAAAAGAACACTGCTAGATACCTCTTGACATGGAGATGAAACAACATACAATGTAAATACACTGTGTAGAGATTTGTGATGAATCCGGCTTTACTCAATATGCTTTTGAGGCTTTAGTGAGCGATCAAGCACTGTTTTTCGATTGGGATGAGACAAACAAGAACCACATTGCCCGGCACGGTGTTACACCAAACGAGGCCGAGGAGGTATTTCTCGGAGACCCTCTCGATATGGAATTGCAGATTGCCGGCGAGAGCGAAGGGGAAGAGCGGCTACAGCAACTTGGGGAGACGGCGTCGGGACGAATTCTACAACTCGTCACAACATGGCGCTATGGAATGGTGAGAGTGATCTCTGCCTGGGAAGCGCCAAAGCAACTCAAGCTCTACTATCTGGCCGAAATGAGGCGGCGCTATGGAGACACTGAAAATTCCGAAGTTTGAAAACGAGGCGGATGAAGCTAACTGGCTCTTTGAGAACCGAGAGGGCTTGGCAGCGGCATTCCTACAGGCAGCGCAGGAGGGCAAGGTACGGCAGGGTACGCTGAAGCAACGCGGCATCACGCCTCCAACCACGATTCGCCTTGCCCCGGAAGACATCTCCCGCGCCCGGACCCTGGCCGAACGACGCGGCCTACGGTATCAGACCTATCTCAAGATGCTGATTCACGAGGCGCTGGAGAGGGAGGAGCGTCTGGCCAGCTAAGGACTGTGTGTCATCTTTTCCGTGATTTGATTGTGGAATCAGGGAAAATGAATATCAACTTTGCTCCGGCGAGGGGCGTTGTGCGGGAGAAAGGGTGGAGTTGAGAAAGAAGCATTCCCTTCAGGGGCTAAACAGGCTGCGGAAAAAGGATTGAGATGAATATCGACCTTGCTCCGGTGACGGGCGTTGCGCGGGACAAGGAGTGGAGTTAAGGAAGAGACATTCCCTCAGGGGCTGAAGCCCTCGCGTGTTTTGCAGCGTTTGCGGCACGACTGAAAGTCGTGCCCTGTTACAAAGCGCCAGAGTTGTACTTTTCCGCCGCCTGTAAAGTCCTATTGATTTTATTGGCTTTATCGGCCCGACGGAAGTCGTGCCCTTTCAAAACAATGCCTTTTTCCGCAGCATGTTTTAGCCCCAGGCGTCGACCGTCACAAACCGATGGCTGTTTTTGTAGCGGGCGATTAACTGGCCGGTGGCTGCGACGGATGGGGCACGGTCCGTAGCCATGTCCAGGTGGCTGCCGTCGTGGAGCACGATGTTGGCGGCCGATCCGCGCCGTTCAAGCCGGTCGATTTTCCTCCCTAGTTGCGCTGCAATCCTGTCGGCCGATGGATTTTTCCAGTCGGAGGTCATTGCGTTCCACATGACCGGCGTCATCCCCATCCACCTGGCCACGCGCAGCACTTCCGGGCGGCGCGCGCCAAAGGGCGGACGAAAATAGCGGATGGGCGCACCCGAAATTTCCTCGAGAGTCTGGCTGGTCCAGGCCAGTTCCTCTTGCACGCGGCGGGCAGGAGCGATGGCGAGGTTTTGATGGCTCCAGGAATGGTTCCCGATGAGATGGCCAGCCGCGACAATCCGCCGCACTAAGGCAGGCTCGGCCTTGGCGTGGTTGCCGAGGATGAAGAAAGTGGCCTGCACATTGTGACTGGCCAGAACATCCAACATGCGCGGCGTCCAGGCGGGGTTGGGACCATCGTCGAAAGTGAGCGCGAGTTCGCCGGGACGCTGCGGCGCAATCAGCGTGTCTCCAAAAATGCGCGACTCCGGCCACATGGCTGCGTAAGCGCAGCCGCCCGCCGCCAATCCCAGCCCGGCCATCGCGCCAAGCCCCACGGAAAGTCCTAGAACCAAGGGGGGGTGCATTCTGTCTATCAGTGTGCCGTGCGGGGGGAGGTGGGTGCAAGCGAGGCGGCCCAAATTGATCGTCTTTGCGCGGGCTACGGACTGCGGGCGTATACTCACTTTGTTCGGGCTGCATCCTGAGGAAACGGAGCGGCACTGGAGACAACGATGAGCCTTACCAACTTCCCCGGGGGAGCGAGTTCTCCTCCTCAGGGCCCTCAACTCACAAACACCGCCATTACCAAGGTAACGATGCCCGCGCTGGCTGAAATGAAGCGCCAGGGCAAGCCTATCTCAGCGCTTACGGCTTACGATTATGCGACTTCGCGGCTTGTGGACGAGGCAGGCATCGATCTCATCCTGGTAGGCGACTCGCTGGCCATGGTCGTGCTGGGCCACGAGAACACCCTGGCGGTAACCGTGGACGAGATGCTGCACCATACGCGTGCGGTGCGCCGCGCCGTTCGCCGGGCGCTGCTGGTGGCCGACATGCCATTTGGCAGCTATCATGGCACGGTGGCCGAGGGGCTTACGAACGCCATCCGGTTCATTAAGGAGGCGGGGGCCGAGGCGGTCAAGGTCGAGGGGCCGCGTGTGGAGCTGGTCCGCGCGCTGACCGAGGCGGAAATTCCGGTGGTGGGCCACTTGGGCCTGACGCCGCAAAGCGTACACCGGATGGGCGGCTACCGGGTGCAGGCGCGCACTACCGAGACCGTGTTGCAACTGAAGGCCGACGCGCACGCGCTGGCCGATGCCGGAGCGGGGGCGCTGGTGCTCGAAGGCATTCCGCGCGAGGCGGCCGCAGCCATCACTGCCGAGTTGTCTATTCCGACTATCGGCATAGGCGCCGGGCCCGATTGCGACGGCCAGATTCTCGTCTTCCATGACCTGGTGAACCTGACGTTTGCCCCGCCGGCCAAGTTTGTGCGCCGGTATGGGGACGCGGCGGCGCTGCTTCGCGAAGCCGTCGAGCACTACCGCGAAGATGTGGAGCACCGTGCGTTTCCCTCTGACGAGGAAAGCTATCACCTGCCGGAGGCTGCGCGGCGGGCTCTTGATGGCGTGCAAAAGACGGGGGCGCTGCGCAAAACCTGATGGAAATTCTGCGTACGGTCGTGGAACTCCGGCGGTGGTCGCGTAAAGAGCGAAACGATGGCGGAAAGACGATCGGCCTGGTGCCCACCATGGGCGCCCTGCACGCCGGTCACGCGTCTTTGATTTGCGCGGCCGCGGCGTCGTGCGGGGCCGTGGCTGTGAGCATCTTTGTGAACCCAACCCAGTTTGGGCCGAACGAGGACTTCGCTCGCTACCCGTGCAGCTTTGATGCCGACTGCGCGCTGGCTGAGGCGGAGGGGGCGCATGCAGTGTTTGCCCCGGGTGTCGATGAGCTTTACCCCACCGGTGCGGCTACATTCGTGGATGTCGAGGGACTGAGCAACCGGCTTGATGGAGCGTCGCGGCCCGGGCACTTTCGCGGGGTTGCAACCGTGGTGGCCAAACTACTGATTGCGGCGGAGCCTGACCGGGCATTTTTTGGTCAGAAGGACGCGGCGCAGGTTTCCGTTCTGCGTCGCATGGCGGTCGATTTGCGCTTCGGGACGGAGATTGTGGTCTGTCCCATTGTCCGCGAGGCCGACGGGCTGGCACTCAGCTCCCGCAACGTGTATCTAAGCCCGGATGAACGCATGAAGGCACTTGCACTTAGCCGCGCGATCCGGTGCGTGGAGGCGTTGACCGCGGGCGGCGAACGGCGGGCCGGCGCGTTGATTGAAGCGGCCAGGCAGATGCTGGCGGTCGCGGCGGAAATCCGCGTTGACTATGTTGAGGCGGTGGATTGGGGGACGCTGGAACCGGTCGAAACGGCTGGCCCGGGGACGCTTTTTGCGGTGGCTGCCTGGGTGGGCGGCACGAGGCTTATCGACAACACGATCCTCGGGTAATGCCGACCGCGCCGCGCTGCCTGTTGAATCATGTGAAAATAGAACAGTACACATCATGACCAACGACATCGTTCCAGAATCCTCTCCCGCGCCTGAAGAAACCTCTTTGCCCGTCATCGAAGCCGGCGACGAGCCCACCGAGTCCTTTGCGGACCTGCTAAACGCGTTCGAGCGCAGCCACTCGCACCGGTCCGAACCTGGATCGAAACAGTTGCAAGGGACGGTTGTGTCTGTTTCCGCCGACCAGGTTTTTCTGGATATCGGCTACAAGGCAGAGGGCGTTCTGCCACGCTCGGCATTCGAGAACAACGCGGAAGGCGTGAAGGTTGGCGACTCGTTTCCGGTTTCCGTAACGGGCCGCAACGAAGAGCATTACTACGTGCTATCCCGGTTCAAGGTGGCGCAGCCCCGCGACTGGTCGGCGCTGGAGGCTGCCTTTGCGGAGAAGACTGCCGTGGTGGGCACCGTTATCGAAGTAATCAAGGGCGGCCTGAGAGTCGACGTGGGGGTTCGGGCTTTCATGCCTGCCTCGCGCAGCGGAACCAAGGACGCGGTTGAGCTGGAGAAACTGGTGGGCACTGAAATCACCTGCCGCATCACCAAGCTCGACGTTACGGACGAAGATGTGGTGGTGGATCGCAAGGTGGTTTTGGAAGAGCAGGCGCGCGGCCTTGCCCAGGCTCACTTCGAAACCATGAAGGAAGGCGAAACGGTGACGGGCACGGTCCGGAGCCTGGTCCCCTATGGTGCGTTCGTCGATATCGGCGGCGTGGACGGGCTACTGCACGTGAGCGACATTGCGCACACTCGTATCAGCAAGCCGGAAGACGTGCTGACGGTGGGGCAGGAGCTTCAGGTTCGGATTTTGAAGATCGACCCTGAGACGAAGAAGATCTCGCTTGGCCTGAAACAGCTACAGGCGGAGCCGTGGGTCACAGCACCCGATCGATTGGTTGTCGGCCAGCGCATTACCGGCACCGTTACGCGACTGATGGATTTTGGTGCGTTCGTAGAGATTGAGCCGGGGGTCGAAGGGCTGATTCATATCTCCGAGATGTCGTGGGGCAAGAAGATCCGCCACCCGAGCGACGTGCTCAAGCAGGGCGACACGGTCGATGCGGTGATTCTCGGTATCAAGCCGGAGGGGCGGCGCATCTCGCTTGGCCTCAAGCAGACCCTCGCCNNGTACAGATTGCCGACGGCATTGAAGGGCTGGTCCACATCAGCGAAATTACGGCCGAGCGCAGGCTCAACCACCCATCGGACGTGTTGCGCGCCGGGCAGGTTGTGAAGGCCCAGGTGCTGGCCATCG
>PLZC01000130.1 GCA_003151985.1 Acidobacteriaceae bacterium
ATAGCGGCTTGACCCGGCCGGGATGGGTGGCCGGACGGGCTGCGTCCCCTATCTCGATTGAGTCGTCGCCGCGCTAGCAAGTTCCGCTGGGGCGCGTCGGGGTTCCGGGCTCCTGCGTCGGCATCGCCTGGGGCGTGGGCAGCGTGTAGGGCGTGAAGCCCGCGAGGTCGTTGACGCATTCGGCGATGATGCCCGGAAGCGCATCGACGGTCGACGGCAAGGTGGGGACGGACGTGTCCGGCTTGGTGAAGTTGAAGGCGCTGGTCATGTCGCCCACCGCGGCCCGACGCCACGCCGACAGGTTCGGCACCTCGGCGCCAAAGCGCGTCTCGAGGAAGCGCAACACCGAGGTGTGGTCGAACAGGTCAGACGAGACGAAGCCGCCGCGGCTGAAGGGCGAAATGAGGAGCGTGGGCACGCGGAAACCGAGTCCGATAGGGCCTGTGATGCCGCCCTCCACGGTGGGGTCGGGTACCGCGGGCACAGTGATGAATTCGCCGGGAGTTCCGGGAGGCGCCGTTAACGGGGCAACGTGATCGAAGAAGCCGCCGTTTTCGTCGTAGGTAACAAACAGGGCGGTCTTGGCCCAGGCTACGGGATTGGCGGTGAGTGCCGTAATAATCGCGGATAAGGTGGCTTCTCCGAAGAGCGCCGGAGACGGTGGATGGTCGGAGTCGATGACCGACGCGATGACCCAGGAGACCTGCGGCAAGTTGCCCGAAACCGCATCGGTAACAAAATCGACCGGAAACTGGGGCAGGAACGCGTTCTGGTAGAGGGGAGAGGTATGGTCCTGGAAGTTCTTGAAGTAGGAGAGGATATTGTCGGAGAAGAGACCGTTGAGAATGTTCTGGTCCGGCGACGTGTAGACCTTCCAGGAGATACCGCGTGCCTGTAGCTGCTCGGGCATTGTGGTATAGCTCAGCTTGCCAAAGAAGGCCGATCGATTCGTGACCAGAGTCTGAAGCACTGGCCCGCCGTTCTTTCCGTCCGGGTCGATGGACGCCGCCATGCTGTAGAGGCGATTGGGATCGGTGGGTCCGATGACGGAGCAGAAGTAGTTATCGCAGAGCGTGAAGTTGTCCGCCACGGCGTAGTAGTAAGGCAGATCGGCGCGCGTGTAATAGCCCATGGCCAGCACCGCATCGTTGGCGTTGATGGCCAGGCGCGAGGTGACAAAGCCATCCATCGCGCCGTTGTTCCAACTCTTTTGCTGCGGCACCCAATCGTGGGTGATGTCGTGGGTGCAGGCCGCGTTGGTCTTGGTTGTGTCCAGGTGAAAGGGCAGCAGCGCGCCGACCGGGGCGTTCGAGACGTTTCCGGGATAGGGCTGGTTGAAGGCGGCGCTCTGATCGGAGAATCCCTTGACCCCGCGGTAGCTGCCAAAATAGTGGTCGAACGAGCGGTTTTCCTGGATCAGGATGACGACGTGGTCGATGTCCGTCACCTTGGCGCATGTGCTTGGACCAGGGAGTATTGGGAGGGTCCCGTGTCCGCCGCATCCTTGCAGTACCGACCCGACCAAACCCGCCGCACCGGTTACGGCTCCCAATCTCAACAGTTCCCGACGTGAGATCTTTGCAAGCGGCATAAGGGGTGTGCTTCCTCCCATGCTTGGATGCTCATTCGCCCGACCGCAACTGCCCTGCGGCATACACTAAGGTCCAGGGGGTACCTGTTCTGGGCGCTGGCCGCGAGTCGGATAAGGAACGCCTGAACCCGCGCCTGGAGGTGGCAGCGGCCGATGCCGTGACCGTCGCCGAAGCCTTCCCCGTCGAAACGCCTTCGCGCTTTCCCCAAATTGTGCGCGCCCTGCGCAACCCCAACTTCCGCCTCTTCTGGAGCGGCAACTTTCTTTCCAACATCGGCACCTGGATGCAAAACGTGGCCCAGGGCTGGCTGGTACTCACGCTCACTGCCAACTCCGCTTTCTGGCTGGGCGTGGTGGGATTTGCCGGGTCCATTCCTTTTCTCTTCTTCACATTGTTTGGCGGGGTGATTGCCGACCGCGTGGACAAGCGCAGGCTGCTCCTCGTCACCCAGTCCACCATGATGATCCTGGCCTTTCTGCTTGCCGCCCTGGCCTGGTTCCAGGTCGTCACGGTGTGGGAGGTGGCAGTCATCGCCTTCCTCAACGGAACGGCCATGTCGATGAACCAGCCAAGTTATCAGGCATTGGTGCCGCGATTGGTCAAGCGCGAGGACCTGACGAACGCCATCGCGCTGAACGCCGGACAATACAACATGTCGCGCATCCTGGGGCCAACGCTGGGCGGCTATGCCATGGTGCTGATGGGCGTGGCCGGCAACTTCTTCCTCAACGGCCTGAGTTTTCTGGCGGTCTTGTGGGCGCTGACGCGCATTCGCTATCCGGAGGAACAAGAGGCGCGCCAGGAAAGCATGTTGTCCAGCCTGCGCGCCGGCCTCGGGTACGTCCGCGGCCGCCCGCAGATGTTCGTGCTGGTGTGGATGATTGGCGTAGCCAGTTTGCTGACCATTCCCTTCATCACTTTTATTCCGTATTTTGCGCGCACGCAGTTGGGGGTGGGGGCGAGCGGGATGGGGTGGCTCTTCGGCGCTTCGGGGGCGGGCGCGGTGTTGGGCGCCGTCACGGTGGCCTGGCGAGGAAACATCCGAAACCGGGGCGGCGTGATCGCCTTCAGCGGGGCGGCGGTGATGGCGGTGGTGGTGATCTTCTGTTACACACACTTCTTCGCGCTGTCGGTCTTCCTGATGCTCTTTGAGGGCTACGGGATGATTCTGACCATCTCTTCGGTCAACGTGGCCATGCAGACACTCTCCTCCGACGCCATGCGGGGCAGGGTGATGAGCATTTACGGAACCTGCTTCCTGGGGCTCCCGCCATTGGGCGCGCTGCTGGCCGGGGAGCTGTCGCGGCACATTCCCACGGCGCACGCTCTGGCGGCCATGTCCGGCGTGGCCATGGTGGTGTTCCTGGGGTTCTACACCTTCTCGCCGGCTTTGCGCGAGTTGGATTGAGAACTACGCCACGGGTTGGGCGCATTGGGCACAGCGCCGGGCAGCCAAAGGGATATCGCTGAGGCACTCAGGGCAGGTTTTGGTGGCAGGCGGCGCTACCGCCTCCGGCTTCTTTAGCCGGGACAGGAGAGCGTTGACAGGCAGCACGACCGCAAAATAGACGACCGAAGCCACGATGAGGAACGAGATGGCGGCGTTGAGGAAGTTGCCCACCTTGATGTGGCCGCCGTTAAGGTCCAGGATGACGCCGCTGAAGTCCGGTTTGCCGATTGTCGCGGCGATCAGCGGATTCAGCACATCGCCCACCAGCGATGTGACGATGGAGTTGAAGGCCACGCCGAGAATGACTGCCACTGCCAGGTCCACAACATTGCCGCGTAAAATGAAGTCGCGAAATCCCTTCAACATGGTTCCTCCCTCCTTGATCGTGCCAAATGAATTCGATCATTGCAAGCTGTCATTTTGAATTTCTATTCGGACCACTCGAGCGCGGCCATCGAGCAAGGAGGAAGCACTAATTCCGTGCCAACGAATTTGTCCTCTTCGATCTTCACTTGGACCGTTTGCTCGTTGGTAGCTCCGGGCCCCGGGCTGGACAATCTCCATAGCTTGATGTTCTTCCCGGCTCCGAGGCCGGGGGCATCCAAGCTGATGCGCCTCGGCTGGTGCAAACCATAATTAAAGAGGACAAGCCCGTGCCGGTTGCCTTGATGGAAAGCGTAGGCATCGAGTTCATGAACCCCCTTCAGGTGTACTTCGTCGTTGCCTTCCGGCTGGTCGTGCGTTGGATTTTCGCCGGAAACCTCGACCTGCATCAGGTTGCCGCGAATTACACGATTGGCCACGCTCTCGGCCAGGAACTGCGGACGCTTGCGGCCGTCTGTGCCCATCTCGACAACGGCCCCCCAGAGCCTGACGAATGCACCGTCGGCCCGCTTGAATTGAAACTGGGGCAAGCTGTAGAGCATTTGATCGCGGATTCCGTTATCGCGCATCATGCGCAGCATGTGGCCGGCGACCGCCACCCCGGCTGCGGCCGATGGAGCCAGGCGGTCCAAAACCGATTGTGGCGCCGTGCCTTCCGTGGTGTGCAAATTGACTTCGTAGACTGCGAGCCGGCGTCCGCGCGCCGATGCCTGCGAGGCCCGTACCGGGCCCTCCCTGGACATTTGTTCCGGCTGAGCCATAAGCGGAGTGTATAACTCATCGTCATTGGCCCAACGGGTAACGCTGTGCATCAAGTACGGTCCGATGGCCACGGTGTTGGCCAGGGGAGCGGCCGCAAGCATCGCGGCGTTTCTTGCCGGCCAAACGGTCTGAGCGCCGACCGCCAGGTCCAGTCGCCCGGCATCCGTCCCGGCAGCGTCGCGCAGAGTCGCGAAGATCAGGTTGGCCCGCCGTCCGTACGCGGCTGGGTCCCCCATCGATTCACCCTGGTAAAGTCCATTCCAGGTTTCGTTGCCCAGCTCGATGTGAATGGTCGGGAAGACCTGGGTCCACGGCATTGCATGGCCGCCGGCGGCTCGCAGTGCGCCGCCGGCAGTCTCAATGCCTGCGGCAAGGAACTCGGACAACTTCCGCGCTTCCCGTGTACTCATGGCCGTGGGGGCAACGATCCAGGGCTCGGCTCCCACCTCCTGGCATAGTTCGAGAAACTCCGGAATCCCGATTGGGATGTCTTCCTGCTTGGCAAACCATAACGAAAAGCCGGCCCGCTGGCGTGCGAGCGGAGGCGCAAGCAGGTCGTCTACGGTGCTGCCAAGGCCGGCATTGGTTGACATCAAGCGAAGCACTCCGGGGCGGAGTTCCTTCAGGGTCTGCACCACTTCGTCTCGAAAGGCTGTATGGTTGGCGGCGTCGCCGCTGATTTTCTCCAGATCGACGTCGTCCAGCAGCATGTTGCCGCCTGCCACCGTGAAACTGACTTCGACAGGGCCCACCGGGCCGGCCGCCTCGTTGGCAACAAATTCCTGCTGGTAGTCATTCCAGGCCGGCGCGATCCGCAGGTCCTGTTCGAGATAGGACATCATCCCTTGAACGAGCCGCGCCACGCGCACATGAATCATTTTCGATCCGGTTCCGGAGCCGGCCACGGACTTGGCCCTGAAGCTCAACCGGAAGCGGCCCTTGAGGCGCACGAAGGTGAATCCTTCAGTGGCGTCGAAGTAGGACTTGATCTGCGCCGACTGCCCGGGGCCGAAGGCTTCAACACGCAGCGCCTGGCGACCCTCGGTGTTGGGCGGAAGATCGGATCGTTCCGATTTCAAAACTGCGCCGCCCTTCAGGGTTGTCCACCAACCGGCGGCAGGGTCCTCGGGAAACTCCTTTGCCATGGCCAGCCAGTCCCCTGCCCCGATCGGTTTGCCTTTGCCGTCAAGGCCGAGCGCGGACCCGCCGACACCGGCAACGGGCTCGCTTGACAGCACTTTGCCTGTCCTGCCCGCCGCAACCCCGTCCAGCACCTCAAAGGTCGCGCCGTTCCAAAAATCCGCAGGAAACCTGATCCAATCGCGGCGATTGACGCAACTGGTCAGCCCACCCGCTTCGCACTGCTGAATGCTGCGATAACTCATTCCCTCGAAGCCTGGATTGCGGAAGAGCAGGTTCTTCATCATCTGCCCGGCGTCGTAGTAGCTTTGGGTGCCTAGATTGATGCCCAACCTCTTGACGTCTGAAAGAACCACCTGATTGGTTACGCGCATTCGAGTGACGCCAGTGCTTTCGCCATTAACCCGTTGCGCCGAGCGATATGGGGTCGCGGTGGCTGCGCCCAGCAGAACGAGAACTTGAAGGATAACGCGCAGGTTCATTGGATTCGATTCTCAATCCTGCGAACGTCCTTCACGCAAAGTATCTGAAAGGCGGCATTGGGAAATCTCTTCAAAACCAGTTGAGTCATGTCGGAGACGATTTGCCAAAAGAACTCCGGCTTGTACTTCAAATAAGAGTATGGGCCTCTTAATGATTTATAACCATTGATGCCGACAACCCTGTAGCCCCGTTGGTTCATCTCCGCCGGCGTCCAGCCGGACCTGTGTATCTGCCAAGGATTCCCGTCATACTCCCCCTGAGAAAGAAAGCCATTCGGAGTAAAAACGACCACTCGTTCCTTGGCAATTCGCTCCATCATCTCCAGAAGCTTGATTCCATCTTCCTTGCTCAGGTGCTCAATCAGGTCGGAGGCCAAGACGCAATCGAACGACTTATCCTTGAGTTTCGCGCCGATCTCAAGCACGTCAATTTTTAGATAGTCGTTATGGATCCCCTCCGCCCTGCTCTTTTCGATGCTGGGCTCAAAGAGATCTACTCCCACCGCATGGAACTTCTTGCTGAACCCCTTGATAGGAGAGGGGTACCCGCAACCCACGTCCAGCACGGTCTTCGCATCGCCGATGGCATGCTCCAGCTCCGCGGGGTATTCGAAGGGCTTGAACACCCTCCGCCAGACATTCAATATGCGTTCTGAAATCATGCGTCGCGGTAACTCCTTTTGGCCAGCCGGTGCAACTGAATTGAATTCCTCGCAAACATGGAGAACTCGAACGGCCTCGCTCTCTCATGCGAGTTCGGTTGGTGGTCTCTTCAATCAAAAAGAGGTGAGAGACGAAATCATATTGCCTTCGCCCGGCTCCAGGCAACAATGCTTGCATGCTGGCTGCACAGACACAGATACCCGGCACCCCGGCCCGGCACTATACTTGAACCACCTTGAAATTCAGGCTCGCATCCGAGTCAGCTTTGCCGCCCACGGCAAGCCATCGCCAATTACTCCACGGCGATCTGCGCCTCAGGGAGGCCGCGCGCTCATGAGCCTTCATTCCGCTTACGGCTTCGACATTTCCGTCATCGTCGTCTCGTTCAACACGCGCGACCTGCTGTGGAAGTGCCTGCAATCCCTCCTCGCCGAGTGCGAACGGCTGCCCATTGGCCTAACTGCGGAGGTACTGGTCGTCGATAACGCCTCGAGCGACGGCTCGGCCGATATAGTGGCAAGCGAATTTAGTGCCTGTTCCGTCCCTGTCAGGCTCTTTCGCAACAGCTTGAATCTCGGTTTTGGAGTTGCGAATAACCTGGCGCTGGAGTCGGCCCAGGGGCGTTACCCGATTCTGCTCAACTCCGACGCTTTTCTCCATCCGGGGGCGCTGGCACGGGCGATCAAACATATGGACGCCGACCCCGCCGCGGGCGTTGGCGGGGCGCGATTGGTCGGCAGCGATGGCCAATGGCAGCCCTCCGCGCGCCAGTTCCCTTCCATCGCCAGAGACGCCTTGGTGCTCACAGGATTGTCCTCGCGTTTTGCGCGCTCACGTGTTTTCGGCGCGCCAGACCGCACCTGGGCCGACCCCGCTGAACCGGCCACGGTGGATTGGGTACCGGGAGCGTTCATGATCCTGCGCCGCGAGGCCCTTGCCGCAACCGGTTTCTTCGACCCGGCCTTCTTCCTCTACTGCGAAGAAGTCGATCTCTGCCGCCGCATGAAGGCCGCCGGCTTTCGCGTCCAGTATTGGCCCGATATCGTCGTCACCCACCTGGGCGGCGAGTCCGGCCGTCAATTGAAGTCGCTCACGTTTTCAGAAACCGGCGCGCAGGTGGTGTTGTGGCGCATGCGCTCCACGTTGCTCTACTATCGCAAGCACCACGGTTGGCAGGCGCAGTTGGCACGCCGCCTGGAAGAGTGCATTTACACACTTCGCCGCTGGCGCAATCGGTTAAGCGCCGACCCGGCTCGCCGCGAGCGTGCTAAGGAATTCAAGCTGCTGGTTAGCCTTATGCGCCGGGCTTGGCAAGAAACCGAGGGTGGACGAACGAGTCCGCCGCAGCCCTGGTAAAGGTAAGAACGATGCCCAAGCGCTATACCAGACCCAGTTCAATTTCGATCGAGCAAGCCCGGCCAGTTCGCCTGCCGACGCCCGGCTCGCACCCATCGAACTTGGCTGAAAGGCCCCATGTTCGCTGACATCCGCGAGGACTATCGCGCTCACGACCGTGACTGGAGCCGCCGCGGCTTCTGGACCATGCTTGTCTACCGCTTTGGCCGGTGGCGCTATAGCATTCGCTGGCGTCCGCTGCGCATGCCGTTCTCACTTGCCTACAAGATTCTCAAGGTTCTGGCGGAGATACTCACGGGCATCGAACTGCCCTGCGAAGTCACGCTTGGCCACCGCTTCGTCATCGATCACTTCGGCGGCATCATCATCAGCGGCGACGCCGTCTTTGGCGACGACTGCCGCATCCGCAACGGCGTCACTATCGGTCTGCGTACCACCGGTCAGCGCGGCTCGCCTGTGATCGGCAGCCGCGTAGATATTGGCGCCGGCGCCAAGCTTTTAGGGCCGATCCACATAGGCGACGACGTGGCCATCGGCGCCAACGCTGTTGTCATCACCGACGTCCCTTCAAACTCGATCGCCGTCGGAGTCCCGGCGCGCATCCTGCCGCGCCGGCCCGCGGAACCATCCTGGGAGCCGTCTCAAACGTCTGAATAATCAGTGTTTTTCAGACATCGTCGCCGACCCATCCGCGGGTGCTGGGAGCGCGATACTCCTAGTCTCCCCCTTCGCCTACCAGCCCGAGACGACCGGCATCGAGCACAACAACCGCTTCTCTGCGGGGCAAGACAAAGCCCTTCTCTCCCCACTTCGACAGCAGGCGGCTGATGGTGAACAAAGTCGTCCCCGTCATCTGCGCCAATTCCTCGCGGGAGAAGGACACTTCGACTCCACCGAGAGCCGGTTTGCCGACCTGTTTGATTAGCCTGAGCAGTGCCAGCGCCAGCCGTTGAGCGGCTTTCTCGGTTGCCACTTCGCGAAACCGCTCCTGCAGTTCATTGAGCCGGCTGGAGAGAATCCGGCTGATGTTCTTCGCTATCTGCGGGTAATCGACCAGAAGCTGTTGCAGCTTGGAATATTCCCAAACCAGGGCTTTGCAATTCTCCATGGCACGGGCAGAACACGTGTGGCATTGCGATGAAGTCTCCGCGGGCATGGCGACTGGATCCCCCGAGCCAGTCATGCGGAGGATAACCTCGCTGCCGTTGGAGCTGAGTTGAGTGAGCTTGACGCTTCCAGACTGGAGTATCACCAGGTGGCGGGCGCTCTGACCTTGCATGAACAGGAGTTCGTCGCGGGCAAATGACCTAGCCCTGGCACAAGATGCGATCTCCAGAATTTCATGGTGGGTGAGGCCGGCGAAGAGCGCGGACGCGCACATCATGACTGCGCGTTCCGCGACGGTGGATTCTGTTGTGGAGGACCCCCTCAGGTTCTTTGGAACTGCTTGGGACAATTGTGCTGTCGCCATGTAATTCGTACTCCCCATTCATACTGGTTGAACTGCATTCGTTGCGCCCCGGGTTCCCAGCCTGCGGCGCATGTTCTAAATCGATCGGCTTCCTAAGGGCGGCGGGGGGAAGTCCGCATTCGTGCCCCGTTTGTGGAGAGGAGAAGCTATCCTGATAGATGAAGATGTTGTCATTTAAGTTGTTGTAAGTCTAACCCTAAGCTGTAAAGTCTTTGTAAAATCGCAAAGGGGCCAGACAAACCGTCTGGAATGACCACGATGGTTGCCTTGCAAAATCGTGTTTTGGAGCGGGTTGATCCAAAAAGAGAAAGCCCCCGGCTGGTTGACCGGGGGCTTTTAGTTGGCGCCGAAGGTTTCAGCGTCAATTGCTGAACAGCAGGATACCGGCGGCCTTTTCTTCGCTGGCCACCTCTTCGCTCGCACTTACCGGGCGATAGAAGAGCTGGTTGACGTCGAGGTAGACCTCGAGGAAAGCAGGGCGCGCCGAGATCCTTCCCGCGATCAGAGCTTCCGACAAGGGGTCCTCAACGTAGCGCTGCAGGGCACGCCGCAACGGGCGCGCTCCGTAGCTGCGGTCGCCAAGGGTCTTGTCGAGAATCCACTTCTTGGCTTCCTCGGTGACGGAGATGGTGATGGACTTCTGNNAGCAGTTCGACGATCTGGATCAGGTCCGAATCCAACAACGATTGGAACAGGATCACTTCATCCAGCCGGTTAAGGAATTCCGGGTTGAAGGTCTTCTTGACTTCCTGCTTCACCAACTCCTCGACCTTGTCGTTGACGATGTCTTCGCGGTCGCTCTGGAAGCCGAGGCCCTGCTTCTTTTGCAGATGGCGGGCGCCGATGTTCGAGGTCATGATGATGATGGTGTTTATGAAGTCCACCGTATTGCCAAGCCCGTCGGTGAGCTGGCCATCCTCGAACACCTGCAACAGGATGATGAACAGGTCAGGGT
>PLZC01000352.1 GCA_003151985.1 Acidobacteriaceae bacterium
TCCCCGGTCCCCAAAGGCGAGGGACCGGGGGCACCCTCATCGTGGTCCTGATAACGTTACCGAGACCGGGGCGCCGGATTTCCGACGTTCCCTTGAGCGCAAGTTGCTTGTTTTCGCGGGCGTTTCTGGTCGTTATTGATGTAACATCATTGTTTTCATATGCATGGAAGGAAAAGGGGGGAGGGGTGGGGTCATTTGCGGGATTGAACCGGGGGATTGGAGGAATGTGCGGGATTTGTGGGGCTCCTGAGGTCATGAATTGATTGTGCGCGTTTCCTCGAATTAATCTGCAAATTCCGGGAGAAAATTGGGGACTGTTTCGCCTGTTGAGTTGGCATTTCAAGAGGCTGGCTTCGTTTCTTGCCTACGAAAAGCAGAATACGGCAGAATCCACTTCGGGATGTTTCTCAAACTTCCGAATTGGCGGTGATTCAGGAACAACTCGTTCACCGGTGTACCAATCGCACAGGCAGCCTCCTCGGCTTTCTGGACACACATCTAGAGCATTTCTCATTAAGCTATATACCGTGAAAGCAGAGCCGGAACCACGCTTGTGCGTTGGCGGGTGAGATCTCCGGTAGAGCCGCGGCGATGGCCTGATCGAGTGCTTCGGCGGTGCGAGCTTTGACCTGACGAAGGATTTGCTTGAGTTTCGACCAGGCTTTTTCAATAGGGTTCAAGTCGGGCGAGTAGGGAGGCAGATAAAGCAGTTCGGCCTTGCGGGCCTCGATGCGCTGGCGGACTCCGTCGACCTTGTGCGAACTGAGATTGTCCATCACCACCACGTCGCCGGGTTGTAGTTGCGGACACAGGACCTCATCCAGATAGGCGAGGAATATCGCCCGGTCCGTGGCTGCTTCGATGGTCATCGCAGCAATGATGCCGCGGGTACTCATCGCGCCCAGTATGGTGAGGATCTTCCAGTCGCCTTCGGGTGCGCTCTCATGGACTCTGGTGCCGCCAGGCGCACGTGCATACAGACGCGTCATGCGCGTGGTGACGCCGCTTTCGTCAAGGAAGATCAGTTTCTCCGGCGGGATGGTGCCGAGCTTAGCGACGAACTCTTCTCGTCGACGGCGGTTTTCTTCTGTGTCCCGCTCGGTGGCGTGGAGTGACTTTTTTCAGCCGCAGACCCATCCGCTTCAGCGCTCGGGCCACCTGCGCACGGCTGATGCCAAGTCCGCACTCCTGGCCCAACTTCTGCTGCAACTGGTCCAGCGTCAGATCCGGAGCAGCAACCACCCAACGCCGCAACTGCTCCCGTGGCCCATCCAACAATTTGCGCGGTGTGCCACGACGCTGTTCTACGCGCTCCATCTGACCGCTGCGCAGAAACTGCCCTCGTAGTTTCTTTCCGTAGGGCACACTGACCATGAAACGCTCGGCCAACTCTTCCAGCGTCCCCTCACCCAGATCGTAGGCGGACAGAAATCTCCGCCGAAGGTCATCCGAATATGCCTTCGCCATAAAATTTCGTTACGCAGAGAATCGCCAGATCCCGTATACATCTAAAAGAGAAATGCTCTAGAGCAAGTTCTAAACCATTCGCGGCAGCAACGAAAACCTTCAGTCAGGTTGGCCGCCCAGCTAGAGTTGTACCAGTTTGTCTCATTCCCACTGATACAGAACTCGCCAGGCACTCCTATGTGGCTTCCCCGACGAATTCCGTCCAGACGCCAAATGATATATTGACCCAAAGCTAAGATTTCCTACCCCTTTTGTCTGGGCTTTCCTGGGGACCCACGCGAGGACAACTTTCCGCCACCGGCTTTCGTTGCTCGCTCGACTCCTTCACTTTCACTTCTACAAACTTCGTCGCTTCGCCGTCGTGAATCTGCTTCTTCCAATCGCAAAAAAGCGAATCACGAAGACCACGGTCACGACAGAATGCACTCACAGTCTGACCGCTTTGACTCTGCTCTGATACCAGTGCCCGCCACTTCGTCCATAGTTCTGCCCTGAGCTGTTTCATTCCACAACATTGCCGCCTGGCACAGATTCAAACAAAATGGGCTTTTAGTAGCGCTCACGGGGCGTTTCCTCTCTCATCCCGCCAGCACCAGGTGGAACGACGGGATAATTCGTGGTGATGATCG
Source organism: Acidobacteriaceae bacterium (assembly GCA_003151985.1). Classification (GTDB taxonomy): domain Bacteria; phylum Acidobacteriota; class Terriglobia; order Terriglobales; family Acidobacteriaceae; genus Telmatobacter. The sequence continues at coordinate 2,097 of PLZC01000352.1, forward strand.
TGGTCCGGACCGCGTTGTAACGGGCATTTAGGACAAGTGATACCCGCGTGGTGGAAGAACGGCGATCTTGGCCAGCCTGACAAGCACATGCCGTCGGGACGCTATAGACCCGCAACTGTATCTCACGCAGTTGCTGACCAACATATCGCAAGATCAACGAAGCGAACTGTCCAATTGGCTGCCAGACCAGTGGAAAATACTTCAGGCGGCGCGCGTGACTTCATAGCACCTGTTCTTCACATACCGCTCACTTTGTCTCTGGCATTTCTCTGTTTATGGGGCTGTTTTGCATCTCTGGGGAGCCGATTGCCGGCATCCAGAGACACTACGCCCCAGGGTGACCAATCGCCTACGGTGTTGGCAGAGGTTAACCAACGCGAAGTCAGCCAACAGCCATTCGTGATTCTTCTTCAGGCCGCGATAGCTGCTTTCAGATGCCGATTCGTATCCTCTCCTGAGTGTTAGACCGTAGTTTGAGAAACGCCGAACTACTTCGTTGTGATCACTAATTCCTTGCCAGCTTCAAGGTCGCTGTGAGCCACAAAGTAGCCGTCAATCGTCCGCCCGCCATAGGTAATACTGGTGATCCGTTCGCCAGAATTCTTCTTTAGAATTGTCAGCGTCTTGCCTTCATTCAACTTGAAAGTTGTCTTTTGAAAGAGCGGCACCGACACGATGTACTTGGGGTCTGCGGGCGAGTAGGGGTAGAGGCCGATCGCGTTGAACACATACCACGACGACATTTCTCCGGCATCATCCATTCCAGACAACGCCAGGCCATCCTCGCCCATTCCATAGAAGCGGCTCATAATGGTATTCAAGATGGCCTGGGATTTTTCCTGCTTGCCGACAAAGTAATAAAGATAAGCGAATCCGTGATCCGGCTGATTTCCCTGGCAGTATTGACCGATGAAGGAGTTGACGTTCTCGGCGATGTAATTCGGATTCCAGGGAATCGTAAAGAGCGAGTCCAGGTGTTGCTCAAAGTCGGCCTTGCTTTTGTAGAGACCAATCAGTCCTTCCGTGTCGTGCGGCGCAAAGAAGGACGATTCCCACGCGTTGGCTTCGCGGTACATATATTCGTAGTAGGGATATTGCGGATTAAAGTTCTTCACCCAGTCGCCGTTATCCAGGCGGCCACGCATCAGTTCGGTCGATGGATCGAACATGTTCTTATAGTTTTGTGAGCGCTTCATCAACATGGCATAGTTCGGCTCGTCGCCCAGTTCCTTCCCCAGCAGCGCGACGGAGTAGTCGTCGTAGGAATATTCCAGCGTCTTGGTGACGCCGGCTTTCCCCTTCGTCTCCATCACGGGACGGGGAATGTCCGGATCGGAGATGAATCCCTTGTCCATATACTCGCGGATGAATGGCCGTGTACCCCCTTCTACCGTGGCATTTCGCAGCAGCAGGTTGTAAGCGCTCTTGATGTCATACCCTCTCAGTCCGCGCAGATACGAGCCGGCGATAAATGGCGCGGCGTGGTCTCCGTGGAAGAACGTCGGAATGAAGCCAGTCTTCTCACCGCGGTCGATCAGAGATCGAATCACATCGACTGTTACGTCGGGCGAGATCATGCCCAGCAGGACCAGCTTGTTCCGGTAGTCGTCCCACAGCGAGGGCAAAGTATAGTACTGAAAATCCGCCTTGACGGTCGCTCCCTTCACGTCGAGGTATTCGCCGTTTACATCGCTTCTCAGTGCCGGCCATAGAAACGAACGATAGAAGCAGGAATAGAAGAGTTCCTTTTGTCGTTCGGTTCCACCAGATACCTGTATCTTGGACAACAGCTTCTCCCAGGTCGCGGAAGCCTCCGCTTTCACAGTCTCGAAGCTCTTGTCTCCAAGCTCCTTCTCGAGATTGTCCTTTGCGTTCTCAATGCTGACAAATGACAGACCTATCTTGATCTCCACCGGTTTGCTGCCACCCACGAAGTCGACGACCGGCAAGTCGGTCTTCTCCCCTTTCAGCATCTCGATGCTCTTGATCTTGTAATTGGACACCGCATAGAAGAAGACCTTCTCGCTCGCCACCTGGAAACCCTTGAAGGAGTTGTCTCCGTCCTGCTCGAACTTCCAGTCTTTGATTCGCTCGTTCGAAACGGCGAGATTCACCACCAGCTTTTTCGACTGGGTGTTGTCTGTATAGGTATAACGGTGGTATCCGGTTCTCAAGGTTGAAGTCAACTCGGCGTTGATGCCGTACCGCTCCAGATACACCTGGAAATAGCCGGGATGGGACGACTCCTTTTTGTGGCTGAAGGTCGAGCCGAAATCGGCGGGATTCACATCGCCGCTCACCGGAAGTATGGGAATATTGCAGAGATTCCAATGGCCTTTGTTGGTGTGGGCAAAGGCGTAGATCTGCGGATTCTCGTATTCATACCCAGCTCCGCTTCCAAACTTAGTGATCGGGCTCAACTGCACCATGGCGTTGGGCACGGATGCTCCGGGAAAGACAAGGCCTGCCCATACCCGCCACGGCGGTTTGAACCCGATGTCCGCCGGATTGGTCAGCGGGGCAGTCCCCAGGAAAGTATTGACGTAGTCCACGGGTTGCTCCTGGGCTTCCGCGCGAAGGGCAGTGAAGGTCATAAGCAGAACGAGCGTAACTAGCTGTTTTTTCATCGAGGTCAGATTCTCCGGATGGGTTGAACTTGCACTTGATAGGACATCATTGTCATTTGCTGCCGAAGGTTATGCCCCACGGACAAATGCCGTGGGATTCTTCGGCATATGCGATCCAAATTCGTTCGAGATTCCATCGAAGACCCCGATTTGAAAGATCGTGTCTATATTCTTCTTGGGTTGAGCGACCACAGGCAACGAAACGATGCCAATCAAGGTAGCTGGTATTACGCCGATGCGTCTCATAAGTCTCCTCTTGGCGATCACGATCCGTTTCAACTATGGCCCCTGGATGTGCATCTGCACGATCCTCGAACGATAAATTCAGTAAACTTGCGCGCTCATTTTTGCAACGAGAGTATGTGTTCGAAGCACCTCACCTGCGCACATTGCCCAAGGGGCGCCAAACCCACGTCCCTCTCTTGGCGAGGCCATTCCAAACACGCCACTTCGCGCGGTCGAACGTTGTTCTCCTTGCCAATACGCGAAGTTAACCTTCACAACCAGAGTCGCGGTATTATCCGTTCAGCTAGCCGAGATTGTGAAGCGATAGGTCCAGTCTCCGCCATCCCACTGAATGTAGTTCGTTCCCCATGCATTGTTGAACAGGTTCACGTGAATACCGTGCCGCATGTCCGGAAGACTGTGCGAAAAGTTGAGAGGCGACCTTTCGCCCACGGCCATGACAGGCGCATCCAAGGTCTCCAATTCGAAGCTCCCGTGTGCGTCCTGGTAGCGCACAGGTCCTGTCACCGCATGCATGGCCCGGCCGCCACCACGCACCACATCGAGCGGCGAAACTTGCTGGCCGACTTTTTCAAGGGACCACCCGCTAACATCTGAAACTTCGGGATTGAATGTCAACCACATCGATTCCGGCATACGATTGGGAACCTTGTTTATGGAGAAGAAGGTTGCATGCACCAGCACTTCGGCAGCCGGCAACACTAACTCCAGATACATGCTCTCAGGCCAGGATGCACGCCCCTGGCTCTTGTGAGCCGGATCTTCAATCTTCAGTTCGGCGACAATGCGGATATCATTCCTTTCTTTGCCGACCCAACAGTTTTGTAGTGTTGGAAACCAGTCGCGCGATTCAGCGTGAAAGTGTTCGATGTTGGGCTTCCCGAAGTCGCGAGGCGCCCACCAGTCCTTGCTTACAACATAGTCATCGAGGAATTTGTCATAGTCCGCCTTGGAAAGGGTCTGATAGACAAACAACGCCAGCGGATGCTGCTCCGAAGCCCAGTCGCGACCGGTCTTCTTGCTGTGGAGTTTGGTAATAGCTCCAGTTCTTGCGTCGAGCGCAAGAACAAACTGCTCGCAGTCGATCTCTTTGGCAGCCGCATGCGACTGCAACGCCTGTGGCGACGGCGCGGGCAGTTGCAGGCGGCTAAGACGGCTTGCAGCTTGCTGGCGAAGCTGAGAGGGAAGAGTCGCGATGCTCGCATCAATGTCATCGCGCTTCTCCTTCCAGCTTCGTTCCATGGTTCGGTATCCCGGCTTGTCGAGAACCTTAATCAGGTCCTTGGATTCGTAGTTCTCATAATCGACATAGCGCTTGGTATCCGTACCCCATGTGTGCTCCGGCGCAAGAGAGAGCCGGCGCAGAAGTTGCCGATCGGTTGCGTCGCCGATCGCAAATTGCTTTTGTTGAATCCACTCTTTTCTCAGCCGCGCCATCTCCTTGTATCGCGCCACCTTCACGGGGTCGCTTGGTACGCCGTAGATCCATGTGTCGCCGATCTCCTGAGTAACAACCGGCAGGTGCTCGCGAAACGCAGCGACCGCGGTGGCGACAGCGCTCAAGTTGCCGGCCTCAACCGTTGCATTGGGAAATCTCCTTCTCAGGTCGGCATAGACCTGCTTAATTTCCTCCCTTGTATGAGGTCCATTGTTATCGACCCGCACATTGACCTCGATTGCCAAGTCCGAATTGGGGATTATAAGGGTGCCGCCATAGGCGTGGTGGTGGTAGAGCATGATCAACGAGCTGTCATTTGTATCCTTCCAGAGGAATGCGCCAGGCACGTCAGGCGGAGTACTCGCTGGATTTGCGCCAATATCGAGTAACGTTATGCCAGCCGCAACCAGTGGGCTGATGATGCTGCGCGTGTGGCCGGGCACGTCGGTCATTTTGGCACCAATCGTCTTTCGTCCGAAGCGCTGATCGAGCGCGGCGGAAAAGCCCAGGCACCCTTCGATCATCGATTGGTCGAGCATCTCGGTCTGCCAGCTGAATGGCAGCGCATGCCACGCGATGTCACCGGCGACAATCGCCTCTTCCATTTGTTTACGCGCCTGTGGGCTGGCCTCTTCCAGGTACTCATAGAGCAACCACGAACCGGTCGTCCAGACATAACGGTCGTCGCCGCCTGCCGTGCGCAGACCTGCGGCAATCTCCATGGCCTGCGGATAGAATTCATCGAAATACTTGCGCATGACATTGGCTTGCGTATCGGTAAATCCGAGGTCAAAATGACATTTGAAGATCGCAATTACCCGCTTCACCTGCAGATCATCAGGGCTGGGTGCGCGCTGTCCCTTTACGTACCACGGGCTGAACGCTGCAGTTCCCGCGGCCAGAAATGCCCGGTTTAAGAATTCTCGACGTTGCATTGGTTTTCTTCCCTCGATCATAGTTGTGGTCTGCTCTTTTTCAACGTGACTACCTTCGCGGAACAGCAGAATGAAACAATCTGGGTTCTCAACGCATGTTCCACAGCAGGATGCCACACGTGCCCTGTCTTCGGACCGCAATCACACTCGAACCGTCAGGCGAGGCTTCGCACAAATGCCTTGAGCGTAGCGCATTGTTTGCCTTCGACGGTCCATGGGGCCGGATGGCATACGCACTCGCCGCGGCCGGGATTATGAAAGACTCCGCGTAGTGCGCGATGAACGGAGCAAATGTTTCTGACGGGCTTCCCACTCCTGCCTCTTCACCTTCTACGAGATTCAGAAAATTTACAGTGCCCCCCGGTATTGCGAGAGACTGGCGAGTCAAACCAGTGCCCCCTGGTTTTAATAAACTCGCGTGTTCGTATCCTTCTTGGGATGAGCGACCGCAGGCAGCGAAACAATGCGGATTAAAGTAGCCGCTAATAAGGCCATCCGTCTCATCACTCTTCTTTTGGCGATAACGATTCGTCTTATCTCCGATCCTTGGATGTGCATCCGCACGATCCTCGAATAATGAACTCAGTGCCAAGTACGATCTTTCGCGGGGGCTGTCTTTCCTTTCCATCTAGTCGTTCGAACAGCGCTACGGCTGCCTGGTACCCGAGTTCGTGCGCCGGCTGGCGCACTACGGTCAAACCCGGGGGAATCATCTCAGCCAGTTCAAAATCATCGAAAGAAATCAGAGCTACGTCTTTTGGAATTCTCTTCTTTTGAGCATTCAATCCGCGTAACACCCGCATGGTGCAAACCCAGTTCAGGCTGAAGATGGCATCCACGCGCTTGGGGCCGGATAGGAATTCGACAAGGCGCTCCGTGGTCAGATCATTCTCATGCTGGACCAAAAGTTCCATCGATTCCAATTCCGCGCTTTTTACCGCGGATCGATAACCCGCCAGGCGTTCGGTACATGTAAACAGATAGGGCCGGGCGCCAACAGCGAGTATCCGGCGATAGCCGTGAGCGATAAGATGTTCGGTCGCTCCTCGGGCTGATTTGCGGTTCGTCACCGTGATGGTGTCTACATCTTCACCTCGCAGCGGCTCGTCAAATACAACGATGGGAACGTTTTTGTCTATGAGCGGCTTCAGGTTGCTTTTGCCGCTGCTCGCCGCAATCAGGATTACGCCATCAATTTGGCGTCGCAGCATGACCTGAAGTTCCGTTTCTTCGACTGCGACATCGCCCCCAGAACTGGCGAGAATAGCGACATATCCGCGCTGTCTTGCGACATCTTGAACAGCTTGCAAGGCAGTCGCGGTAAATGGATCAGCAAGGTTCGGAGCGATCATGGCGATTGCCGCCGATCGCTTCGCCTTCAATCCTCTGGCCAATTCGTTCGGTTGATAGCCAAGCCGCACCATCGCTTCGCGCACCCGAGCGCCCGTTGCAGCTCGAAGGTCGGGAGAGTCGTTCAGAACGCGAGACGCCGTCTTGAGCGAAACTCCTGCCGCCCGTGCCACATCAACCAAGGTTGTGGAGCCACTTTTCTTGATCACTTTCTGATTCCCGACTTTCTGATTTCGGTCTTTCCGTTAGCTTTCGTTTTGATCAACCGCTGATGGCAGAGGCCAACGATTCCAGACTGGTCTGTTTGGTTTCCGGATAAGCGAAAAAGATGACGAAGAACTGTAACAACATGACGGCGGCAAGCGCCACGAACACCTTACCGCCAACTTTGCTTACAATCGCGGGAAATGACGCAACGATGAAGGCATTGGCAACCCAGTGCACCGTGCTCCCGAAACTCTGACCACGAGCACGGACTGGAAGAAGAAATAGCTCACTCAGGTATACCCAGACGACCGCCCCTTGCGAGAAGCCAAAGAACAGGTTGTAGCACAAAAGAACGATGATCACGGCCGAGGCCGGCCAGCCCAGATACCGAATGGCAGGCAACACGAATAGGCAGGCGCCCATCCCTGCCGCGCCGGCTAGCAGAAGAGGTCTACGGCCGACCTTGTCGATGACGCTTACCGCGACGGTGGTTACCAGCAGACTGAAGGCGGACATCAGAATTGCATCTTTGCGGCCGTTCAAACGCCCGGAACCAAGCTCCCTGAATACATCAAGAATGTAATATAGCAGGACATTCACTCCTGTAAATTGATTGAAAATGGCAATACTGGCCGCAAGAAGAATCGGGCGAGCATGGCGACGGCAGAAGAGCTTCGGCCGCCCCACAGTCCCAAACTCATCAACGGAATGAGTAAAACTATTTTGATCGGCCGCAGGATCAATCGATCCCAGGTCAGCGAGAGCGATAGAAGCCTCAGCGAATCGCCGGTTCAGCACTAGCCACCGAGGGCTTGGCGACGCTCGCAAAAGCAGCACCTCGCACAAAAGCGCCGGAATGACTCCGCACGCCAACGACCATCGCCACGCTGCTTCCGGTTCCAAGTGGAGAGAGAAAACATAGCCCCCCAAAAAGCCGAGGACAACTCCAATGCTGATGTTCAACTGAAAGGTGCCGACAAGTCGCCCTCGTAACAGCGATGGCGCTATCTCGGCGATATACATTGGTGTGGCTACTGAGATGAGCCCTATGGCGATACCGCATAGAAAACGAAACGCCGCAAACTGCGCAAACCCGGGAGCAAACGCTGCACCGAGCGAACCGACAATATATAACAGCCCCGAGATAACGAGCGTTCTGCGTCGTTCAATCGCGTCGCCGATAAATCCGGTGCAAATCGAGCCGGCGATGGTGCCGAACAAGGCGGCTGAAATGGCGATTCCCAGCGCAGTTGCCGAAAGCGCAAAATGGGGCCTAAGCTCCGGCGTAGCGCTGGAGATGGCGCCAATATCATAACCAAACAAAAGACCACAAAACGATCCCGCGAGGACTGAAATTACTAGCTGTTTCTTCATCCGCTTTTTCTTTGAGTTCCTGGCAAAACCATGCCAGCCAACTCTTTGGTTGGAACTCTCACTTTGTGCTCTGCAGTGCAGCCGCGCCCACTATAGCATCGAGCGCGGAACTTTGACTCGCTGCGTTTGCCTCTCCGAATGGGCCTGACCACACTTGCCCGAACTGAAATTCCGGACCTTGAGATTGCGTCCAAATGGAGTCAGCATTAGCACTGATAAATGTCTTGTAAGCAGCCTGCGGATACACGCCTTGCAGCTTAACCAGGTTGCGAACAAAAATCCCCTTGAATTGCCCGCCGTCGGCGCCGCAGTTAGGCTCGCAAGGATCATGAATGATTCCTTTTGCGTCAACAAGCAGCGTCATTGTTGCCTTCGCGATATTCGCAGCCGCCGGGGACAAAGATGGGTCAGTGTTCCCCTTGGAAAGCTCGGCAAGACCGCCAAGTATGACGCCTTGATTGTAGCTCCATGTGGTCTGGCCATTGTTGGCACAGGAGTTTGTCGTCGTGTGACCGTCCGGGGTGCCAAGCCCGTCGTTGATAAGATTCTTTGAATTGATCATCCCGGTCTGCGCGAACCAACGCCATTCCTTGTTGGCCCAATTCAGATAAAATGCGCTGTTGGCTGTGTCGCGATTCATCAGGTGCGCGGCTACTGAGAGAAACAGTTCGTTGGCGATGGCATTCTTGTAGCCGCGGTCCTTGCTCCACCAGATTCCGCCGCCGCAGGCATCATCCCAGCCTCCGGCCATGTCAGAGAAGATGGTCTTGGCCATGGCCAGATACTGCTTCTCGCCGGTCAAGTCGTAGGCATCGATCCAGGCCAGGGCCCACCATCCCTCGTCGTCATAGAAATTGTTAAGAAAGTTCACACTGGTCTTCTGGGCCGCGATAAATGTATTCGAGAACACCTCGTTATACTTTGACGATCTGCTTACACGTGCATAGTCCACCAGCACGGTTATTGCATTGCCCGAATTCCACCATCCGGTGGTTTTGTACAGTCCCGTGGACGGTTCATACCAGCCTTCCAATGTCTCTATCCCCTTAGTGGCCCGTTCTAGCTCGCTGTTCTTCGCCGCAGTTTTGGCATCTGCCTGATCGGCGCCAAAAGCATGACCAGCACATGCTATGACCGCACAAATCGACAAGACCGGGATGCAAAGCTTACATGTTATCCTGCGCACGAGTCCGACTCCTTTCACCGCTCCGTCACCCTGCTGCTCTGAAAGCGTAACCGATCTCAAAGCGCACCAATTTGACTGCACGCTCTGATCAAGCCGAATAATAGGGTCCTGACCGCCACGGAGAGAGAGGGTAAATACATTCCCTCTTCTCTCCGCACGCGGACATGAGCTGAATACAAGGATCAGTTAGAAAAGAACCTTCAGCGACAATTGCAATTGCCGCGGACTGTTCTGGGTTGATGTGCCAACCGTGCCATAGCCTGTATAAGCACCCGGCAGATTTGTCGGGATACCGGACACCTGCTGAATTGCCGAGCCCGGGCTATTGGTGTTAGGACCGTTGAAAATGGGCGTGTTGGTCAAGTTGAAAGCCTCGGCCCGGAACTGCAGCTTGGTCTTTTCGGTAAGCTTAAATTGCTTTTGAATCGCCACCTGCGATTGCTCTGCCCACGGACTGCGAACCGCCACCGACAGCGGGCCTTGTGTGATTGCCGTGTACTCCGGGAAGCCGGTAAAGCAGCTGGGAGTGGAATTATTCAGATAGCTTCCCCAACTCTTATGCGCCGACTTGATGTTGTACGTTCCGCAAGTATCGAGCAGGCCATTTGGGTAGCTGATTGGAGTTCCACTCTGGTCATTGACGATCCAGTTAAGCTGCCAGCCGCCAACAACTTCGTCAAGCAAACCATGAGCGTCATTCAGCAGCATGCCGCCTTTGCCAATCGGCAGTTTGTAATTGCCGCCGAAGCTGAACAGGAACGGACGGTCGCTGCTGTCGATTCCATAATAGGGCCCCGGATCAACCAGAAAGCCATTGTTCAACAGGCCGGTGGCGCTGATGACTTTGCCCCATGTGAAAGCGGCGGTAAAATTCAGGCCGTTGCTCAGCAGGCCATTTCCGAAAAAACGCTTTTCGGCCTTGGCCACCAGAGATGTGTAATTGCTATAGCCCCAGGGCGTATTCCATTCCCACTCCTCGGGCCCATACTGGCTGTCATACTGAGGCATAGTTGCCATCATTTCCCTCACCGGGACAGTTGCGTGAGTCCCGAGATAGTCCGAGGTGGGGATCAGAGCATTGCCATAGAAGGGATTTGCGATCTCCTGATCAAGATACGAAGGAGTCGCATGTCCCTGCGCGAATTGTGCGGGTGTGATGTGGTCTTTCTGGCTGCCGGCACGAAGATCCACCGTATGAGCACCGACAAACTCGGCGTCCCACACAATGCCTCCATGCAATTCTCCCTGAAAACCAAAAGAGAACTGCTGTGCGTACGGAATTTTTCGCGCCCAACTGTCAGCCCAAATGCCGTCACCATCGCCGGATGCGAGACCTTGGGAGTCGCCAGGCGGCGTTGTAAAGCCATTCGGGAAGGGTGTGCCGTTAGCGAAGGCTAGGTCCGGGTGCAGACCGTCGTCGAGCGAGTAATTGTAGCTGGTTGTAGTATCCCACGTTGAGGTGCCACCGAGTTCGAAGCCAAGGGCTCGGTACAAACCCCATCCGCCGCGCATCACAAGCTTGTTGTTGAGACTGTACGAAGCGCCGATCTTGGGCAACAGAATGCCCCAGGTGTTCTGGTAGGGCGAACGGTTCTTCTGAAACTCAAGACCCGCCAAGATGGGGCTGACAAAAGCAGCTCCGTTCGGCAGCGTAACCGAAGGCATTGTAGCGTTGATCGGATTCGTACAGGTATAACAGAAGCCAGCCTGCAACCGTCCGTTACGATCTGTCGGGGATAGTTCGTTTTCGAAGCGCAGTCCAAGATTCAACGACAGCTTGTGATTAACCTTCCAGTCGTCTTGGATGTACGCCGCGTAGGACTTGTACGATTCGTAAGTTGGGTCGTTGTACTCAACTCCACCCGACATCGGGTAGCCCAGAAGGAAACCCGCAATGGACGATCCGTCATTATTGGCTACCTTTGGGTTTTGTTGCGTCAGTCCCGGACCAAATGAAAAGCTGCCGTTCGCATTTCTGACTCCGTTCGCGACGTCGTGATAAAAAGAGATCTCCCCGCCGTAGTGCAGATTGCTCCTGCCAATAACCTGCGTCACAGATGGTGCGAAGTCGTAGGTTTCGAAGATCGAAGGATTGACGATGTTGCCTACAAAGTTCGGCAGGGCGGCATCAGTATTGCCTTGGACCGAGATTTCCGGCAAATAGTTCTTGTTTGTGGTCGGAAGAGCAGGCATGCTCAAGCCGATGCTTTGGGCCGTAACGTTGGTCAGCCCTGCCGATTCTGCTCCATCCGGGCTCATATTGTAGGCCCGGTTGTAGGACGCGCGAAAATCGGCAAACAGGTTCGGACGGAACGTGTGGGTACCGTCGAGAACCTGGGTGAGGGTGGATTGGTAGTTATTGAGGCCGTTGCTGTTATAGGCCGCCGCTCCCGGAAAACCCGACGCGTTGTTGTATTGAGTTCCCGACCAGTATGCAAACATTCCGTAGACACGGGTGTTAGGGCCGAAGTCGTGGTCGACTCGGACGATTGGCTGGTTGTAGCGATTCTTTCCGGGAACAGAGGCCACATAATTGTTGGTGTATCCTGGCCGATTGGACAGCGGCAGCAACTTGAGGAGATTCACGCCAATGGAACTGATTCGATTGGCCGGAATCACATTGTCGGGGAAGGCAGTGCGCGTGTAAGCTTCGCACGGATTCTGTCCCGGTACAGCACAGGTGGTCGTCAACGGATCGTAAATCGCTGATCTTCCAATTCCGGCAAGGTACCCTGACAGGTTCACGCTCCCATCGCTCCCCGGCAACATATCCGGAGTGATAGTTGTAGTGGTCACGCTATTGGGGACAGCTTCGCGCCAGCCTTCATAGCTGAAGAAGAAGAAGGTACTTTTGCGAAGACCTAAAACAGGCCCGCCCACCACGCCGCCGAACTGGTGTTGGTTATGGCCCGGCCTTGGGTCGCCCGCTTGGTTCAGTGCAAAGCTGTTGGCGTCCAGCACCGCGTTGCGCCAATATTCAAAGACGTCGCCATGGAACTGCGGTGTCCCGCTCTTCAAGATGGTATTGACCGTGCCACCGCTGGAGCGCCCGTATTGCGCGTCGTAGGTGTTAGTCATGACCTTGAATTCTTCCACTGCGTCCACGCTCGGGGAGATGTTCCAGGTGCCTGCTCCGCCCCCATTTTGTTGCGATACCGGTGCGCCATTGAGTGCGAACTGGTTATAGTTTCCCCACTGGCCGTTGAAGGAATACCCGTTGGACTCGTTCAACTCACTCGCTGAATTGCCCACATTGGGCGTCTTGACACCCGGCGTCAGCGTAAGCAGCGAGTACACCTCGCGGCCGTTCATGGGCAGGCTCTGCACCTGCTGGGGATCGATCAGCGTGCCACCCGAGGCATCGGAAGTGTTGACCGCGGCCTGGTCCGCCGTGACGGAGACCGTCTCCGTAACTGCGCCAACATCCAGGGCGAATGTGAGGTTCAGCTTCGCGGAGACGTCAACCAGAACGCCTTTCCTGAAATCCTTCTTGAAGCCAGTTGCTTCGACTGAAACGGTATATTCCCCGGGCTGGATAAGGGGAATCGTGAAGTCGCCTCCAGAGGAAGTTGTCGCCGTATACGTTTGTTGTGGCCCCACAGCCACAATGTTTGCGTTTGGTATTCCCGCGCCGTTCGCGTCGGTCACTTGACCTGTGATGATGCCGCGGTACTCCTGGGCCTTGATTGATCCGGTCAGAAACGCCATTGCAAGTAGGACGCAAATCCAGATCGGAGTTCGGCTCAGGATCGACAAGCAACGCCCCCCTCGCGCCTCTTCTGATGTCCAAATGGTCTCATTCATACGCAACTCCATTTTCGGTACTGCTGGTGCGGGCTGGAAGTTCATTTTGAGCCTCCTCAATGATTCGCAAGACCCGGTCGGATGGTTTTGTTGGCACGTCTCTGCATCGCAGAAGAAATGACAACGTTGTCTATTTGCAACGGGACGGAGGTTACTCGCAAATGACAGCGTTGTCAATAACAAAATTTTCTTGTACTATTGACCACGTTCTGAACATTCATGCCAGGCGCGGTCCCAAATCGTGCACAGTGGCTTCCTGTCGCCTTCCGGCATAAATAGCCCAGGAATCGGGCGCTGAATGGCCCACAGAAGACCATCAGCTAGGAGACGAAATGAATCGGCGGCAATTCACTCTGGGAACCATGGCATTTGTCACGGGCTTGGTTCACGAAGCCACGAACCTTCATGCGTTCGGGCAACCTGTTCCGGCCTGCTCAGGGGCAACCAAGGCCATTGTCAGTCGTCGCCCCCCGGCGAACCGGAGGGCCTTCGTAAGCAGCGCTGTGGAAGATACGATCGCCGAAATCAAAAGGAAGATCCGGTGTCCCCATCTCGCCTCACTGTTTGAGAACTGCTACCCCAATACCCTTGACACCACGGTTCAGCTTTCTGAGCGCGACGGAAAGCCAGACACATTTGTCATCACCGGCGACATTCCCGCCATGTGGTTGCGAGACTCAACGGCGCAAGTATTGCCATATTTACAGCTTGCGACAAAAGATCCCAAGCTTCAAATCTTGTTCACGGGCCTCATTCATCGCCAGGCGGACTGCATCCTCCTTGACTCCTATGCCAACGCTTTCTATTCAACCCGCAAGGTGGGCGACTTCGCCAAAGACCTGACCGTCATGCGACCTGGCGTGCATGAACGCAAGTGGGAAATCGATTCGCTCTGTTATCCAATTCGACTCGCCTACAAATACTGGCGCACCACCGGCGATGCCCGGCCATTCGATGAGAGCTGGCATCAAGCTGCGCGGCGTATCGTGGCTACCTTCCGCGAACAGCAGCGGTTCACCAACGATGGTCCCTATCGTTTTCAGCGGTTGACCACGCAGTTCTACGATGATTCGCCCAATCAAGGGCTCGGCAATCCTACGCGAAAGATCGGCCTGCTGCATTCTGCGTTTCGCCCTTCTGACGACGCATGCCTTCTTCCGTTCCTCATTCCTTCAAACATGTTCGCAATTGTCTCTCTCCGCCAACTCCAGGAATTGTCCTCGACAATATTCCAGGATCAAAACCTGGCCGATGATTCCCGGCGGCTGGCGGATGAAATCGATGCCGCAATTGAAAAGTATGCCATTGTGGATCACGCCGAGGCAGGCAGGGTCTACGCTTATGAGATCGATGGCTTTGGCAACTCTTTGCTGATGGACGATGCCAACGTACCAAGCCTGCTCTCTCTTCCATATCTCGGCTGCTGCGAACTTGAAGACCCGACTTACCAGCGCACCCGGGCGTTCATCCTGAGCGACGACAACCCTTACTTCTTCCGTGGCGTGGCTGAAGGCATTGGCGGCCCGCACGTGGGCCCGGGCATGATTTGGCCGCTGTCCATCATCATGCGGGCCTTGACCAGTCGCGACCCAAACGAAATCGCGCATTGTTTGCGGATGCTCATGGACACTGACGCGGGTATGGGCTTCATGCATGAGTCCTTCGATGCCCGCAATCCCCGCAACTTCACGCGTCCCTGGTTTGCGTGGTGCAATTCTCTCTTCGGCGAACTCGTACTTCGCGTCGCCGCGTTCAATCCGCAGATTCTTGCTATGAGTTAACATTGTTAACTGGTTTGTGCGAGGAAATCAATCACTCTTCTGAGGGGCGTTGTTGCATGGATCGAATGAAGGCCGAGCTTCCCGTTTTCCTAGCCAGTCTACGCAGTAATGTTGAGACGACGGACGGAGTCCGGGCGTCCCGCGTTCAGCATGCGGTTGAGGACGGCCACGCCGACAACCGTTTGAGCCTGCTGGCCAGAGAAGCGATATGCTCCGCCTTTGAAGTGATGCTCAGCCCGTCCCAGCGCAGCCACGTCGACCCCTTCGGCTTTGGCCACGGGATACGTTCGTTAACTTCGGTCAGAGCCTGAGCACAGCAGTAACGAAGTTGAGACAAGCCCTTTGGAATAAGGCGGGCAATCCTCGATTTGTTGTACACGGGTTTGTAAGTCGTTGAAAAA
>PLZC01000222.1 GCA_003151985.1 Acidobacteriaceae bacterium
CCTGAACGTCGATTGGAATCTCGCCGCGCAGCCATGGCGAAATGGATTAGCGGCACTGAAGAAAGCTTTGCCCACGGCGCGGCATCAATATGTTTGCCGCAAGTGCGCATGGGACTGCGCTCGGCCCTCCAGACGCCGGACCAAGCTTGATCTGCTAGGAGCGTTGTTCTTTTTGCGTCCCTTCCGCTGCCGCTCTTGCCGGTCCCGATACTATCGGCTGTCGATTTCCGGCTAGTGCGCACCCGGCGGTGAGCGACGACAAGGTAGAATCAATTGAGCAGCACATGTCGGGGCGTAGCGCAGCCTNNCCCGCCCCGACCAATAGAATCAAGGTATCCGTACATGAAGCGAGCGAGGAGGCCACGACCCCTGAATCCAGGTTTGTCTCGTAAGTTCTCAAGTACGTCCGGTTGAGGGCTGAGTCCAACGGTCAGATGGGGCCTGTCTAAAATGATCGGTTGGCGCGCTCGGTCCACGCGATCCACCCGAACAGGGGAAACAGAATGTCCCTTAAGCCAAAGGTCGAGATTCGGTACGCCTTTCGAATACCGCCCTGCGAGTAAGTCGAAAACGCCACCCTCATCGGAGAAGACTGCAATGCGACCGTCCTGTTCAGCCATTAGCGATGCCAACCGCTCAGGGGTGCAATCATCGACATAAAGCCGTGGTGATGGGAGGACCAGCGGCAAATTGGCTTCGAGCTCGTGGATTTCCCGCATGAGCGCCGCAGGATCGTTAGCCCTGGCAGCCTTCTTCCGCAATTGGTCGATCCGGCATTCGCTTGTCCGCCGTTCACTTTCCAGTCGTTTTCGTTCCGGTTCTATGCTTGTGATTCTTTCCCTCTCCCATTCCTGTAGCGGTGAAAGCAATCGCGTGAACACCGAAGTTTTGCGGTTTCCGGACTCCATGGCTGAGCAGGTGAAAACATTGACGGGCTCGACGTATCCGGACTCCGGCGAAACCATGGCCTTTGACGCAACACAAGCGGAGGCGACGGCGATGGAGACCAGTGCTGCAAGAACCGCAGGGGTCTCGGTGTTTTCGGCGGTTGCCCGTGCCATATCTCCCAACCATCCCGGCAGGCACGTCGGC
Organism: Acidobacteriaceae bacterium; assembly: GCA_003151985.1. Taxonomy (GTDB): domain Bacteria; phylum Acidobacteriota; class Terriglobia; order Terriglobales; family Acidobacteriaceae; genus Telmatobacter. The sequence continues at coordinate 1,093 of PLZC01000222.1, forward strand.
GGAATCGGGTCCACTTCATATAGCGCGAACGGCATTGGCTGTGCCCAATTCTCTAGGCGCAGCGTCTGGTGCGGCGCTGCCTCGACGGGTTTGTACCTAGCCACGCTCTCGGCAATTCGTCGTACCTCGGCCTCGGCTAGTGGCGGATCGCAACCCTGCCGGTTTTCTTCGAGCAAGGCGGCTTCGATAGACTCGCGCGACAGCCCCCGTCTACGCATCATGCCCGCGACCGAAGTCAACTTATCGTTGCGCTGGCCCTCGCCCCACTTTTCTCCATCCTCTGTAAGGCTGACACGTGCCTCGGTGCCTGTCGTGGCGATTCGTGTCTGTAGCCAGTCCGGCAGCGGTGCGGGGTTCAGAATGGCTTTCGCACCCGCCAGGCCGTCCCATTGATAGCGTTCGCCGCTTGTGTGCATGGAGGGTGCTGCTACCAAATAGCCGCCATCGCCCTTCAGGTCGATACCTACAACGAGAGTCTTGGGCACGGGGCCGCCTGGGTAGCGGAAGAGAACATGCCGTCCTCCGCCGCCCGTCATCTGTTCTGCCGTGTTTGGGAATTTGCCATGCTTCAGGATCAAGGAATCTAGGGAATCATCCCCTCCGTTTCGCGGGTCCACATCCAACACCAATATTCCGGTGGCTGCTCCGGTCGGAATGCCTACGTTAGCGTTGTGCCACAGATCCCACCACTTAGAAATCTGCGCCGCGTCCGTCGTCGCATCCTTGAAGCCGTGCCACGTTCGGGGATGTTTGCCGGGTTTGTCACAGTCCGATTTCTGACAGGAGCAACCGCCTTCCAGCGGCTCGTATACGGGGAAAACTGGTATTCCGTTTCTCGCGTACCACAGAGCGGCAGCTTTCATGTCTGGCTCACAAGCGGTCGAAAGGTCCATAGAATCCAATTCGCGTGGTATCGGCGTCTCGCTAGTTCCTCAGTGAGGTTCCACCGTCGGGATAAGTAGTCAACCGCCTGTTCGGCAGCCATCGCTCGGATATCGGGGACATTCATCGTGTGCCCCCTTGGCCTTCACCACCAACTGGCCTGGAGTCCAACCAGGCGAAAAGATCTTCCGGCCTGTAGCGGACCGCCGCTCCGATTTTGAGGTACCTCGGTCCTTGCACAAGAAGCCGCCATCGCCGGACGGTGGCGACCGAAAGCCCGCTGATGCGAGCTACGTCGTGCTCAGTCAGAAGTGCTTCAACAGTTTTGCTTGAATTTGCCATGCATTGGTCTCCCGATCGAATTGTGGTGCGGAGAAACAGGAGAGCTAGCGGAGAAAAAGAGGAGATTTCTAAGTCTTTACGAATCTGCGCAGTAGCGAAGTGACAAGGAAAAGAGAGGAGAGACGACCTTACCAATGATCGGCGGACACCCCGATAGTCGTCAGGAACTTCGACAGCTTCTCATTACTCTCCGGTCACCTCGCACCATGCCTTGGATGGCAGTAACGCTCACTCCTGCGCTTCTCGCAAGATCCGCCATCGTGAATTCGTTGGCGTCGCGGTATTGCTTGATCAACTCGTACCGCCGTTTCCTTGTCTCAGAACTCACCATCGCGGTGTTGCCGAACCTCAGCCTCGGCACCTCGGCCTTCCGAACCGTCTTCGTCCCTTTCTCATTTACCAGGGCACACTTCTCAAGCCTGGAACAGACGGTCGCCGAGGCCTCACAGACACCGCGTATATTCCAGTGTCCACCTCCTCCGGCAAGGTGACGGCTGTCGGTATCCAAAAAGAGAAAAAGACCGTGAAGCCAAAAAGTCAAATGCGTGGTTTCCGGAGGTGGGTCGAGCGCGGATCCCGCTTGCGTCGCCATCGCTTCGAATCTTGCCCGGAAGCCTTCACGCGGCCCATCAGTGAGCCACCAGTACCCGCTGTCGCCATTGCCCGCTGTGTAGTCACCGTAGGCTAAGAACGGACACGGGTCCCTGGCGCCTCGCAGAAGCGTGTGCTCTTCGTTCATCAACGCCAGGAACTTGCCTCCGAAGTCGTGCCACTGGCTGGGGTTTAAAATCGCTGCCTCCATTGAGGCTCGATTAGCCCACTTGACCCTCGCTTCGCTCGTGGTCTCGCGCAAGATTGTGACAAGGTCTGGGAATGACGTGCCAAGATCTGGGTGTGAAATGGTTCGTTCTACTTCCTGACAGATCGCCGGCAACAGGTGCAAGAAATGGAAACGATGCGCTTGCAAATATTCTCGGGTATAAGAATCGAACAGTAGACTCGTCGCCTTTCGAACACATACTCGCGCATCTTCCAAGCGTTGATTGCGTGTAGGACCGGTTTCCGCGACAACGTTTTCCATAGAAGCGCAAGCACAGTCAACCTCATTCTTCGCCATCTCAGTCACTTGGTGGATGTACGTTTGAGCCGTCTTTGGCAGTGCGGGAAGGTCGGTCATCGCTCCCTCTGCGATTCCCTGAAATCAAATTTGCCGCCAACCGGACAGGGAATCCGGCTTGTCGCCTGGCCGGGCTAGGCGGCTACTCACAGAATATCTGGATTTTTCAGGAGCCAAAGGTCCGTGGTAGGAACCATAGCAACGCTTGCCGGGATCGAACCGGCGACCTGCTGATTACGAACTGGGGAGATGGTGGCGAATCAGACTGCAGGACAGCGTAAGTTGTTAATTCTTGTTGAGGCGATGTCCCTGATGCGCCTTGGTGCGAGGCCATTCGCGGCAACATTGTCGTCACAACTGTCGTCAACAAGCAACCATGACGTCCAGCTTGGGAAAATGGGCAATATTTTGTTTTCAGTGATATAACTGCGCACGGCGTTGATTCAGGGTATGGAAAACGCCAATAAAACAAGGGTGCGTTTCGGCTGGTGTGCGAATGGAGGGTTTTTGGAGAGTGCGAGGAGGGTGCCATTTTGCGCTACCCGCTTAAGTGACCGTTATTGCGGCACTTGTCAATTTAGACTCAATACTGAAGGGTATTTGACAGCGCCTTAATTGGGCGGACCGTACGAATCAGGCGACGGTTGCTTACAAACGTCATCCTATACGCCTTTCGCGAAGAACTTTACACGGAGGACATGCGAGATGGCCAGGCGATCGATGGGCTTACAATTCGCAATCCATTTTCGCGCTAGACATACGGATCGCAGCCACCGGTTAGCGAAAGGTCGCGCTGCGTACGCCTTTTGAAAATATCAGTGTTTTGGCGATCTCGGCAGTCCAGCGTTTAACAACTTCGTTATCGTAAGGCTCGCGCGTTTTGGTGGGCGTCACCGGCTGGCGTCAACCCGATTTCTGATCGCATTCGCCGAAGGCGCACCTGCTTGTTCGGGCGGCGAAGTGGGGCGCGGTCCGCTATCTGAAGGCGTCCGGCATTGCGGTGGGGGCGCCAGCCACACACGATTGGTGGTCTACTCCTGCCGTTCGGTCTCACTATTGAGGACGAGCGTGACGTTAAACTGAGGAACCGAGTGATTGGCTCGATTCTCCGGCCCCTTGTCGAAAAAGCGCCAACAGAAGTAGGCAGTCTAAGAATGCCTACTTCTCAGGTTCGAGCGGCACGGTCCGTACCGTGTCCGAAATTCACCGCCTCTGCCTAAGCAGAGTTTTTCCGGAGATTGATGCGGTCGCCACACCCTTTTGGGTACACGCACCTCACGCAATGCGTACCTGTCAACTTGGACACGACCGCGAACTTCAAATCACGTTGATCCAACTGGCTCAAACTCCTACCTCAAGCTGATTTAGGTTCAAGCGCATCTTAGCGCCATATACCTCCGCCATGTTTCGCTCTAAGTCGCTGGTCCATGGGTTTTGGCACAGCAGGGTGTTTTGTTCGGAATGCCGAAATCACTGACCAAGGTGGCGTCGCTGGTGCTGTCGCTTCAATCACTGGTGACGTTTGTACTGGTAGCCGCTCGGCGTTCGCCGATTCCGCCGCGGCCAGGCGCCAACGAGGTGCTGTTGTATTTCCTGCTTCCTATACTTCGCAGCGGTTGGGGGCGAGATCTGGAGTCTTGATTTCATGGTCCAGAAGTGGCGCGCCGCCGTGCCCGCCTCGGAACTGAATCAGGTCGGCTAGGACGCGCCTTACCATCCAGGTGTTCTACATTTTCGGAGGCGTTCTGAAGAAGACGCCGAAGTGTTCGCAATGCTTCCTCGGAGGTTGCCACTTCGAAGAAAGCCTGAGCGATGGGGGAGACCGGCTCGCGATTGGGAATTGCGATCGCAACCGAAGCAGGTTTGCCAGCCATCGGCAAAGGGATGGCCTCTAATTCGTCATCGTCAGAAATCATGATTCTGACCGGCCTCGGAAGAACGGAGGCCCAGTTTCCGGTGCGTACGTGATCCATTACCATCCAAACTGCGCTCGTGATGATATGAGGGGTCTTGCTCAGCGCCTCATTCAATAGCGCCGCCTCGCGCGCGCCAAAAATGTGGTTCTCCGGAGGGAGCAGGCAGAGAGGCAACTGCCCCAGTTCCTCCCAGGAGACGAACCTTCGGCCGGAAAACGTCGCTCCCTTCCGAATCAGAAGTTCATATTCCTCGGTGTACAAAACGCGGGTGCGGTTGTAGCGGCGCAAGGCTTTGTCCACGTACGTGATCGCAATATCGAGGGACGATTCTTCGAAAGCCTGCTGAACGTCGAACGCGTTCAAGAAGGTTACCTTGAGATTGACGGCTGGATAGCACCGGCGAAACGGGATGGTGAACGTCTTCAAGAGCGGAATCACGGAGCCTAGCACTCCAATGCGCAGCATGCCGGAGAAGTCGCTACTTCGGTCTCTGAGGTTCTGACGCAGACGATCGCACTCCAGCGCCATTCGTTGCGCGGCCGCAAGGACGAGTTCCCCCTGCTCAGTGAATCCTTGAAAGCGCTGCCCTCGCTTGACGATCTGGACGCCGAATTCTGCTTCGAGTTGCTGAATGGCTGCCGAAAGCGTCGGTTGCGAGACGAGACACGCACTAGCTGCCCGGGCGAAATGGGCCTCTTTGGCTAGCGCGATTAAATATTCCAGCTTTCTTTCCAGCACAGAGCCCGCGAGAAATCTGGGAAAATCTATGCGCCGCCCGGTATCGGACCCCGCCCCGAAAGAATCTTCTGAGGATCGACGCTTTTGTCCACCACTACGCCAAAGAACGGGAACATCATCTCCTCCCACGTCATTTCGCCGTAGTAGACGGTCCTGTTCGGATTGGGATTGAACTTGTTGTTCGGCGAATTGTCGAAGTGTGCCTCAACGTGCAACTTGGTCCCCTTCGGCACCTTTACTGAAGTGTTGTACCCCAGCTGCCAGTTGAAGTCGTAGTGTGGCACGCTCAGGATTGCTTCTTGTCTGCCGTCCGGATAAACCAGAGTGTAGGTCATGTCCTTGCCTCGAAAATGCATGTGAGGCATCATGTAGACCAGTTCGACATCCTGATTGAAGGTGACCTCCGCGGGCGGACTCTGCCAGTTACCATCGTTAGCCGGAATGGCAAAATGCGCGGGGTCCATCGGCGCTGTCGTGCTCAAGGAAACATAGCGGCGCTGGGGCGGCTCTTTCGCGATGGTGAATCCAACTTGAACGTGGTCGGTGACGGCGGTCCCGTTGGGCGTGTAGTGCAGATTCAGAGTGATATCGCTTCCAGCCGGAACTAGCTTCGCAGCCTTAAAGTCACGATAATCGGCGACCGGATTGCCAGGCAAATAGCAATCCTCCGCCATACTTGTGAAACGGCCGCCTGGAGTAGCGGGACCAAACGTCGCTCCCTTGCTCGGAATCGCACTTCCCTCCGCGTCGCGCTCTTTGTCTTGCCATACCGGTTCGAAATACTTCACGTCAGCCCTGTGAGCATTGAATCCGAGGCAGATGTGATGGGCTACGGCTGGGTGCTCTGGCCTGATTTGCACGGACGTCACCCAGGTGTCTTTTGTAAAGCCAGTCGGCACGGTGACCGACATCCACTCGATCACATCGTTCTTTGGATGCGCCGGAATATCAACCACCGGCCCTTGGACGATCACGTCGGGCTGAATCTGCCAGCCCTCCGGCCAATTGACCGCCAGAGGCGCGTCCTTGGGATCGCCCTCTTCGGCACCGGTGTTAGCCCATTTGGCGATCGTCTCGATTTCGCTTTGCTTTAAGGAGTGGTCATTCAAGAAGCGGCCCACTTGCGGATCGGCGAACCACGGCGGCATCTTGCGCGACGCGACGGCGGCCTTCATCGCCTTGGCCCACGGACGGGTTTCTTTGTAGGTCAAGAACGACATGGGCGCGATCTGGCCGGGACGATGGCAGGTCTGGCAGTTCTTCTGCAAAATGGGCAGAACGTCCTTGTTGAAGGTCACCGAAGAAGCGTGATCGTCGGCCATGATCGCGGCGCCGCCCAAAACCAGCGCTACTAAGAAGAACTTCGCAAACATTGGAATCCCCCGTTCTCGACCTGCCAACACATACCAGCGGCTTGCAGTAGTGAAACCGAGATCAGTATAGGATCTGCTCTCCCGGCAGTCAAATAGTTATCTCCGACTGGCCGATAGCGTGCCCCTATCAAGGGCTCCAAGCAATTAAAACACGTATTTCATGGCGAGCTGCACGATTCTCCCGCCGGAGCCTGTTGCCGAGGATGAACCGGTTGTGGATTGGTCGGTAGTGATTGTGCCGAATGTGCCGCCCAGGGTGGCGTTGGGGGCCGCCAGGCGGACGGAGTTCGTGACGTTAAAGGCTTCGACTCGGAACTCCAGGTGCGTGTGCTCCGTGACGGGGAAACTTCTGGAAACGGTTTGATCCCATTCCCAGAATGCCGGGGCCCTCAGATCGCCGATGCCCATATTCCCATAGGTGCCCGTGGTCGGCACCCCGAACGCAGCGGAATTGAGATAACTCACGCAAGGGGCGGGAGAACAAGACTGCCCCTTATTGGTTGCGTACACATCCGACAGCAATTGATTGGGACGTTGGGGTATCGGATTGGCGCCGGCAGGATTGAAGCCATTTAGTGCGTTGTCTGTGCCCAGCTCTGCTTCGTACGGTATCCCGGAACGATAGGTGACGATTGTTGAGAGAGTCCAGCCGGTGCCTAGACGGCGCGCCCAAGTACCGGAGAACTTCGGCGTATTCACCACGAGGGTCACGTTAACGATGTGCCTGATGTCCAGCGACCCCGCTACGCAATCGCCCATGTCCAGGTGCCGATTTACCGGTCCGTTGTTTTGATAAGGGGTGTTCAGATAAGTGGCTCCCGCATTGTTCAGCTCGGTGATCGGAAGACCGATGCAGTGGGACCAGGTCCAATTGCCGGCCAGGTTGACGTTCTCTCCGAGCCGGAAGCGTGCGTTGACCAGAAGACCGTCATAGTGTTGAGTCCCGCTCGAATCCAGACTGGTGAGCGATCCGTATGTATTGCCCGCTGATGGATTCGTTAGCTCCAAAAGGCGNNTTCAAGTCGACGGCAGTCAATAGGTGAGCCAGTTCCGTTCCGACGTAGGTGGCCGATAGGAAGAAGCTCTTGGTGACCTGCCGTTGAATCCCGAAGTTCCATGAGTATTCAGCGGTGGTCTTTAGATTCGCTGGGATAGGCAGGAACGACTGATAGGGAAAGTTGGGGAAGACGGGATTCTTGGAGTTGAAGTTATAGGGGAATGGATTTCCGCCCGGAATGTTCGCGTAGGGGTTATCCAGACTAACCGGGAAGCTGCCGAGAACCGTGGTGCGGAAAGGCAACACCGAGGAGGTGTTTTCGTATAGATCCTCCCGAATGAAATCATAGGCGATTCCCGCACCGGCGCGGATGGCGGTTTTTCCGTCCCCAAACGGGTCCCACGCCAAGCCGAGCCGGGGCTCCACATGGCCATACGCATTGTTCTGGCCGGATCTCTCGTTGAAGCCAGGGTCGCCGGTATAGAGAAATCCCGGAGGAGCAGTGGGGATCACTTTGCTCCGTACGTTGTTATAAAAATTGCTCAAGCTGAAATCGTAGCTATCGGATTGCTTAAACTGCACGGGGATGAAGGGATTCCAGCGAAGACCATAATTCAGAGTCAATTTGTGGCTCACTTTCCAGGTGTCGGCGGCATACAAGCCCACGAAGTTCTGGGTCACATTATCGGGATTCGGATTAGCCTGATGAAACAAGGCCGCGTCTCCGGCCACAAAGTCCACCATGGGCGAACCGAAAATCCCGGCAAACAGGAAGAAGCCTTCAGACCACGCGTAGGAGTGTGCGTTCAGCAGGGCGCGCATCGCATTTACGCCAAAGCTGAATTGGTGCGACCCACGGACTATACTCAGATCGTCATTGAGCCCGAAATTCGTGGTGGTGTCCGAACCGATAAAAAAGTTGGCGCCGAAATTTGTCGAGAACCCGTTCGCGACCAGAAAGATCGGCACGAAGTTGCCGTAATAATCGTAGAAGTTGTTGATCCCCACTTGCTGCGGTCCAAAAGTCTGCGCACCCGGCGTTGTAGCACCCACCCGGTTTCCAAAGACCCGGAAGGAATTGACGACACTGGTGCTGAACAAATAGGTATCGCCTAGAGCCAGCGAATTCGACATGTCGTTGGCGCCGGCGCCGTCGGTGGATAACACATTCTTGCTTATGTCATAGGGCTGGTCAATGTTGATTTTAGTGAAGATGTAGCGCGCAAAGAGCATGTTCTTATTGCTCAGGTTGTAATCGAGCCGTACCGGCACCTGCGATTCGTTCTGATGCAGAGGGATACCGCTGAAAACCTGTCCGCAGGCGTTGTTCGACTGGGGAAGATAAGAGGCTATCTTTACGGCCGCCGGACTGATGGGCAGCACCAGGTGACCGTTATGGACAACTGGCGAGTTCGCAATCCCCCCGGATCCAGGACAACCGGCTGCAATGTACGGCCCGAAGTTCCCAGTGAGTTCCGCCGGAGTGGGTACGTAAGAGATGGTGGACTGGGTGTACTGGCGGATCAGTGTGCCCTCGTAGCCTGCAAAGAAAAAGAACTTGTCCTTTTTGATTGGGCCGCCGATAACGCCGCCGAACTGATTGCGCTTCAACCCATCGCCCACGGGCGCAAAAAAATCCCGCCCGTTCAGGTCGGTGTTGCGGAAAAATTCGAAGGCGTCGCCATGGAAAGCGTTGGAGCCGGATTTCGTTACGGCGTCCACGGTAGCTCCCGAGTGCCCGCCGCCCTGATTGGCATCCTGCGAGCTGGTTACCAGCCGAAACTCCTGNNAGATCGGTGGGCTGTCGCCCGTTCAGCGGCAAGTCCAGGATTCGTTGATTCTCGATCACCGTTCCCACACCGATATTGCGCGTTTCAACCGCCGTCGTGGTGGCTTCTACCTGTATTTGTTCGTTGACGTCACCGACCCTCATCGACACTGGAATCGTGGGGCTACTTCCGACCTGCAAGACAATTCCGGTTTGCACATAAACGTCGAATCCGGCCTTGCTCGCCCGTAGCTTATATGGGCCGAGCGGCAGATTGGGCAGGAGGTATGAGCCCATAACATCCGTAATCGCCGTGCGGGTTACGCCTGTGTCGATTTGGCTTACGGTCACCTCAACACCAGGTACGAGGGCTCCCGACATGTCTGAAACCGTACCGGAAATTGTCGCGGTATCCTGCGCCAGGATCGCGACGACATTCAGTAAAACAATCAAAGTTCCCAGGATCAACTTAGGCAGACGCGCGCCGGCTGACCTCATACGTTGGGTCATGTTTCGTCACCCCTTCGCGAGTTCTTGGTTTGAAAGGCGAAATCGCTTTAATGGAGTCTCATCCAGAAACCCCTTAGGAGGCAACTGATGAATTGTTAAGTTATGTGAAGACCAGGGATAGCTGCAATGCGCGGACGGTTCATCTCTGATAACGTCGCGTCGATTTATTCTCTGCTTCCACCAGCGCCTGAACATGTCTCCTAAAGTCGGGGGTGTGCGGGACTGGCCGATCATTTTCTTTGAGCCGGCCATCAGTCAAGATCAGGTTTCCGGCTTCACTCCGATCTCAGTAAGCTAGGGCGATCATCATCGTAAAGATATGTTAACTACGCTTTACACCCCCATTCCGAGCGTGTAATCTAGAGCGCGACATGGACGGGATATGCGTGGGCTTGACGAATTTAGTGTGATGACCGGCAATAGGAGAACCGTTGGGCTGCTCTTGTGGGCAACGGCGTTTGTTGCAATGACCGGCGTGAACGTCATGGGACAGGGGTTTGGACCTGGAGGTCCCCCACAAAGTCCGAAAGCCGGCGCCCCAAGTGATTTGACCGGCTATTGGGTTTCGGTCGTGGTAGAGGACTGGAGATACCGTATGCTTCCACCGACGAAGGTGAAGCCGCCGGCTCCCGGCATTTTCGGCGGCGGCATCGGGGTCCCTGTAAACCCACAAGGGCTCAAGATGGCGTTGGCCTGGGATCCCGACAAAGATGAAGCAGCGGGAGAGCAATGCAAGAGTTATGGCGCTCCGAACCTGATGCGCGTGCCAGGCCGGCTTCACATCACCTGGCAAGATGACCAGACCCTCAAGATCGAGACCGACGCCGGAACGCAGACTCGTTTGTTCCGTTTCGGACCTATACAAGACGGTGGAGGAGATTGGCAAGGTGTGTCGCACGCTGATTGGGAGTCTTTGGAAGGCCTTCAGGTTCCTGGTCTCGGACGGCTCTCCGGAATCGGATCCGAGAAGACTGGTTCGTTGAAGGTGGTGACGACCAAGCTCAAGCCTGGCTACTTACGAAAGAACGGTATCCCCTATAGCGACAAGGCCGTTCTTACCGAGTACTACGACGTGGTGACGGAACCCGACGGCGCAACATACCTCCTGATTACGTCAACCGTCGAGGATCCGATGTATCTCATGGCGCCTTATCAGACGACAACTCACTTTCGGAAACAATCCGATGGTTCGGGTTGGAGTCCATCACGGTGCACGTCTCGATAGCCCTGGTATGGATTGCAGAGGAGAAATGACGTGAAAAAGATCACCAGAGCTGTTGCGTTCGCTGCGGTCGTGATGATGGGCCATCCTGCGTACAGTCAGGGTTTTGGATTTGGAGCACCCCTATCTGCCAATACCGGTATCGATATATCGGGCACCTGGTCGTATGGCGGCGATCAGGACGCCGATTACGGGACGGCCGCGGGTTCTGTCGGCGACTACGGTGGAATCCCGTTAAATGAGGCAGGCCGTCTATACGCGCTCGCTTGGGATGCTTCGCGGATGACAGTCAGGCAACAGCAATGCGCGGGATACGGAATACCCTACGCATACTTCTCTCCAGGAAATTTCCGTTTTTGGGAGGAACGCGACCCGTACACGCAACAACTGAACGCCATTCATATGTGGTTCCAGACCTCGGA
>PLZC01000214.1 GCA_003151985.1 Acidobacteriaceae bacterium
TTGTCCAGCTAATTCGTGGACACTAGACTAGCACCCAGCGAAAGGCAACCGCAGGTCCTTCGACTCCGCTGCTCTGCGCTCAGGATGACAGCCTTTTTCAATGCGAAGCTGTTTCCTCCCTACAGCACTTTCGCCGCATTGCTTCTCTGCATCTTTGGGTTCAATCCGCCGTCTACAATCAGTAGAGATGTCCGACACGCTTTATTTGAGTTTGTGGTATCCGAATCTGCGGCTTGCGACGCTGCCTGACAAGCTGACGGCGGTGCTGGGCGTGTTTGCCGCGCACGGCGGCGATGCACGTGTTTATGCTGCGACTGTCTGGCCTATCAACTGGACCGAGACGCCGGTCTTTCAGCAGGTTTATGGCTGCGGCGAGCGGGGTGCGGAGCCTCGGGCCGCCGTCGAACAGGCCCTCGAGCTGCTGCATGACGACTTTGCCTACGAGTTCCAGATTGGCTGGAGTTTGTGGGAGCTTGAGGCTGGGGCGGGGCTCGATGCGCGCTGGGTGCGGGAGCCGCGACTGGTGCGGGTGACGGGCTTTGGGCCGCTGTTCGACGAAGGGGCATACGAGCAGGATGGGCACATCCGCGTGGACTTTGGCACCGATGCGCCATTCCTGGAGGAAGACCTGGAATTGGACCCCGAGGGCGCGGGCCACGTGGCTGAGAACATCCTCCAATTGGTGGCCCTGACCGGCGCCGTTGAAAAGGGGTCGGGGGCAACGGCCCGGCTGCTGTGGAGCGAACTGGGCGAGAGCCTTGCCCAGAGGCTGGCTGCGCGGCTCGGCGTGGGGAACTAGTGCGGTATCGCTTGATTTGCGACGAAACGCAGGTCCTTCGACTCCGGTCGCTGCGGCGACCTTCGCTCAGGATGACACATTTATTCTTTAGCCAAAGTCAGGACATTAGACTGTGCGACTGACCATTGAGCGGATTCGGACGATGGTGCTGTTGGCTGGTGTGCTGCTGGTAGTGGCGCTGGGGGCATTCCTCGCCATCGGGAAATGGAAGAATCCTTTCAATCGGCGGGATCTGCCGCAGCGGTTGGGCCTCAATATCCAGCAGGAGGCCAACGGCTGGACCTTCGCCCACGCTCTCGGCGCGCATTCCCAGTACAAGATTCATGCCTCAAAACTGGTCCAAATGAAACAGGGGAATCACGTTGTGCTGCACGATGTGAAGATTGAACTCTACGGAGAAGACGGCAGCCGCGTGGACCGGATCGAGGGCAGCGAGTTTGAATACGATCCCAAGGCGAGGACAGCCAAGGCCGCCGGTCAGGTGGAAATAACGCTGATGCGGCCCGCGGCGGCGCCGGCCATTGCGCCCAAGGCCACACCGGGCAAGGTCGTGAGCGACAAGCCGAAGGACAGCGCCGTGGCAATTGCCGCGCAAACCGCGTCGGCGGGCGAGATGCATGTAAAGACCAGCGGGCTGACCTTCGACGAGAATAGCGGGGTGGCTGAGACCAGCCAGCGGGTGGAGTTTTCCCTGGCGCAGGGAAATGGCAGCGCGATCGGGGCCTCGTACGACTCGGAAAAGGGTTTGCTGGTTCTGAACCATGCAGTGGAACTGAACACTCGCCGGGGCGCGGATGTGGTGGAACTGCGCGCGGGGCACGCTGAATTTGAGCGCGCCGACCAGGTGTGCCGCCTGCGTGCGGCCACGGCAAAGTTCCACGGTGGAGAGGCAACGGCGGGTGAGGCGAAGATCTTGTTTCGTGCAGACGGGACGGCTGTTCGTCTGGAGGCGCAGAGCGGGTTTGCGGTGGCGACCGCGACGGGCGGTCACCTGGCAGCGCCGATCGGTTTGCTGGAATTTGACGAGCATAACCAGCCTCGGCACGGACACCTTCAAGGCGGCGTGACGATGGACTCGCTTGGTGAGGGCCGGCATTTGCACGGAACTTCGCCGGCGATGGAATTGGAATTTACCAATCGCGGCGAACTCCGGCACGTGCACCTGGAGCGCGATGTGGAAATTGCCAGCGAGGAAGAGACTGGGACTGGGATCGAGGCAGTGCTGGAGCGCCGGACGTGGCGATCGCCGGTGGCCGACATCAATCTTCTCAATGCAGGTAAGGGCAAATTCGAGTTGGATTCAATTGAAGGGAAGCAAGGGGTGGTGGTCACCGGGGAAAGCCAGCGCGGCAACGGACCTATGACGCCCTCGAGGTTGGCGGCCGACGAGCTGACCGGGCAGTTCGGACCGGATTCCCGCACCACGAAAAAAGATCGGCCGGCAGCGGGGGGATCGGTCCTGACCACGATGATCGGCACGGGCCACGCCACCATGGAAGAAACGTCAGCTTCGGGTGCCCGCCAGACGACCAATGGCGACCGGCTTGAGGCGCATTTTGCCTCCGGTTCGGCGTCAGGACCGAGCGTTGCTGCGAAGCGGGGAGTTGGAATCGGATCGGGCAGGGCATCGCCGATTGAGTCGGCCATCATTGACGGCCATGTGGTGCTGACAGAGGAGACCGCGGCTCGGGCCGGTGGACAAGCGACGCCCATGCGGGCTACTTCAGGCCGGGCAGTCTACGAAGGCGCGGGAGCGTGGCTGCATCTGACACTGGCTCCCCACGTCGAAGATGGCGGCCTGCAACTTACTGCGGACAAAGTGGATATCTCCCAAGCATCGGGAGACGCATTTGCGCACGGCAACGTAAAGGCAAGCTGGTTGCAAGGGGCTCCGAAGAGAGCAGATAAGAGTACGTCGGACAAGAAGGGGAGCGCGGTTCCAGGCGGGCAGGGGCCGGCACATGCCATTGCGGCCGAGGCGCAATTGCACCAGATGACGGGTGAGGCTACATTCCGTGGGCAGGCCCGGCTCTGGCAGGAGGCAAACTCTGTGGCCGCGCCGGTGATTGTGCTGGACCGGATGAAGCAGACCCTGGTGGCGAGGAGCACCAGCCAGGCCGAGCCGGTGCGGGTGGTGATGGTGAGCGCGGCGGGAATGAAAGCACCGGACAAGGAAACGGGCAAGGACGCTGCCAGGACGCAAACACCTGTCGTAATCAGGCTGCGCGGCGGAGATTTGAAGTATTCCGACGCCGAACGAAAGGCGGTGATGCACGCCGGCCCTGTGGGTAACGTTGTTGCCGAGACGGGAACAGCCACTGTCAAATCAAGTGAGGTTGAACTGATTCTGCTGCCGCCGGGCAATCATGCCGGCAGGGATGGCGAACAAGCCCAGGTGGACAGCCTGGCGGCCAGGGGAGACGTGATGGTCACCTCCCAGGGGCGCCGGGGGACCGGGGAGCAGTTGGTGTATTCCGGTGAAACCGGGGAATACGTGCTGACGGGAACGGCTGCCGCGCCACCCCGGATGACCGATCCGGCGCGGGGAACCGTGACCGGCGAGGCTTTGATTTTCCGCAGCCGCGATGATAGCGTCAGTATCGAAGGCGGCGGGCGCAAGACCACTACAGAGACCACCGCGCCAAAGTGACGGCGGAAGCGAGTCCACAAGGGCGCGCGTGAAGGATAGATGGAAACACTGATCGCTGAGGGAATTGGCAAGTCGTACAAGGGACGCCAGGTTGTCCGCGGAGTCGACCTCCGCATCTCCCGTGGCGAAGTGGTGGGGTTGCTGGGGCCCAATGGCGCCGGCAAGACGACAAGCTTTTATATCATTGTCGGACTGGTTGCGCCGGAGACCGGGCGCGTGATGGTGGACGACACCGACATCACGCGCGTACCCATGTATCTCCGTGCGCGCACCTTCGGCATCAGTTACCTGCCCCAGGAGCCTTCGGTCTTTCGCAAGCTTACTGTAGAGGAAAATATCCTGGCTGTGCTTGAGGCGCAGCCGCTGGGATACCGGCAGCGCCGGACACGGGCCGAGCGGCTGATTCACCAGCTAAACCTGGGGCACATTCGCACCACGCGGGGCTACGCGCTTTCCGGCGGGGAGCGGCGGCGGGTGGAGATTGCGCGCTCGCTTTGCATTCAGCCGAACTTCATTCTTCTCGACGAGCCTTTCAGCGGCATCGACCCCATCGCCGTGCTGGAACTGCAAAAGATCATCTTCGACCTGAAGGCCGGCGGCATCGGGGTTTTGATTACCGATCACAATGTGCGAGAGACCCTTAGCGTGACTGACCGCGCATACATTATTGCCGAGGGACGGATCTTCTTCGCCGGTACGCCCCAGGAACTGGGCAACAACGTCGACGTTCGGCGACTTTATCTGGGGGAAGGGTTTTCGTTGGGATGATGGGGGGCACGGCGGTTCTGAATGCAGGTTCGCGGGAGATTAGATTTCGTCAATCCCTCAAATCGGTTCGACGATTCATTGGATTCCATACAGAGAATCAGCGTAAAGTGCCGCCCGTTCCGGGATAGGTGTCCCGATGCGAGGCATTTCGCCCTTCAGACTTTTTCGCAGACGATTACACTTAATATGAGTCCAAACGGGAATGAGTTCCTTTTATGGCGCTGCTGCAACCCAGACTGAACCTGAAAATCGCACAACGCCAGATCCTGACCCCAGGCTTGATGCAGATGGTGAGCGTTTTGGCGCTCAACAAGCTCGAGTTGAAGGAGATGATCGATGCTGAGATGGTTGAGAATCCCGTCCTGGAAGAGATTGACGAAACGGTTCCGATGCTGGATCAGGTGGCGGGCCGCGAAGAACGGATGGAGCGGGGAGTTGAAGAGGCGCCGCCCCCACCCAAGGACCCCTTTAATGAGATCGACTTCGGATCGTACTTCCAGAACTATCTGGACCCCGGCTACCGCACACAGCCGGAGTACGACGACAGCGAAAAGCCCTCGTTTGAAAACTTTCTCTCCCAGCCCACGACACTTTCCGATCACCTTGCGTGGCAGTTGGGAGCGCTGAGCCTGGAGCCGAAGCTGCACGAGGCGGCGGAGTTCGTGATCGGCAACCTGGACGAGGATGGGTACCTGGCGGGCAGCGAGGAAGAACTGGCCGCAGCCTTTGGTGCGTTTCCGGAAAACCGAGTGTGGGAAGGCGCGGCCCAGCAGAATCACTCCGAGAATCACACAGAGCAAGACCATTCTCCGCAGAACCATACGCCACAGAACCATTCCGCCGAGTTTGACCCTCCCCAGCAGAATCCGGCCTCGCAAGAGGACGCGGCCATTGAGCAGTTGCGTCGCGGTATCGATCTTGTTCAGCACCTCGATCCCGCCGGCGTAGGAGCCAGGGACCTTCGGGAGTGTTTGCTGATTCAAATCCTGGCGCAGCAGCATGAGTTCGCACAGGTCTATGCCCGGCACGAGGTCGATGGCGCCGACGATCCCCATCGCGGCTTCAGGGCCGAGGCGGACGCGCATCTCGAGATACGCCGGCGCGCCATGGAAGTGGCCGCGCTCATCGTGGATCGACACCTGGCGCTGTTGCAAAAGCGGGACGTGAAGGACCTGGCGCGGGCGGCGCAAGTGAGCGTGGATGAGGCTCATGCGGGAGTGGAATTCATTCGCACCCTCGATCCCAGACCCGGCCGCCTCTACAACCGCGAGCAGACTAGGCTGATTGAGCCGGACGTGGTATTTATCAAGCGCGGTGGGGAGTGGGTCGTCTCAATGAACGAGGAAGACCTGCCCAGCCTGCGGCTTAGCCAGCGATACCGGCGAATGCTGGTCGCCGAAGGCACCGACAAAGAGGTCAAGGACTACGTCAAGGAACGGTTCCGCTCCGCGCTGCAGTTGATGCGCAACATCGCGCAGAGAAAGAGCACGATCCTGCGGACATGTGAAGTCATCGTCCGCCGCCAACAGGACTTCCTGGATCTGGGGATCGAAGCGCTGCGGCCGATGATGATCAAAGAAGTAGCCGAGGAGATCGGCGTTCATCCTTCCACGGTGAGCAGGGCGGTGGCCAACAAATACGCGCACACGCCGCAGGGAGTCATCGAGCTTCGCTTCTTCTTTTCCGAAGGCTCGAATGGCCCGGAAGGCGCGGATACTCCGCTTTTGGTTTTGAAGCGCAAGGTCAAGAAGCTGATCGAGGATGAGAACCCGCGCCATCCTCTTACCGACGATCAGCTTGCCGCGATGCTTCAGGCCAAGGGCATTCAACTGACGCGTAGAACGGTCGCCAAATATCGGGAAGATATGAATATCCCATCGACGCACCAGCGGCGGCGGCGCGACGGGTAACTTGATACAATCCGGGGGCTGACTGGTGATACCGGTCCGGCGCACTGAATAAATTAATCGGCGGGGGCCTCAATGCAAAAGGACTCGGATTCAGATTACTCAGCAAGCCACGAAGTGCGGCCGCACTCGTCTGTAACAAGGCGCAAACTCATCCAGACCGCAGCGATGTTCACTGGCGGCGGTGTCCTTGCCGGAAGCGTCCTCCAGCCCAAGGCCCTTCTGGCCGCTTCCGCACCTGACGCGGCGAGTTCCCTGACCAGGGACAGAATTGCCGCGACCCCGACGTTCAAGTACCGTCCCTATCGTTCCAGGCGCGCGGCTGCGGCGGATACGACCTCCTGGGTGCAGATAGACCTTGGCCAGTCGCAATCGATCGACGAGATAAGGCTTTTTCCCGCAAACCAGAGAATGGTGCCGGGCAAAGACGAATATTTCGGAGGCGAAGGCTTTCCGGAAAGTTTCCGGATCGAGGTTTCAAACGAAGCCGGCTTCGAACGGCCGGCGACGATTGTCGACTTCACGCATTCTGCTTTTGAGAATCCCAAGGACAGGGTGGCAAGTTTCGCCGGCATGAACAAAAAGGCACGCTATGTGCGGCTGACCGTTACAAGGTTTCCGGCGCCTCCGTGCAGCGGGGAGAATGCCGACGCACCGGATTCCGTGACGACATGTTCGGTCGATGGCCGCTATTGGTTCGGCCTTTCCAGGATTGCCGTCATCGCAAAGGGCAGCGACGTGGCCGTCGGCAAGCAGGTAAGCTGCGACGCAAAATACGGGAACCCCGACGACGCGAAACAGATAACCAGGCCGGAGCGAATCGAGAGCGAATATATTCGCCGCGACCGGCCCGAAAAAGTCACCGATCCTGCTGGATGGAAACCCGTCCACAACATGGCGCATGCTCCGATATCGGGAGTGGCCCTCAACGGCGGTCTCTTCGAGACTGCGATGCAGAACAATATCGGCTACCTGTTGGAGTCGTTCTCAACCGACGATTTGCTATTGCAATTTCGCGAGCGGGCTGGCAAGCCTATCCCTTCCAGCCAGCGTAAGCCGGATAAGTTCTGGGAAAGCGATCTTGCGGGCTCCAATGCGGGCCGATTCCTGATGGGCGCGGGTAACACGCTGCGCTGGATTGACGACCCCAAGTTGCGCCGCCGCTTTAGTGCAGTTGTAGACGGGATCGCGGAGTGCCGCCAGCCGAACGGGTATGTCATGGCTTACCCGGAAGACTCCATCTTCTACTCCGAACGCGGGGCTTACACGCGCGCGTGGCTGACTCATGGATTGATTGAAGCCGGATACGCAGGCAGACCCGATGCATTTGAACTGCTGCGGGGTAACTACGATTGGTTCAATAAGTGCAAATATCTTCCTGAGTTACATCGCGGCGCGGTGCAAGGCGGCCAGGGCATGATAGCCAACACCCGAATGTACTTCACGCCCGTTGGCAAGCCGGCCGACATCCAGGTGATTCAAAGATATTTTCTCGAAGATCGTTGGCTTGAGGAGTTGGCGCGCTATGACAAGGATCAAATCTGGCAGTATCCCTACGATCGCCCTCACTGCTATCTGCTGACCAATCTTGAAGCGTATATGGATGTCTATCGAGCGACCGGCGACAAGCGTGTGCACGACGGCGTGAAGGCGGCGTGGGAGATGTACAAAGCGCACTGGGTACAACCGGGCGGATCGATCTCGATTATCGAATTCAATTACAATTCGCCGGACGCGAGGTCATTAACTCAAAAGCTTGGCGAGTTATGCGGCAATTCATTCTGGACATTTCTTAGCCAGAGATTCCAACTTATCCATCCTGAAGAAGAGCGTTATGCCTCCGAGATTGAAAGCTCGATTTACAACGTCGCAATCGCCAACCAACAGGGGACCACGGGACTGCGCTACCACACCATCCTGGTGGGGAAAAAGGAGCAGGGAACAAGGATCAACAGTTGTTGCGAAGGGCAGGGAACAAGGCTCCTCGGCTCGCTGCCGGAGCACATCTACTCAGTGGCAAAGGACGGAGTCTATGTGAATCTCTTCGAGCCATCGACCATCTCCTGGAGTCACGAGGGCGAGCCGGTTACGCTGCGCATGGATACAAGGTTCCCGTTCGATTGTGGGGTGAAGCTCACTGTCTCCGCGGCGCAACCCAGGCCGATGAAGCTTCGCATTCGGGTTCCCGGCTGGGCGGTGACTGAAATGGCCGTCGCAGTCAACGGCCAAACTGCTGGAACCGGCAAGCCGGGCAGCTATCTGACGCTGGATAGAACCTGGGCGGAGGGCGATGCGGTGACTTTTACTCTTCCCGCCGATTTCGTGGTTACAGAGTACACGGGGCAAGACCAGATACCGGGGCACAAGCGCTATTCCTTGACTTGGGGTCCGCTTTTGTACGCAGCGGCGGGAGGAAAAGATACGGTTCTTCGCCTGCCTGCGCAGTCGCTTCCGCGGGATATAGGTAGGTCTCTTGTGGCAAAGCAGGACGCTCCCCTTCACTACACGGTGGCGGGCAACCCCGGCGTCACCTATCTGCCGTATTGGCAGGTGGATGATGAAGAGTTCACCTGTTTTCCGGTGATGGAAGCAGCGACTGTGTAAGCGAGAGCCCGCCCGGGTCGAGGCCCTGGCGGGTTGTTTCTTCATGCCTTGGAAAAGTCTCTGTGCTTCGTGGACCCGCGTGCTCTTTCAACAGTCGCCCTCTCGTCATATACTGTTTTCTCCTTGCCTCGGAAACTCATTGCCGGTCATTTGATCCGGCAGGCCGCGGCAAATGGAACGTGATCTTGGAGCCGGTTTGAGGCTTCGAGTGAAGAGTCCACAACACTCCAGGCGAAGTTGAACTGGTGAACGAGAAGCGGAGGCTGACCATGGAAGTGGAGTTCACCGCCAGACAAGTGAGAATCTCCAAGGCGCTGCGCACGCAGGCCGAGGAGGGGATGGAACGCATAGCCCGCCATGTGGGCAGAACAGCGCGCGCCAGCATTACTTTTGGCGCGCAGAGGCATGTGCAAATTGCCGAGGTAACCATCCAGGCCCGGCTGCAGACCATTGCGGCCACAGGCAAGGCAGACACCCTGGATGCGGCCTTGCGACAGGCATTGGCGCACGCGGAACTCCAGGCCCGCCGCCATCGCGACCGGCGCATGGAGAGCAAGCGGCTTCCCAAGGAAGAAAAGGTGCTGACGGCGCCCCCGGTCGCACGCCCCAAGTCGCGCGCCGCGCAGCCGGCGGTTGATGAGAATGGCAAGCCTGCCCGGCCTGCTGTTTCGAAGGCTCGCACCACAATCGCCGTGCATTCTTTCCCGGCTCGCACGGCGGTAGTGGAGCCGCACATCCTCAAGAGCGGCGAGGCTATTGCCCTGAAGCCGATGACAATCGAGGAAGCCGTGAAGGACGCGGAATTCCGGGACCGCGACCTGCTAATCTTCCGCGATCCTGCCGGGGATACGTATGTGCTCCATCGGCGGCGGGACGGGCAGATGGAATTGGTTGAGATTCCTTAAGGAGCCTCTGAACAAGTCCAAAGATCGGCCTGTCTTGAAAGGGCTCGGCTTCAGCTGTGCCGCAAACCAGCCACCGAATCGCCGGGCTTTACAGGCTGCGGAAAAACTCGATCCGGGGAACGGGATTTGTTCGCTTTGAAAGGGCACGACTTCTAGCCTGTCCTGAGCGCAGCCGAAGGATGTCGATAAAGCCAATAAAATCAGTGGAGCTTTAGCCCCTGAGGGACGCTCTTCGGGATCTTATTCTTGAATTCAAGCCTTTTTCCGCAGTCTGTTTAGCCCCTGGGGGAGTTTGTTTTCTGGAGTTTTCATTCCCTCAGCGGCTAAAGCCGTCATCAATTTCGCTCCCTTTTGGCACGGCTGAAGCCGTGCCCTTTCAAAGTGTGCAGCGGTCCGGGCCGGCCGGTAAATCCTGCACGATTGCACACAATGGGCATAAGGGGCGGACTTTGGTTGCATCCCATACCCGGTTTAGGGGATTCAACCAGGGTTATCAGCGGCTTACGATTCTGATAACGGTGAGCGATTTAGCGAAATAGCTTGAGGACTGCTGTGGCGGAAGGGAAACGCACCAGAATGGCGGCTGAAGTGATTCCTTGGAACACCATGAGTCTGAATCTCCCGGAAAATTCGGACTCCGCGCAACAACAGGAAATCCTCGACGCCTTGCCGGTGCTGGTTTTTCTTGAGCGCGCGGGCAGGATTGTCTATGCCAATGCCGAGGCGCGCCAGATGTTGGGCCTTACGGAAGGGGAGTGGGTTCACCGTCCGGTTGAGGAGGTTCTTTGGGGGCTTTTCCCCGGCACCGCTGAGCCGCAGACCCTGCTGACGGCAAGCAAACGAGGCAGCCCGTTCCATGCCATGCTGCCGGCAAAGAGCGGGCGACTGTTTCCGGTTGAAGGCACTTACAGCCTCCTGGATGCGGAGTTGCGCGAGGCGATTATCGTGGCCCATCTCGGGGGACGGGAGAAGGCGCCCAAGTCGCGGCTCATGGAGGATGTGCTGTCCAGCATGCCCGAGGCCGTTGTCATCGTCCACGCCAACCACGTCTTGTACACCAATCCCGCATTTTCGAAGCTATTCGGATACACTGCCGACGAGGCAAGCGGCGCCGATCCGCGGGACCTGATTGTGCCGGAAACGCGCCAGTTCGAGAACGCAATGTTGGAAAAGACTGTCGACGAGGAAGGTCGAGCGTCGATTGAAACTGTCCGCATGACCAGGGACGGCGACCTGGTGGATGTGGCTTTGTTGGTGGGTCCGCTGATGGTGGATGGTGCAAAAGCGGGTTATGTCTTCAGCTACCGCGACATTGGCGATCGCAAGCAGGTGGAAGCCAGGCTGCAACACGACGCCATGCACGACGTGCTGACAGGATTGCCCAACCGCGCGCTCTTTCTGGATCGCGTGAGCATTGCATTGACCCGCCGTACGCGACGCCGCGATCAGAGCTGCGGCGTGTTCTTCCTGGACCTCGACCACTTCAAGGAGATCAACGATTCACTGGGGCACGCCGCGGGCGACTTGATGCTGGTGACTGTGGCAGAACGGTTGCGTTCCGTGCTGCGGCCTCAGGACACGGCAGCCCGGCTGGGCGGCGATGAATTCGGCGTCCTGGTCGAGAGCATTCTGTCGGTGAATGATTTGGATATCGTGGCCAACCGGATACTGGAGGCCATGCAGACGCCATTCGATATCTTCGGCCATGCAGTGGATGCCGCAGTGAGCATCGGCGTGGCTATGGCCGGGCCGGATCACATCGGTCCTGAATTGCTCGTCAGGGATGCCGATCTTGCCATGTATCGCGCCAAGCAGGACGGCGGCGGCCGATTTGAGATATTCGACAAGCGCCTGGAAATCCATGCTACCACCCAGCAGGAGCGCGAGCGGGAGTTGCACGAAGTTCTGGACAAGCGGCAGTACGAGATATGGTATCAACCCATCTACCGGCTGATGGATGGCAGAATCGAGGGTTTCGAGTCGCTGTTGCGCTGGCGTCGGGCGGATGGATCCGTGGACAGTTTCCGCGACCTGTTGCCGGTCGCCGAAGATACCGGACTCTCGATCAGCCTGGGGCGGGAGACCGTGGATACGGTGTGCAGACAACTGCAGGAGTGGACCTCATCCTTGCAGCGCCCAGATCTCACTTTGACCGTCAATTTGACGTACCGGCAGTTCTATCATCCTGACATGGTTGGGCAGTTGAAGAAGTCGCTTGCGGCTACCGGGATTGATCCTTCAAGGCTATTATTCGAGATTTCAGAAACTACCTTGAGCGAGAATCCGGATTTGG
This sequence comes from Acidobacteriaceae bacterium, assembly GCA_003151985.1. Taxonomy (GTDB): domain Bacteria; phylum Acidobacteriota; class Terriglobia; order Terriglobales; family Acidobacteriaceae; genus Telmatobacter. The sequence continues at coordinate 11,927 of PLZC01000214.1, forward strand.
CCGTGGCCATTCTCCAGCGCCTGGTGGACTGCAACGTGCGCATGGCAATCGACAACTTCGGTTCCAGTCTTGCGCCCCTGAACCAACTCGTGACCTTGCCCATCGACGTGGTGAAGATGGATCCCAGGCTTACGGTGGCAGCGACCTCGACGGGCCGTCAGTTGGCGCTTGTCCAGTCGGTCATTCACCTGGGTCACACTCTGGGCGTGCAAGTGGTGGCGCAGGGAATCGAGACCCCGGAGCAACTTGATGCGCTTGGCCGCATGGGCTGCGAACTGGGTCAGGGCTATCTGCTTTCCTACGCTCTTGAAGCCACACATGCGCAGAAGTTGGTGGTGCAGGGATACGGCGCGGTGCCATCCAGAGCCTGAACTGTATAGGTGTAAGCGGCAATTTCAGCTTGCAGTTACCGCCCATCGCTTCAAGAAGAGCTTTAACTCCCTCGGAGGCCGCAGCCACACATCGGCGGCGGTCTCACGCGGTTCCCGCCGCACCAGCACGCTGAGGTGCGGCCCGGCGGCCTGGTTGACGGCGTGAAATGCCTCCTCGTCGGTTACGTCGTCGCCGAGAAACGCAACTGGCCCGCCCCCGCCGGCTTCGCGCAGGATCTCGCGCACCGCCCCACCTTTATTGCGGCCCACTCGCAACTCCAAGCCGGCCTCGAACTCCAGCAGCGCCAGGCCTTCCATCTGCGCCAAAGGTTCGAAAAGACGCCGCGTCTGCTCTTCGATTTGGCTGGCCTTCCGCGGTGGAACCCCCCGCCAGTGCATCACCACCCCATTCGCTTTGTCTTCAAATAGCCCGCCCAGGCTGTCGCGCCTCAGGTGTTCGCGCAGCACGTCAAGCGCAAGCTGCACCGCGGGGGTGGCCTGCTCCAACTCGCGGCGCCCGTCGGGAAGGAGCCGTTCGGCCCCATGCAGACCCCAAACCTCGAGTGGGGGCTCCAAACCCAGCAGCGGCGCAATCTCGGCGGCGGGGCGGCCGGTAATGACCACCATGCGTGTACGGCCCTGCCGCCGGATTTTCTCCAGCAACTGGCGCACACCGCCCCAGGGACGCGCCGTGAAGCGGTTCACCCGGAAGGGGGCCAGCGTCCCATCGTAGTCCAAAAGGAGCAAGGGACTGGCGCTCGCCTTGAACGCCAGAAAGAATGCATCGAGTTTTTCGGCCGCCTCTTTATCCGCTGCCTTGCGCGTCATTGGATGGTCATTCCTCATCAATGGGGCTCTTCATGGTTCGCTTCGACTTCGCTGCCCGCCGATCACGAGGGGCACCCAGCGATTCTCGCATACGGCCTCGTCCCGGCAGGCTTCGAGCGCGCTTCCAGCGTCCCTTTTGGCGCTTCAAACGTCTCTTCTGATACCGTTATCAGCCGAAGCAGAATTGCCTCGCATCGTTGCCGCCTGTACAAAAGACGCGATGCCTCAATGAAAGGAAGATGCCCTCCATGCAGATTCGAGATGCAGCCCTGTTGACCCCGAAGATCCGGCTTTACCGTTGGTTCCATTTGAGCGCAGCCGTTGCCGGTTTCGCCGTGCTGTTTGGGTTGGCAGGGCAGGCCAAGGCGCAGTCTGTTCCAGCGGAGGATTTCGGGCCCTATAACGGCACTTTTCTGCCCGATGGGCCGGGGCTCACCAAGCAACTGCTGCCGCCGGCGCCCCCGCACACGCCGTTCAGCAAGCCGGATCCGAATCCCCCGCCAATCGACGAGCGGACTCATCTACTGGAAGGCCACGGCAAGTGGACGCTGGCTTTCTGGTTCCATGCATCGGAGCCGCTGACAGGCACGGTGCTGTTGGCCGGTATTGGCGATCCGGCGGGTGAGGATGCACGCTTCATCGGCGTCCAGGACAACCACCTGGGCTTGTGGCTGGGCATGGGGCAAGGTGCGAACAAACTGATAGCCGCCGAAAGCGGCCTGGGCAGCGGGGAGTGGCATTTGGCCGTGGCCGCTGGCGATGGAGAGCGAGTGACGCTCTATGCCGACGGCAAGCAGGTGGCCGTGAGCGGGCTGGCGCAAGGCAAAGTGGCTGCCCGGCTTGAACTGGCCCCCGGGCCTTTGGCGGCCATTCATAGCCGTCATTTCGGCGGAGAGATTGCCGCCGCCAACATCTATCGCGAAGCGCTGACCGCGGACCAGGTGGCGGCCCTCGCGACCGCGCCTGTGGACTTCAAAGGGCTGACCTATGAGGAGGGATCGCGCCATTGGGCGGTGCAGACCTCCGGCATGATCGGCCAGACTGCCCCGCAGGACCCCTCGACGCTGCCCCGCGGTAAAGGCGGCTTTCAAAAGCCGGTGGCGAAAGAACTCTCCGCGGCCGACCTGAAAACCGAGTTGGTGGGCGGCAATCCCTGGAAACTGCAGGGAGGCTGGAAGCTGGCGGCCGCGCCCGACGTGAAGGCCACGGGAGAGGCGCTTTCCAAGCCCGGCGTTGCCACCAAGGATTGGCTCGCAGCAACGGTTCCGGGAACGGTGCTCACCACCATGATCGACCGTGGCGTCTATCCCGACCCCGACTATGGGCTCAATAATCTTGCGATTCCCGATACGCTGGCCCACCAGGATTACTGGTACCGCGTGGAGTTCAAGCGGCCTGCCGAGTCGAGCGGGAAGCGGCTTACACTGACCTTTGAAGGCGTAAACTATGCCGCCGAGGTGTGGCTCAACGGCAAGAAGCTGGGCGGCTTTACGGGCGCATTTCTGCGCGGCAAGTTCGACGTGACCGAGTTGGTGACAGCGGAAAACGTGCTGGCCGTGCGCGTGAGCCCGCCTCCGCATCCCGGGATGGCGGAAGAAGAATCCATCAAGGCCGGGCCGGGCGAAAACGGCGGCATTCAAATGCTCGATGGGCCTACTTTTGGTGCCACCGAGGGCTGGGATTGGATTCCCACCATTCGCGACCGCAACACGGGCATCTGGCAGGACGTGACGTTGACCGCAACAGGCCAAGTGGAAGTGGGCGATCTGCAAGTGATCACCACCCTGCCCAAGGCTGATCGCACCGAAGCCGACGTCGAGATCGAGGTTCCGCTGAACAACACAGGCAGCGCATCGGTCGATGGCGAGCTGACGGCCGCCTTCGACAGCGTGAAGGTGACAAAGCACGTGAGTCTGGCGCCCGGCGAAACCGTGGTCCGCCTGCTGCCCGCCGAGTTTGCGCAACTGAAGGTCGAGAATCCCAAGCTTTGGTGGCCCAACGGTTACGGCGAGCCAGCGCTGCACACGCTCAAGGTGAGCTTCACCGCCGGAGGCACGGTGAGCGCAAAACGCCAGATCGAGTTCGGCATGAGGGAAGTGAGTTACGAGACTTCTCTTTTCGACAAGACCGGCCACTTGAAGCGCGTCGAAGTGCTGCCCGCGCGCACGCACGACGAGGCGCTGCCGCTGATCAACGAAAGCCACGAAGGCATCCGCCGCGTCGTTGACCAGACACCGACGATCTTCCCCGGCATGGACAAGGTTCCCGAGCAGTTCCGCGATTTCTTCAAGTACGCCTGGGTGCATTCGCTCGAGCCGGGCGCGGAAGGCTCGCCCTCGATTCGACCGGTCGAAGGCGGCTGGCCCAACACCGACATCGTCATCAAGGTGAACGGCGTGCGCATCGCCGCGCGCGGCGGCAACTGGGGCATGGACGACAGCCGCAAGCGCGTCAGCATCGCGCACCTGGAGCCCGACTTCCGCCTGCATCGCGACGCCCACGTCAACATCATTCGCGACTGGATGGGCCAGAATGACGAGGAGAACTTCTATGCCCTGGCCGACAAATACGGCCTCATGGTATGGAACGATTTCTGGGAGTCAACGCAAGGCTACAACGTCGAAGCCCAGGACCCGGCCCTGTTCCTCAAGAATGCGCAGGACACAATTCTCCGCTTCCGTCATCACCCGTCGATCGTTGTGTGGTGCGGGCGCAACGAGGGCGTGCCGCAGCCAATTATCAATGAAGGCCTGGCCGCGCTGGTGCGCACCGTCGACCACACGCGTTACTACACCGGCAGTTCGAACCAGGTGAACCTGCGCGGCTCCGGGCCTTACCAGTACATGCCGCTCGACACCTACTTCCGCATCAACCGCGGCTTCAGCGTGGAGCTTGGAATACCGAGCGTACCCACTCTCGAAGGCATCAAGGCCTTCATTCCCGAGCCCGACCGCTGGCCCATCAGCGACACCTGGGCCTATCACGATTTTCACATCCAGGGCAACGGAGCCGTCGCGCCTTTCCTCGATCACATGGACATCGAGTTCGGCGCCCCCACCAGCCTGGAGGACTTCGAGCGCAAGGCGCAGATGCTGGACTACGCCGGTCATCGCGCCATCTTCGAGGGCATGGCCGCGCACCTGTGGGAGCCGAACTCGGGCCGCATGATCTGGATGACGCAGCCCGCCTGGCCGAGCATGGAGTGGAATTTTCTGGGCTCGGACTACGACACGCAATCTAGTTTTTTCGGTTCGCAAAAGGCCTGCGAGCCCATCCATGCGCAACTCAACCTCGACGACAACGCAGTCGACCTGATCAACCTCGCCGAAGCGAAAGCGTTCAAGGTCCAGGTGCGCGTTTTGGGTCTGGATGGCAAGGTCCTCAGCGACCAGACCAGCGACATTCAAGCCGCCGCCAACGCCCGCACGCCGGTCAGCAAGCCGGAGCTAGAGAAGATCGCCGCCGGCCACGCGGTGCTGGTCGAGTTGGTGGTAAATGATGCGGCCGGCGCGCGCGTGAGCAGCAATGTCTATTGGTGGTCGAAGGATGAAGCCAAGCTTCGCGAGTTGAATGCTCTGCCGCAGGCCACGCTGACAACATCGGCCACTGTCGCCGCGTCCGGCAGCGAGCGCAAGGCTACAGTGCAAATCAAGAACGCGGGCTCCGCTCCGGCCTTGATGATCAAGCTCACGCTCAAGGACGCCGCGAGCAGCGAGCGCATTCTGCCCGCCTACTACAGCGAGAATTACGTGTCACTGCTGCCCGGCGAGGAGCGTACGGTCACGATTGAGTTCCCGGCGGGTCAGTCGAAGCCCGCGATCGGCCTGCGCGCATGGAACCTGAATCAAGAGACGATTGATGTGAAATAGGGCGGGCTGTTGCGAGGTTGGGGTTCGTGGTTTCCCAGGTCTCAAAATCGAGACCTGGGAGCGCAGCGGCAGGCCTCTGAACGATCATCTTCGGTCGCCCACCAACCGAGCGCAACGCCGATTATGCTTTCTCTCCCCGCTTTGTCATCCTGAACGCAGTGAAGGATCTGCGTTTGTTCTTGGCATCCCAAAACCAGCGATACTTCCGAGTAGCCCACGATCCTACCGCGACCCGAACAGAACTGCTCAGGGCTCTATCTAAGTCGAGCTGCGAAGGGATTTCCGTAAAACCTTGCTAGTCTTCGCTTTTCTCTCCAAAACCAACCCCAGAGGCTGGTCTGGACTTTTCTTAAAGCCAACGCGGTGCTTTGCAACGGCACCGTTCCTTGAATCCAATTCCACTTGGTCGGCAACTTCCTCGGTGACATGTCCTTTGGCCGCCATCAGTGGACGATTTGCCGCTTGTCGCTCCGACTGGTGGCTCAGACGCTTGCTCTTGGGGATGTTCTTCCTGCTGGATTTAGCGTTGTCGCCATACGTGTTACGTCGGTCCCTATGTAGGCTGAGCTCCTTTTTCTCTTTAGGTGACTTGATCGTACTCATGGCAACTGCACTTTCGAGTTCAGACTTGAATCAATACAATCGCGGGTACCTACGATTCTACTCTGAAGAATCTTTACGAGAATTGCTGACCTGCCCGGTTTGGGCTTCGGCCCTATTGCCGCCTATCCGGAATCAATCGCGCCATGATCTCTGACCCCTGATCCCTGCTTCAAAAATCCACGTGCACCCTGACCGACCCCACCCACGCCGGCCCGCGGTCGCGGTTATAACCAGGATTGTTGATGTGTTGCACGTCGAGCGCATAGAACAGCCCGCGCCAAGCATGCCAGTTGTAATAGCTCTCGACGATGTTTTCGCGACCATAGTTGAGATTGCCGTCGCCGAGCAGAAAACCCAGGCCGCCGTATTTCAGGTAATTCTGGTGATCGCGCTTGATGGCGTTCGATACGAAAGCCAAGCCGATCTTGTCCACGGGGCGATGCCAGCGCGTTCCGGCGTAGTCGGCGCCGGCCAGGAACGTTTGCTCCACCTCGGTGTAAGCGAAGGACTCGGTCTTGCCGTCATTCCATCCGAAGCGGCCAAAGACGCGCAAGTTTTCGGTGATCTCCTGCTCCGTGTTGTAGCCGAAGCCATATTTGAGCGCGCTGAAGTGCTCGTGCTTGGTAATCGTCGGCGTCTTGTCGATGCCCGCCAGATATGCTTGGACCGCCTCGCGATAGGTGCCCATGTGCGCGCGATTCGCGTAGAAAAGCAGCCGCGTTGTGCCCTTGCGTTCAGCGACAAAACTGTGCCGCAGTTCGAACTCGCCATTGTGGGCGCGGGCGCGGCTGAAGGCCCAGTCCATGTCGAGACCGTTCGCCGCTGTGGGCATTGCGAAGAGGCCGTAGCGAATGCTCCACGCTTTGTCGTCGTACTCTGCCATCGCGCCCACGGTGTAACCGCGGGTGTCGGCGGCGTAGTCATATGCGCCGTTGTTGTCCACCGTCCAATTCATGAATTGCAGATGGCTGTCGGACCCAACTTCATTGACATCAAAAAAGTCGGGCAGCGTCATCTTGCCGCCGCGAAATTCGACTCGGCGCAAAGGCACGCTGGAAGCCAGGGAAAAAGGAGTCGGCACTTGGCTAACGGTCTCCGCGGTGAGGCCGACGACCTGGTGGAATCCGTAGCGCGCGAGATAGGGCTTGGGTCCTAGATTCGGATTGCGCACCACATCCAGGTTGGTGAATCCAGCCAATCCCAACGCCTGGCTCAGCCCGCGCCCTCCGGTGCTCTCGACATCCAGTATCAAATCGGAGTTGTAGCGAACCGAGCGCGTAGGACGCAGTGCGGTGTAGAGCGTGCCAACCAGCGAGGTCTTGTATTCAGCGCTGTTGCGAAAGCTGTTCGGCCCTTCATAGGCCGAATGAAAAGGCAGGCGACCCTGGTAGATGATATTGGCCTGCCCGGAGATCCACCAGCGGCTGTCATCCGGATGCGGGGCCATGGTGACCACCGGTGTGTCCGGGGTTGAACGTGGGTCCGAAGCTGCTGCTTCGCTTTTGGCTTGAGCCAGCGGAGCCGAGGGAAGCAGACCCGCAGCTTCGATGTCATCCGGTTCAGTCGCCTGTCCCCAAGCCACTCCAGCCGAAAGCAGAAGCGCTAGCCCGAGCAACGCGCAGGGGATGGCGCTCGCAGGGTGGAGCGGATTCGGGCGCTGACCGGAGAACCGGGGCATAAATCGACCTTCGTAATTGCCGGATGTGTGCTCATTTGCTGGGGTTACAGAGATATGGCACCCATTCATTATAGTGGCGTGGAGAGTTGGATTGTTAAAGTTCAGTTGATTCGGGGCCGGGTCCGTTGGATTTGGAGAAGTCTGCCAGTGAGGTAGTGGGCATGACGCCATGCAAAAGTGGCAGTTGGCGGTGACCCACCCCTGACGCGGTTCTATGGCGTCAAGGGTGGAAGACCGCAGCGAGCCCGCGACTTACTGTTTCGTCATTGCGAAGTTGGTCGTCCGGTTCTGCAGCTTGTCTTCAAAACTGGCTTTGGCGTTCTTGCCGTCTCCGCCGACCGTCATCTTGAAAACCCCAATCACCTTCCCTTCGCGCTTATCCGATTCCTCCAGAGTAGTCTTGCCCAACATCTTCACCGACACGCTGGTGATGCCAGGATCGCCCTTCATCGGCGAGTCGGTCCCATCCAGCTTGGCGGTGTAAGTCTGCCCTGTCGGCGAGGTCATAGTGACCTCGTCCCCGTTGACCTTGTAAGTAACCTGGGTGGCATTGTCAGAGAGGCCCTCAATTTTCGTGGTTCGCCACGACCCGGAGACTGAGTGCGACCCGGCAGGGCCTTTTGCCACGCGCACGGCTTCCCCTTTGCCGGTTACCGGAGGGCCGCCGTTGGTGTTGCTACTGTCGCTGAATTCGAATTTCACCGTGCCGCCGTCCGGCGAGACGTTCGTGGTCGAGATTGCCACAACCTTGCCGTCTTTCTTGTCCGTCTCCTGGATTTCGTGGTCGCCGACCACTTTTATTGCGATGCTATCGACGTAGGGGTGTCCGCTCACCGTTTGGTCCGTCCCGTCCGCTTTGATTGAATAGGGTGGGGTGCAGGTCTTGCACTCATACATTCCGTTCTGCAGCAGGAACACGTCCGGCTTCTTGGAGAAATCGACCTTGTCCATGTCGAATTTCCAGGTTCCGTCAAAGCTGCTTTGCGCGGTCAACACATGTGTCAGCAAGGCAGCGAGCACCAGGGGGAAGAACAGCTTCTTCATCGCAAACCTCCTCAGGTTTGAGATAAAGTCGCATATTTAAATCGGTTCTGACAAGAGAAAATATGTCGCGCAAGGCAGCTAATCGATGAAGTCTACCTGCGGAGCGATGGGGATGATGCCCTTTTCGTGGCCCAGATCGAGCAGCTTGCGGATTGCCTCACGGCCATCGGCGCCGTAATCGAGCGTGCGCTCGTTCACATACATGCTGACAAAGCGGTTGGCCAGGCGCGAATCCAGGTCGCGCGCGAACTGCATGGCATATTGCAGCGCCTGCTCGCGATGATCCAGAGCGTGCTGGATGCTGTCGTGAACGGCCTTGGTCACAATGCGCATGGACTTGGCGCCGAGCGAACGGCGAATCGCATTGCCGCCCAATGGCAGCACCATTCCTGTGGTTTCGCGCCACCACACGCCGAGGTCAAGAACCTTATGAAGCCCGCTGGAGGCATAAGTAAGCTGCCCTTCGTGAATGATAAGTCCGGCGTCGTAGTTGCCGGCCAGAATCTCCGGGATGATGCGATCGAAGGGCACGGTCTCAGTCTGCAATGCCGGATTGAAGATCTTGAGCGCGAGATAGGCTGTGGTCAGTGTGCCGGGGACGGCAATCTTGGTTTTGCCAAGGTCCTTGGGAGCCAGCGGGCGCACAGAGACGACCATCGGCCCGTAGCCCTCACCAACGCTTCCGCCGCAACCCATCAGCGCGTAGTTCTTCTGCAGGTAGGGGTAGGCGTGGAAGCTGATGGCCGTCACGTCGAAAAACGCTTCGTCCTGAGCGCGGCGGTTCAGTGTCTCTATGTCGCAAAGGGTGTGTTTGAAGCGATAACCCGGGACGCGGATCTTGTTGGTGGCCAGACCGTAGAACATGAACGCGTCGTCGGAGTCGGGACTGTGTGCAATGGAAATATCAATAATTCCGGCAGAGCTTGGTGATTCAGTTTCTTGAATACTCACGGAGAACTGTGGTCCTTTCGAGGAGCGGACTGCGAACAATTTTTAGGGACACTTGTTAGACGTGTCTAGGCTGCGCGGCGACGCAACCGCTGAATCCCGGTTGCAATGGCGGCAGCCATCACGACCTTGAGCGCGTCCCCCGGCAGAAAGGGAAGCACCGCGAGGGTAGCTGCTGTTTGCAGTGAGACATGCGTCTGCGCAATAACCCAAAGAGCGCCGCAGGCGAGAATTACGAAACTGCCGATCGCCGCGCTGAAAAGGGCCGCCGGGAATCCACGTCCAGTGCGCCGCCACAAAAACGAAATGAGAACCGCGGCGAAAGGATAAGCCAGCAGGTATCCGCCCGTGGGGCCCATAAGATGTGCCAACCCGCCCGACATAAGCGGGCCAGGCGTGAAGACTGGCAACCCCAGGGCGCCCTCGGCCAGGTAGACGGCCAGTGTGGCCGCGGCCAGGCTGGGGGTCAGCAACAGGCCCAGCAACAGGACGGCAAACGGGGCCAGGGAAAGCGGCACAGGCGTGAAATACAAGGGCATGGCGATGTGCGCGCAGATGGCGACCAACGCGCTGCCTGCCACTACAATGCCAGCGGTGCGCATCCAGGCGGCAGGGCGGGCCGTGGTGACAGCTCCGCGGGACAATGGCGCTGAGATTTCGTTATTCAACGGGACTCCTCTAAATTCCCGGCTCGTCATGATCATCGGACGAGTCGAGGGTGGCACTCTTGAACGGCCTGCGGCGCAGTGCCCTGTGCTGGAGCAGAACATGCCATGCCGCGGCCGCGGCCGCTAACAGCAGCAACACGAGCGACACGAGAAGACAAATCACTAACCAGCGCATGGGCAATCGTGCGCAATTTCCCATTTGTGAAGGCCTTCACGCACTGCGCAGGCGACTCAGTGTTCGAAAAAAGAGCCGCTTGAACGGAGTGCCCTCGAACCGCACCGATTGGAAAACCGCTTTGGGCCAGAATACCAGACGGAAGGTCAAGGCCGGCGCAGCGCTGTGTGAAGCCAGTCCAGGTAGGGCCGGCTGCCCGACTCGACGTTCAAAACGAGGAACTCCGGTGTTTCGTAGCTGTGCAACTCGATCAGCCGGGCTTCCAGGGCGGCCAGTTGATCCGGTCCGGTCTTGAGCAGCAGCAGAGTTTCGCTGGCGGACTCGACCTGGCCCTGCCAATGGTAGATGGATTGAACGGCGGGGATCATGGTGGCGCAAGCGGCCAGCCGTTCTTCGACCAGTGTCCGGGCGAGTCGAGCTGCTTCTTCGGCATTGGCCGCAGTGGTCAGGACGACGCGGGCTGACGGCGTGGACTCAGGCATGAAGTGCTTCCCCGGTCAGTGTTCGAGTATAACTTGAACGGAGTGCATACTAGCCCGGCCATAGCCCGCATTTCTCACGGGCCGCCGATTTTTGTAGCGCCGGCCTCCTGGCCGGCTCTCCTGACCTTCTGGCCCTCGGAGACTGCGCCTGACCTTGAATTCTGGGTTGTCGCACCGCCCGTGAGAAATGCATACTAGCGGCTTGCCGTAGTCGGCTGAGTGTTGCAGTATGGATTCTGCGGCCAATGACCCTGCCGCTTGCGGAGAAGACGATGACAGCGATCAAGTTTGGCACCTCAGGATGGCGGGCGATTGTGGCCGACGAATTTACCGTGGCCAATATCCGGCTGGCAGTGGCGGGTGTTGCCGCCTACGTGAAGACGCAACCCGAGCCGCACCGTGTGCTGGTGGGCCGCGATCCGCGCTTCCTCGGCGAGAGTTTTGTTGACGTGGCGGCCAAGGTGCTGCAAGCGGCGGGCGTCACGCCCATCGTGATTCCTGAGGCCGCGCCGACGCCGGCCATTGCTTATGCTGTGCGCGCCCTGAAGACCTCGGGTGCTATCAACTTTACCGCCTCCCACAATCCGCCGGAGTACAACGGAATAAAGTTTTCAACCCACGACGGCGCCCCCGCCCTGCCCGAAGTGACAAAGCAGATTGAAGCCGCCATCGCCAAGCTGGGTGACGGCAGCACCATTCCCAGCGCCGTAAACGGGCCTTTTGAAACCACCGACGTGAAGCCCGCCTTCCTCCAGCGGCTGGCGGAACTGGTTGACCTGAAAGCTATCGCCAAGTCGGGAATCAAGGTGGTCTACGATCCGTTCTGGGGTGCGGGCCGCGGTTACAGTTCCGACTTGCTGCGCGACGCCGGTGTGCCTGTCGAGACGGTGCATGACTTTCGCGACGTGCTCTTCGGCGGCCATGCCCCCGAGCCGGACGACCACCTGCTGGGCG
>PLZC01000140.1 GCA_003151985.1 Acidobacteriaceae bacterium
CCCACATTCCCACCGCCGCGACGATGACGAGGATGAATCAAATATCCTCAAAACCCGGCCCGTTAAGAGATACGCATTCTGAGGGCAAGGTCAAACCAACTACCCTGAGGAATGGGATTCTACAGAACATTTAGGACTTGACTCGCGCCTCATACCCCATGACGTAGTCCTCTATGGTAACCTTCCAACAAAGTCCTTCTACTCTGATGGAGCGGTGCCGGTTGAAGAAGTCATCCGCCGCACCAGAGAACTTGTAATTAACATGAAGGCATGCGGGCATCCGAACATTTTGGGCTCCGAGTGCGACGTTTTGTTTGTACCTGAAGCCCAGGAGAAGATCCGGCAAAAGGTCAACGCCATGATGTCGGAGCAGGTGCTATCAGATCAGGAGGAGAGCTCGTGGGCTTCGTCCACGGAGACTTTCCAGAGGTTGAAAGGCTATGGTCACATCGCAGGAACGCGTACTCCTCTCGTTGAACCATCAACAGCCTGATCGAGTGCCGGTGGATTTATCCGGCCACCGCTCATCCGGCATCGCCGCCATAGCCTACCCAAAGCTTAGAGCCGCGCTCGGCCTGGCACCGCGGACCGTTGACGTCTTCGATCCCGTGCAGCAACTGGCCATTTGCCACGATGATGTGCTCGACCGGCTGGGTGTGGATGTGGTGGGTTTGGGCCGTGCTTTTTGCCTGGAGGACAAGTGGTGGGCAGATTGGACACTGCCCGATGGCACGCCATGCCGAATGCCTGTATGGATAAAGCCTGAGCGCGTTGGAACAGAATGGGTGGTGCGCGCGCCGAGCGGCCGGGTAATGGCGCGCATGCCGGAACTGGCTGTGACCTTCGACCAGGCCTACTGGCCATTTCTTGAAGGCGAAGAAGACCTCAGCCGCATCGAAGAGCTATTCCCGGAGCACATGTGGTCCGGAATGGCTGCGCCCCCGGGACCATCGATTTCAGGACCAGAGGAACTGACAGCCGGGGCTCGACGTCTTCGAGCCGGCACCGACCGTGCAATTCACGCGGGCTTTGGTGGGAACCTGCTTGAAATGGGACAGTTTCACTACCGCATGGACAACTTTCTTGTGATGTTGGCCGGCGAACCTGCGCGCGCGCATCGCTTTCTCGACGCCCTTCTGGAAATTCACCTGCGGAAGCTTGAAACGTTCCTTGGTGCGGTTGGCGAGTATGTCGACATCATCCAGTTCGGCGACGATCTTGGCGCGCAAAACAGCCCCCAGATTTCCCCAAGGATGTACCGCGAGTTCTTCAAGCCGCGCCACGCAATGATGTGGGCGCGCGCCAAGGAATTGGCCAACGTCAAGGTCATGCTCCACTGCTGTGGCGCTGTGCGCCCACTGCTGCCCGATCTTATCGAGGCGGGACTTGATGCCATCAACCCGGTGCAGATAAGTTGCCGGGGGATGGAAGCAGAAGGGCTGAAACGTGATTTCGGCAAGGACCTGACATTCTGGGGCGGTGGCTGCGATACCCAGAACATCTTGCCAACCGCCACGCCCGCCCGGGTACGCGAACACGTACTACACCAGTGTGAAGTGCTCGCGCCCGGCGGGGGGTTCGTCTTTCAGCAAGTGCATAACATCATGGCCAATGTCCCTGCGGAAAATATCGTAGCGATGTACGAAGCGGTCCATGAGTATGATGCCGCGCAGCGAACTTTGAGCCTGGCATAGTCAACTGTTGGGCGGTGCGGCCCGTGGAGGATTTCATACCCCATAGGTAGGAAGAATCATGCCATTTGCATTGTCGATGTTCCTACTGTTTTCATCCAATTGTCGTTGGGATATATCTTGTCAACGTTTTGCGATGTAAGAAGTTCATGTTGGGTGAGAACTGCCGGTGGGACAGTCTTGTGGCTAAGAATATCCGTGGCAAACTGTATAAGTCCTTTTCCATATTTCTCAGGATAATAAGCTACGCTGCACACCAGCCTTGTCGATTTTTTTCGCATCTCTTCCCTGGCTTCAACACAACCGTCCTGACCCGCGATTGCACATTCATCTTCGATGCCAAAGTCGCGAAATGCCTGAAGCGCAGCAAGGGCAGACTGGTCATTTACGCCGCCAATGAGTACCCGGCTTAGCTTGCGAATTCGAATATATTTTCTTACGGTGTCGAGTGTTCTCTCAAATTGGCCTTTAGTGTCAAGGTGGCAACACCTTACCGACCTTAACTCGGGGACAACTTCAATCATCCCGTCATACATGCCGTTCAGCCGTGAGTTTAGGTGTTGTCCCGCGACGTCGGCGCATATTAAATAGATCTCGTTTACAGGCTCCTTCCAATGCTTCACAGACCACCTGGCGAGATAGCGGCCCGCCATGCGACCAGCCTTGTAGTTGTCGGCGCCGTAATAGAAAGCCCCGGGATGAGGAATATCCATCGCAATGAACGGGATGTGCGCATCAGAAAACTTCGCGGCAATCTGCGAGGCTATGGCGGAATCAATCTGAGAGTCAATTACCAGATCGACCTTTTGCTCGATGAGATTATCGGCATTTCGCAGGGCTATGGTTGGGCTGAATTTGTTATTGAGCACGATCAGGTCGATATTCGCGGCGCTGGCTGCCGCCACCAGACCATCTGTAACTGTGGCGGTAAATGGAACTACGCTGCTCTGGGCTGCATAGCCGATCCGGTATCGTCTGCTCGGAGACATATCTACTCGCAGCCGATATCCTTGCTGGCCAACGCGGACAAGCAACCCAGCCTCAACAAGGGTCTCAGAAAGCCGAAAGGCGGTTGCCTTGGTCTGGTGCGACCGCATGGTAATGGTGCGCAGCTCAAGGATCTCGGTCATCGATGAAAAAGCCTTGAGTATATCGGCGGCGCGAATGACGGCTCTTACCGTGTAGGTTCGGGGCGCAGCATCGCGAAGTTTCTGCGCCGTTGATAAGGTGCGTTTCATTGTGCGTTACAGATTACCACGGCCCATCAAGCGTTACAACCTACGCGAATAACCTGTATGAAATGAGAATTCTACGTCGAGAATGACCGGCAGCCAGTACGTAAGGCCCCGACATTTTATGCTCTGTTGTGTTACGCTGCGAAACGCCCCGGGGATAAGAACTGTGGCTCTTGTGGCTTTGCAATCGGCCGCGGATTCCCGGTTGCCGAGTTGTCCCCAGCCATGATCGACGCGGGCCTAAGACGATTCAAATGGAGTAGAATCTGGCAGGCTCCGGAACATGCAGCGATCCCAATCACCCAGGAGAAAGCTGCGGGCTTGAAGGCGAGGATCGCTTAAACATGAACGGCATTGGATTTGGCTTTCTGCTTTTGGTGGCCGCGGGCTTGATGAATGCAAGCTTTGCTTTGCCTATGAAATTTACGCGGCGCTGGGCGTGGGAAAACACATGGTTGGTCTTTACGATCTTCGCATTGGTTGTGTTACCCGCAGCGGTGGCCCTCTATACCCTCCCCAATCTTGGCGTCGTTTATCGAATGTCTGGCTCAAGCCTCTTGTGGCACGTTGCCGGATTCGGAGCCTGCTGGGGTCTTGCTCAGGTCTTCTTCGGTATAGCCGTTGAGGCCATTGGCATTGCGCTGACTTTTTCCCTTGTACTAGGCACTTCGGCCGCCATGGGCGCTCTTATCCCCATGCTGCTGCTTCATTCCGCGAAACTTCATACCGCAGCGGGTCATTCATTATTGTTGGGTATTGCTCTGCTGCTGCTTGGAGTAGCGATTTGCGCAATCGCCGGGCGAATGCGCGAGAACTCGATGCTACTTAGCAATCGGAAGCAGCGGGGAAACGCGACGGGCGGCTTGATTTTGGCTATCGTCTGCGGTTGCGCGGCTTCATTTCAAAATTTCGGCCTCGCCTTCGGCTCACCCCTTGTGGATATGGCAATCAAGCATGGTGCAAGCGTCACAAACGCAGCCAACGCCGTGTGGCTGCCGCTTTTGATGGCGGGCGCAATTCCCAACATACTCTATTGTGCTTACCTGCTCAGGAAGAATTCCAGCGCGGGCAATTTTGTGCGCGCGGGTCTCAATCACTGGATTCTTGCCTTCGTTATGGGCGCATTCTGGTTCGGCAGCCTGATGTTTTACGGTGCGTCCGTCCCCCGGTTGGGATCGCTGGGACCTGCCGTGGGCTGGCCGCTCTATATGTCTCTCATAGTGATTGCGGCGAGTCTGCTGGGCATCGTGACCGGCGAATGGAAACAGACAGGGCGATGGCCCCTTGCCGTTCAGTTGACGGGTGTAGCCGCGCTGGTTGTTGCGATCGTCAGCCTGTCAAAGGCCAGCTAGGGTTTGGAACGCTGCGACCAAACCATTTCGTCTGATGAGACGATGCAAGCGCAACCTTCGCATTCGCGCCCGATGCAGAATCGACAGAACACAAAGACCCGTCTGGCCAAACCAATACGCAAAAGTTTCACCGTGCGACATGCATGGTTCCAAGCACTTTTATCTTGCATGGTTTCAGTTCCAAGCATATATTTCGCTGCAAAAAGGAGTACGGACTAATGGAGCATTGGAACAGGCGTGATGTCCTGAAGTTGGGAGTTCTTGCGTCCACAGCGGCTGTGTCGCCGAAATGGGTAGCGGCCAGCACCGTCGAAGGCAGCGCAGAGCGGAATATCGCGTTGAACCGGGCCGCGTGGGCATCCAGTTCCGTCGATTTCATCAACACGGGACACATGGCCACGGATGGGCAGGCGAGTACAAAGTGGCAGAGCTCGGACGCCGATCTCCAGTGGATATATGTCGATCTGGGGGCAGTCTGTAATGTCAAGTCGGTGGTCCTGCGCTGGGGCGCGAACCACGCACTGACACACAAGATCCAGGTCTCCAAAGACGGCGGCGCCTCGCCGGAAACAGGATTGGTGGAGAATTGGACTGACGTTCACCAAACACTGGCCGGAGCCGGTGGCGTGGAACTGATCCAAGTGCCTGAGACCAGGGCCCGCTATGTGAGGGTGCTTCTAGAGGGTAAGGCGAAGCCCGGTGGGTATGAATTGTCGGCATTCGAAGTAAATGGTGCTGGAGGCTTTGAAGCAGTTCCGGTACCGGTTCCCGCACCGGAGCCTGACGGAACCATAAGGCTCTCCGGAGGCTGGCGCCTGGTGAACCAGGCAGTGATCACCGACAAAGCGCCCGCTGTCTCCGCCACTGGCTACGATGACAGCAAATGGCTGATTGCCACTGTTCCCGGAACTGTGTTGACGAGTTATCTGAACCTGGGCGCTGTACCCGACCCTTTCTACGGCGACGATCTTTCTCAAATCTCGGATTTCTTTGCGCATACAAATTGGTGGTATCGGAACGAATTGGAAGTACCTTCAAGCTACGCCGGCAAACGCGTTTGGTTGAATTTCGACGGTATCAACTATCGCGCGTACGTCTTCGTAAACGGGAAGTCCGCCGGTAACATCGACGGGGCTTTCATCCGTGGCCGATTCGATGTCACCGAGTTGGTTGTTGCGGGAAAGAAGAATTGCATCGCGGTTCTCATCATGCCTGTCCCCAAGCCGGATAAGGTGTTGGGCAAGTCGCTTCGTGGCGGCTATATTTACCCGGTGGACTTTCCGCGGAACGAGCCAACTATTTTGGCGGCCGGAAGTTGGGACTGGCTGCCCACGATTCGCGATCGCGATACGGGTATCTGGAACCACGTAACGCTGACGACAACCAGCGATGTGACCATCGAGAGCCCATTCGCGAGCACACATTTCCCCGAGGCGCAGAATCTCAATCGCGCCGACATCATTCTCAAATTGGAATTGAAGAACCACTCCAGCAAACCCTGCAAGGGCGAGTTGAAGGTACGCCTGGGAGAAATCGAGTTCACTTACCCCATGGCGCTCGATGGCGGCGAGACGAAGGCTCTAAAACTCGATAAGACAACTAGTCCGAAGCTTTCGCTGGTGAACCCGAAACTGTGGTGGCCCAACGGTCACGGCGAACAGAATCTTTACGATCTTACCCTCGAATTCAAATGCGCTGGGAAGGTCTCGGATGTCAACAAGTCCAAGGTTGGAATCCGCGAATACACATATAACCAGAAGTCACTTATCGAGTGGAATATCGCCAAGTTGATGAACGGCGTTGACCCGGCGGCAATGGACAAAGCAGACATCGGAAATCCATTGCAGTTCTCCTGCAACGGGAAGCGAATCTTCGTGCGCGGGGTCAACTGGGGCATGGATGAAGGAATGCTCCGCTGTGACCGCCGGGGGTTTGAGAATCGCGTCGGCATGGAAAAGGAGATGAATTTCAACCTCATCCGCAACTGGGGTGGAAACCTCGACAAGGATGAGTTTTATCAGGTTTGCGACGAGTACGGAATCATGGTTTGGGAAGAGTTCGGCATGGCCAATGGAACAATGCCTGACGATCCTGGGATGTGGCTGGTCAACGCTCGCGATCGATTCCTGCGGCGTAGAAATCATGCATGCATCGTTCTATGGTGCGCGGCCAATGAGTCAATGCCCGAGGACCCAATCCTGAGCGAAATGCCCAAGTTGGCCGCGGAGTTGGACGGGACCCGCCAGTTCCTCGAGAGTTCGATCCAGGTTCCTCCGACCAACGGGGATGGCCCTTACGATACCAGGCCGCCAAGCTATTACTTCAAGGATCTCGCTCGTGGCTTCCGCCCGGAACTCGGATCGGCCACCATTCCTTCGGTTGAGAGTATGCGGCGCATGATGCCGCACAACAAACTGTGGCCTATCGGCGACATGTGGTGCACGCATGACTGGTGGGTGGGACCCGGCTGGGGTGACAGCGTTGGATTCTGTGTGGCTACCCAAAAAGCGATGGCCGCATATGGCGCCGTTACCGGAATCGAAGATTGTTGCCGCAAGGCGCAGATGGTGAACATGGAAGTCTTTAAGGCCATCTATGAGGCCTGGAACGACCGCATGTGGAACGACTGCACGGGTGTGATGATCTGGATGAGCAACCCGGCTTGGCCGTCGCTTACCTGGAACACCTACGACTACTATATGGATGCCACCGCAGCTTACTTCGCCTGCCGGAAAGCATGCGAGCCAATCCATATTCAGTGGAATATCGCAACCAACAAGGTCAAGGTTGTGAATGGCTCATCGAAGGAGTTGACTGGGCTGAGCGCTGAAGTTGCCGTCTACAATCTTGACGGCAGCTTATTCCAAACCAAGTCCGCGAAGTTGGATTGCCCTGCGAATAGTGTTCACGACTGCCTGTCGCTCTTTGTACCTGGTGAAGACAAGCTTGACACCTTGTCAAACACGCACTTCATCAAGCTTGCTTTGAAGAGCGGCTCGGGAGAATTGCTGTCGACGAACTTCTACTGGCGCAACAAGACCGAATGGAAGTATGAAGAACTGCAAAGTTTGAAAGAGGTTCGGCTCACTGGTAGTGTCGGCGACGTGAAGGACGGGCATTTTTCAGTCGACCTGGACAATCCGACATCGGGCATGGTCCTCATGGTCCGGCTCAAATTGGTCGACGTTGCGACCGGCCTTCTGGTCGCCCCGGTCTTTTATTCAGACAATTACTTTTCACTGGCTCCGAACGAATCCAGGCGCATCGACATCAACCTGAAATCGGTACACCCTCACGGCAACGCTACTCTGATCGTCGAGGGTTGGAATGTAACACCAGTGGAATTGGCTAAATCCATTTCGTCCTGACCTCATACTGCATGAAAAGAATGGAAAGCCAGACACGAAGCTTGGCAGAAAGGAAACCAACACCGAACTTGACCTGGAACTTTCGGTAGAAGATTGGAGCGGGCAGCAAGAATCCAATAGAAATGGGGATTTGTCCGCTCCATAGCCTCAGCGGGCGCAGCGCGAAGAAACGCGGGCCGGCGCTCGTGCCCGCTTTGAGGCTTTAGCAAAGTTAAGGGTATATGCTGTGTGCTTTTAATCAATTTCTTTATGCCGACTTAACTTGAGCAATGCATTGGCAAGCGAGGGTCCCGCTTCGTTCTTGTCGCATTGACGCGGTCACCCTGACCGGAGGATTTTAGATTGAACAGCAGAGAGCGAGTTTCACGCGCCATCCATTTTCAAGGGCCAGACAGGCCTCCCATCTCCAATGCCATTCTGCCTTCGGCGCAATATCACTACGGAGAAGCCTTAAGGGTGATAACCGACGCGGTCCACGAGGATTTTGGCTGGGGCCTGCTTCCGGATGTGCCGAAGGATAAGTTGCCGGCACTCTACAGAGAGGGCACAAACCGCGACGACTTTGGAACCGTCTGGCATGTCTCCGACGCGGGCCGCTGCGGCATACCAGTGGAGTTTCCCATCGCCGAAAACTGGGAGAACTACAAGGACTACCGTTGGCCGGTATTCGACGCTGGCGTTCCGAAGTATCGGCTCTATAGCGGCCACATGAACGGGACGGGTGAAGATTATTATGCCCGAGGCGCATGGATAACTTTTTTCGAGCAGATGCAACAGTTACACGGTTTCAATGCAACTCTGATGGACCTGGCTGAAGATCGCAAGGAAATCTATCAATTGCGCGAGGATCTGCTGCGTTTCAACATGGACTGGCTGGACCGTTGGCTGGTTGGTGGCTATCAAGGTCTGCATTTTGCCGATGACTGGGGATCGCAGACCGGCATGCTGATTTCGCCCGCGAAATGGCGTTCGTTTTTCAAGCCCGTTTACGCGGAAATGTTTTCCAAGGTCAAAGCCGCGGGACTAGACCTTTGGTTCCACAGCGATGGAAACATCACTCAGATACTTCCCGACCTGTTGGAACTCGGCGTTGATGTGATCAACTGCCAGATCAAGGTGATTGGCCTGGAGACACTGAAGCCCTACGTTGGCAAAATCTGCTTTAGAACCGATCTCGACCGGCAGCACGTGCTGCCTTATGGCACACCGGCAGAAGTGAAGCAGCACATTCGCACCCTGTTTGAAGCCCTCGGCACGTCCCAGGGCGGTATCGTTGCATGCGGGGACGTTTTTGAGGACGTGCCGCTTGAAAATATTGCTGCCATGTACGAGGCCTTCCTCGAGTTCCGGTATTAGACCCGGCCGCCACAAAGTTGACCGGCCTTATGGAGAATCCACATTGAATAGTAGGGAGCGAGTTTCGAAAGCCATACATTTTCAAGGGCCGGACCGGCTTCCCATCTCCCACGCCATTTTGCCCTCGGCGCAATACCACTACGGCGAGGCGCTGAAGGCGATCACCGACGCGGTTCCGGAGGATTTTGGTTGGAGCCTTTTGCCGGATTTGCCACCGGATAAATTGCCGGCCGTATACAAGTTGGGCTGGAACCGCGACGACTTCGGTACTCTCTGGCATGTCTCCGAGCAGGGCCGTTGCGGCATTCCCATGGAGTTTCCCATTCCCGAAAACTGGGAGAATTACGAGAACTATCGATGGCCGGTCTTCGGCGCCGGCGTTCCCAAGTACCGTCTCTACAGTGGTCACATGGCCGGAAAGGGCGAGGGGTATTATGCTCGCGGCGGTTGGATCACCTTTTTCGAGCAGATGCAGCAGTTGCATGGTTTCAGCGCCACAATGATGGACCTGGCTGAAGATCGCAAGGAAATCTACCAGTTGCGCGACGACCTGCTCAGCTTCAACTTGGACTGGCTTGATCGCTGGCTGGCCAACGAATACCAGGGGCTGCATTTTGCCGACGACTGGGGATCGCAAACCAGCCTGCTCATCTCACCCGCGAAATGGCGTTCGTTCTTCAAGCCGGTTTACGCTGCGATGTTCTCGAAGGTGAAGGCAGCGGGACTGGATGTCTGGTTTCACAGCGACGGGAACATCACCAAGATACTTCCCGACCTGTTGGAACTGGGCGTGGACGTACTCAACTGCCAGGCCTCGTTGATTGGCCTGGAAGTGCTGAAGCCTTACGCAGGCAAGATCTGCTTCCGGACTGACATCGACCGGCAGCATGTGCTGCCATTTGTCTCGCCGCAGGAAGTAAAGCGCTATATCCGCAATCTCTTTGAAGCCATCGGTACACCGCAAGGCGGCATTATCGCCTGCGGTGAAGTGATTGAGGATGTGCCGTTGGAGAATATCGCCGCCATGTACGAGGCCTTTCTCGAGTTCCGATGGTAGAACCGGGCCATGGCCTGATGCACAAACAAAGAAGGGTTCGAACATGACCAGCAGCAATGATTCTTCACAGAACGCAAACATAATTACTTCCTCGCGAACCAGCAGAAGGAAGTTTTTGCAGGCTGCGGGAGCATCTGTTGCGCTTCTTGGTTCAAGCCAGGTCGCCAACACACAGCAGGTAGAGCAGGCTACGCCAACTTCCAGCCCTCAACGCGCAGATGGCACCTTTGCATGGCAATTCCCCAGCGCTGACAAACATAAAACCTGGGAGGAGTATTCCTTCAGCATTGAGCGTTGGTGGGGCGATTTCCCCAAGAACCTTCCCGATGCAATGGACATGTTTGCCGACAACGAATGGGCAATTGGCCCCTTCACCAAATTCGATTCAAATCCTGTTCTTTCCCCAACCCCGGGAGCCTGGGATCAGGGGCACTTCGCCGGCGGGGTCCACAACGGTTCGATTATAGTGAAGGACAATATCTTCTACTACGTCTACCGAGGTGAGCGCTCGATAGATATTCCGAAGATTTCAGAGGTCGACTATATCTGCGATATCGGAGTTGCAACCAGCGATGACGGAATACACTTCAAGAAAGACACTGAGCACAGCCCCTTCTTTCGCAAAGGTGAAGATCGTCAATACAGTTATGAGGACGTGAATATTGTCCGCTATGGCGACACATATTTTCTTTTCTGCAATCAATGGCTCTGGGGTAAGACCGCGGACAATAACGTAAACGGAATTTTCCTGGCAACATCAAAAGACCTTCTGACTTGGAAGAAAGTCGGAATTGTTTTTTCCGATGCGAAGAAAACACACAGGAATGGAGTGGTCCTTCAGAACCCGCATAATGAGGCTGTCAAGGTAAATGGCAACTTTGTGATGTACATCGATGACGGCATCGTTGCCTACTCCAAGGATATGCTGAGCTGGGAGTCGCACCAGAACAAGAATCAATTGCCGGGAGGAGAATGCTGCTTTGCTCTCGCGGATTACAATCCGGCAAATCCCGACGAGATTATTCTTTTTACCGGCGGCGCACACACGGGACATTTCTACGGGGTGGGAGAGATCCGTTTATCGAAGTCCGACCCTGAAAAGCCGTTGGGCTGGCTTCCCCGGTCCGCTCTCTTTGCGGAGAAGAAGTATCCCTACGAGAATGGATTCACTGCTGAGGCCCCGCACAGCCCCATATCGTTTTATGCCGATTGCATATTCTTCAATGGACTTACTCAACACAAGGGGAAATGGTGGGTCTATTACGGGGGCAGCGAGTATTACACCTGCCTCGCTACTGCACCGGTTAAATACCACAAATCCAAATAGCTTGCGTATGCCCGTGCCCCCGAAGGCCGGACGCTGCTATCATGGCGAATTGCGGCGGAAGAACGTCGCCGCGAACCGGGCAGGTGCTGGCGGCGCGGAATTCTTCCCCCCGAAGCCACTTACTCTAGTTTGAGGCGATACTACAGGAGGACTTATGCTTACGACACTCACAGAAACCGTTGACCGTTTCGCGCATTCGCCGCTGTTGCACACCATCGGCGGCAAATCCATGCCCAGCCGCGACGGCGCAGTACAGGATATCTATGACCCTTCTACAGGTGCTGTGCTGACTTCCGTTGCAATCGGCGCAGCTATCGAGGTCGACATGGCTGTGGCCGCAGCAGAAGCTGCGTTTCCAGCGTGGGCCAGGTCTTCGCCCGTCGAAAGGGCTGTGGTCCTGCACCGCATCGCCGACACGCTTGAAAAGCATGCCACCGATCTGATCCAGATTGAATCGCTCGATGTGGGCAAAGCAATCGTCAACAGCGAGAGCTTCGACATTCCTTTCGGCGTCGCCTGCATCCGCTACTTTGCCGAACTCGTGCAGCACACACCAATGGACACACCTCTCGCCCTACCCAACATCGATGCCCGCACCCATCGCGCTCCCTACGGCGTATGCGGTTTCATCTTCCCCTGGAATTTTCCGTTTGACCTTCTGATGTGGAATATTGTTCCTGCACTAGCGGCAGGCAACACTGTCGTCATCAAGCCATCGTCCTTGACGCCTTTGAGCACCCTGTTCGTGGCCAAATTGGCACGCGATGCCGGGCTTCCCGATGGCGTAATGAATGTTGTAGTGGGTGGCGGCGCAGTCGGCCGTGCAATCTGCGGCCACCCCTCCGTCAAGAGGATGAGCTTTACTGGATCAACGGAAGTAGGCAAAGAGATCGGCGAAATCTGCGGAAAGAATCTCATACCGGTCAAATTGGAATTGGGGGGCAAGGGCGCTGCCGTCGTCTTCGATGACGCCGACCTCGATGCTACCGCTACGCAGCTTGCAGGGGCGATCACATTCAACACCGGCCAGGTCTGTTGCACGGCCACGCGCTGGCTCTTTCAGGAAGGCGTGCACGATGCCCTGGTGGCCAAGGTGATCGCGGTTTTGAAAGCCACCCGTCTCGGCCCCGCCCTCGATCGCGATACGCAGATGGGTCCGTTGACCTCAAAGGTGCACTATGACCGGGTTCTTGCGCATCTGGCAAAGGGCAAGGCCCAGGGCGCTGAGGCGCTGCTTGAAGGCAAGGAGGCACACCCGGCCGGCTTCGAACGTGGCTATTACATGACTCCAAGCTTGATGACCGGCGCCCCGGAAAACGTCTGCTGCAGCGAGGAGATCTTCGGGCCCAGCGCATTCGTCCTCAAGTTCAAAAACGAAAACGAAGCGGTCCGGCTGGTCAACAGCTTGTCTTATGGCCTGGCCAACAGCGTCTGGAGCGCGGATTTATCCCGCGCCAATCGTGTGGCCGAGCAGTTGGTTGCTGGAAACAACTGGATCAACGCTCACAACGTATTCGCCTACGGATTGCCCTATCGCGCCATCAATCTCAGCGGCCTCGGCGGCGGCGTCAACAGTCCGGATACGCTTCTGGATTATCTACGCCCCTTCACCATCGCCAGGCCTCTTGCATAGTTCGCCGCTGCGCGGATTCAAATCGGAATGGGAGCTACGCTACGAGTAGGAGCTCCCGATCTCCTGGAGGCCAGAGGCATCATCGATAACAACGCACCACCTGCGATTCCCGCCGACTTCCTGAATACGCTCAGGCGCGATGGCGTGCTGCATGGCAACGATGCGAAGATTACGCCCCTGACCGATGGCGTATCCAGCGAGATCTTTCGTGTTGACCAGGATGGGGACACATTCGTTGTCAAGCGCGCGCTGGCTAAACTGAGAGTGAAAGACGACTGGACCGCCAACGTCAACCGAAACCGCTACGAGCAGTTGTTCATTGAGTATGTGGCCCGGTTCCTTCCGCGGGCGGTACCGCATCGGCGCCCTGGCCCAAGGGACCGCGGATACTTCGCAATGGAATTTCTGGGCTCGGAATTTACCAGTTGGAAGCAACTGTTGCTGCGCGGAGAAGCACGTGTTGAAGATGCCGAGCGGGCCGCAACGATACTGGGCCTGATTCACGCGCATTCTGCCGCAGATAGCGAGGCGGCGCGACAGTTCGACACCACTGCGAACTTCATACAACTGCGCATCGACCCCTACCTGCTTACAACTGGCAACCGCCATTCGGACCTTCGCGATCTTTTTCACGCCGAGTCGCAACGGCTGGCCTCCACGCGCCAGTGCCTGGTCCACGGCGACTTCAGCCCAAAGAATCTGATGGTCTCCGCTTCGCGCATGGTGATACTGGATTGTGAGGTCGCCTGGTACGGCGACCCCGCATTTGATCTGGCATTTCTGTTCACGCACCTGTTGCTCAAAGGCCTCTATCATATGCCGCGACAGATCGGATTAGAGGAGATGTGCATCGCATTCTGGAATCGCTATGTCGAGGAGGTCGGCAAGGCAATCGATCCGTGGGCGCTCGAACCCCGCGTTGCCCGCCTGCTTTTGATGTTGCTGCTGGCGAGGATAGACGGCAAATCGACCATCGAATATTTGCGAAAGCAACAAGCCGAGTGGGTGCGCCAATTTTCTCGCGCGGGGATTTTGGCCGGGTACTCACGCTTGGGCGACATTCTGCCGCGATGGTTCACAGATATCAATGAATGCGAGGCGCTGCGATGAAAATCCGATCCGTCAACGCGTATCAGGTCTACGACTCTCGCGGCACGCCGACGGTCGAAGCAGAGATCGAATTGGAGGGTGGTGAGCGCGGCCACGGTATGGTTCCATCGGGTGCGTCTACAGGGCAGTTTGAAGCACTTGAACTCCGCGACGCTGACCCAAGCCGATTTCGCGGCAAATCGGTGTTCAAGGCCATCGCCAACATCTACTGCGAAATCGCACCGGCGCTGGTTGGATGGGATGTTCGTGACCAATCTGGCTTGGACCGCAAACTCATCGAACTCGACGGAACTCCAACCAAATCCCGTTTGGGCGCCAACGCCATTCTCGCTGTTTCCATGGCCGCTGCGGCCACGGCGGCACTCGCACAGCGGCGGCCGCTTTACGACTGCCTGGGACAAGGCCGCGGAACGCTTCTTCCGCTCCCGGAAATTCAAATTGTGGGAGGCGGCGCTCATGCCCATTGGCGAACCGACGTACAGGACTTCCTGCTCGTCGCGACCGGCGCCAAGTCGTTTCAGGAAGTCATGGAAATCACCTTCAACGTCCACCGTGCCGCCGGCGATTTGATGGCCAAGCGCGGCACGTTGTACGGCGTGGCCGACGAAGGCGGTTACTGGCCCGAATTCTCCACCAATGAGGCTGTCCTGCAATTCATGACTGACGCCATTCTTTACGCTGGTTACACGCCCGGCCGCGACGCGGCGATTTCATTGGACATCGCCGCCAGCGACCTGTACGATCCCCAGACTCAACGCTATTCGTTTCGCCTCGAAGACCGATCTTTCACTTCTGCACAGTTCGCCGACCTTCAAATTGGCTGGTGCGAACGCTACCCGATCGTATCGATCGAAGACCCGATGGCCGATACAGACTGGGACGGTTGGAGTGCAATCGCATCTGCCTTGCGTCATCGCATTCAACTAATCGGTGACGACCTGTTCACCACCAACCTGGAACGCATTCGCACCGGCATCGAGCGGAATGTCGCCAATGCAGTCCTCATCAAGCTCAACCAGATCGGCACAGTTACTGAAACGTTGGCCGCAATCGACATGACACAGCAAGCTGGTTGGAATCCCGTCGTGTCAGCCCGGTCTGGCGAAACCGAAGATGGCTTCATTTCGCACTTGGCCGTCGCAACCAACGCCGGTCAACTCAAGGTCGGGTCTTTTGTTCGTGGCGAGCGAATGTCCAAATGGAACGAAGTCCTTCGCATCGAGCGGGACCTGGGACCAAATGCCCGCTTCATCGGCAGCTCGATTCTCGAACGCATCGCCAAGTCAGGTGCGCAGGGCCCTATCGAGCTTCCTTTGGAACCGTGAAGTAATCGTATGTGATCTTCCAGGTGAACTGAGCGCCAGGTTCAATGGTCATGTTGATGAAAGGTTCCAGAGAAAAAACAGACCGTATGCTCCACAAAGCAGCAGCCGCCAGCGGGCGATCCGCAGTAGCCCTGAATCCAAATCCGAGCTTGCGATTTTCGATGCGGAAATCATAGTCCTTGGCCTCGGTGCCAAACCCGCGATATTTGACCATAACCACATCCTGCCCGCTTACAGCACGGGTAAAAGCAATTTCATTGCCGCGGAACTCTACCAGTTTTGAGTCCATCGGCTGGACGGGGTCCACTTGAAATCCTAGCTTGATGGCCAGATCCGGTCCGGGCGCCTGTTTGTCCATAACGGCGAAGTTGTGGTCGTAGACGCTCGTCTCAATGGGCCGCTTACCGGTATTGCGCAGAGTGTGTTCAAGGACCATCTGGGGCTTGCCAGGAGTAAGGGAAACACGTTTGCTATAAACATAGGCAAAGCCGCTGGTCGGGTCGGATAACTCCTGTTTGAATTCAATTGAATTGGAAGCGCGGTGCACCGTCCACTTACCGCCATCCACTATGTCGTAAAGTCTGAAGTTGCTGTAAGGACGCTCATCCGGCTTGCGCAACACGCCTACCCCAATCTTTATAAACGTGCCACCAACCTTAGCCTCGTCCCATCCCAGCGGAAGGCTGTTGGTGACGAACTCCTCCGGTACGCCAGGGACCGCATTGCACGGGTTAGTTACAATGTCCGCGCCCTCAAAGCTGAAGTCACGCACTTTCGGGTCCACTCGGTCGAACCATTTGCCGTAGTAGTTGTGGCCTGCATACTGCAGACTGTTGACTACGCCCGACCAATCGAAGCGCGTGCCGCGATAGTAGCCGTTTTTGTTGTCAGGCAAATAGAGCTTGGCAGTTACCACGCCGTTTGAGATGGTCGCGGAAGGATTCTGTGCAGAACAACTGAAGCCAAGTGCGACCGCCAGCGCCAGGCAGACGGTCCAAACGGTAATTCTCGTCATACGATTCCAAGGTCCCTTCTCAAGCCAGCCTATCATTGTAAGAGTCTGTAAGTTGTTCTTTCGGTCGAATCATTCGAGGGTACCGGGTGTCTCACACAGCAATACGAGCAAGCATCCCTGTCTTTCCTTTCAATTACCGTGGTGGCCTACCCTTCTTGCACATATCTCCGAGAGAAGAGATATACTTCGTTGGGCGGAATTCTTCGCTAACGTGCTGTCGCAGTTTCGACGAGCGAAACATTCCGTCGCCGCGCAGATCCTCCTTTCTCAATGCAGCTCCGGAGAAATAGGGTAAAGATTTACATGTGTGGACTTTTGGAAGGGGTCACAATTGAATTCGTACGAGCGGGTGCGCAACACGGTTCTTGGTAAGCCGGTCGACCATCTTACATGTCAACCAATGTTGATGCAGTTCGCGGCAAGTTACTCGGGGATGCCGTTTATCGATTACACGCGCGATGGTCGCAAAATGGCGGAGGCGCAGTTACGGGTAGTGCGGGACTTTGATGTCGATGTCCTGCTCACATGCTCGGATCCGGCGCGCGAAGTCATCGACATCGCCGGAGAGGGAAGTATCGAGTGGTTCGAGAATCAAGGCCCGGCAATCCAGGAGGAGCGGGCCGCACTCGCCGATAAGTCGCGCCTCAAGGAGTTTCGTATTCCCAGCCTTGATCCCGCCGGACGTATGTACGACCGTATTCGCGCCATCGAAATCATGCGGCGCGAGGTCGGACAGGAAAATACGATCTGCGGCTGGGTGGAGGGTCCGCTTGCGCTCGCGGCGGAGCTCCGGGGAATCAATCGCATCATGACAGATTTTTTCGATGACCCCGGGTTTGCCCATGACCTGCTGCACTTCTGTGCTGACGTCGCCATCATGTACGCTGACGCCCAGATTGCCGCCGGCGCCGACACCATCGGCATGAGCGATGCCGCCGCCGGCATGCAAGGGCCGGTCCTTTATAAGGAGTTTGTCCATGGCGAGCAGATGAGGGTTTACCAGCACATCAAGAAGAATCACCCCGGAGTGTTGACCCGTTCGCACATGTGCGGAAAAACGACGCGACTGGTTGCGGATATGAGCGAACTGCCCGTCGATATCTACGAGATAGATTTTCCTTCAGACTTGGCCAAGATGAAAGCCAAGCTCGGAGATCGTGTCATCAGCGGCAATGTTTCTACCATTTCGGATATGCTGGAAGGCACGCCGGAAAGAGTGTACGAAGCGGTCGCACACTGTCATGAAGTGTGCGGAAAATACTTCATCGCCAACTGTGGGTGTGAGGTGCCGCCGGCGACACCAACCGAAAATCTGCAGGCGTTGGTTCGGTACGCAAAGGAACATTGATCGTAGGGAGTCCATCAATGAGTACGGCCAGACAAAGCTCCTGACACAATCCTTCACTATGACGATACGCTTGATGGAAGGACATCGGTAGACAGGACAACGAAGGCTAGCTAGGTCTATAATTGCCCGGTTCCTTGGTAAAAAGCTGAGGCAGTCAGCTAATCGCGAGCGGCAATGAAATCCCAAGTTATTCACAAGGAGGAAGAATGCAAGCAATTTCGAGGAGAGAGTTTGTGAAGACCTCGGCGAGCGCAGTGTTGGGCGGTGTCCTGGCGTCGGGAACGCGCGCGATTCACGCCGATCCTCTTGGTTTGCCTATCGGTTGTCAGACCTGGCCTGTGCGGGAAATGATCGCCAAGGACTTCCCCGGCACTCTCAAGGAGCTTGCAGGGGCCGGATTCAAGACGGTCGAATTGTGCTCGCCAGTGGGTTACGCCGATTCAGGTTTCGGTGGTCTCAGCAAATACAGTGGTGCCGAGCTTCGGGGTATCTTGCACGATGCAGGACTTACTTGCGTCAGCAGTCACTTCTCCCTCGAAGAATTGAAGCAGAATCAGGACGCCAGGATCTCCTGGGCTAAAGATGTCGGTCTGACTCAAATGCTTGTGGCAAGCTTGGGTGGGCCGCAGAACCCCACGATGGATGATGTGAAACGTGCGGCCGACGAATACAACCGAATCGGTGAGCGAGCGGCGGCAGCAGGAATCGTGCAGGGCCTCCACAACGAAGACTTCGAGGTGTCCAAGGTAAACAGCCAGCGGACCTATGACTTGCTGTTTCAACTTCTCGATCCCAAGTTTGTTAAGTTCCAGTTCCAGGTGTCTACCATCAGCGACGGCTTCGATGCCGCGGAGTACTTTAATAAATATCCCGGACGTTTTATTTCTATGCACGTCCAGGGGTGGTCGGCAAAAACCCGGCAAATCATGCCGGTGGGTCAAGATACTCTCGATTGGAAAAAGATCTTCACTGCGGCTAAAACAGGCGGCGTCAAGAACTATTTTGTGGAAATGGACTTGCCGATGATGAAGGCCAGCGTTCCCTACCTTCATCACTTGCAGGTAGCGTGATTTGTTCCCCCCGCCAAAGGAAACTGAGCGAAGTCATTACGCGCATCGACCGCAACCTTGGACGGGATGAGTGGGGCGAGTTTCTCGGCCTTGAGTTCTGAAGAACCTTCCTTCAGAGTGATGAGCCGATCGGCAGGGACGTTCTTGTGAATCTCAACATTCCCCAGCGGCCATCGGATTTCAAGCTCTACCGATTCGGCGGAGCCCAGCCCAAAATGCAGACGGGGATCGTTGGCGGAGACATAGCTTGACTGGCTCATGACTTCCTGCACCTGTACCTTGCCTCTGCTGCGAACAACTACCCTGGCGCCGATCCCGCTGCGGTTGCTTTTGGTTCCTTGCAGACGAACCTTGATCCAGCGGTTCGCAGGCGGAGCGTCGTTGCGCAACAAGGACGGAGGCTCGTTCTGATTCATGATCATGACGTCCAGATCCCCATCGTTGTCGAAGTCTCCAAAGGCGCATCCCCGGCTCACGTGGCGCGAAGCGAGGGCGGGCTGGTCCTCGTCTGGAAGCTGGATGAATGTTCCGTCTCCCCGATTGCGAAAGACAATGCGCGGACCGCGGCGAGGATATTTGGGGTTGACCGGCTCGAGTTCGGGATAGACCTGCCCGGTGACAAGAAAAATATCGGGATTGCCATCGTTGTCTAGATCGACCAATCCCGTACCCCAACTGACGAAGCGCCTTTCGTGGATGAGGCCGGCGCGGGCGGTAACATCCTCGAATTCACCCTTGCCCTGATTGTGGTAAAGGCCGGTGGGTTGATTCATATAGTGCGTTCGCACGATATCGAGACGTCCGTCGCAGTCGTAGTCGCCGACTCCCACCCCCATGCCGGCCATCTCCTTTCCGTCGTTGCTGAGGGCCACCCCGCGCAGCAGCGCCTCTTCGCGAAAGGTGCCGTCGTGGTTGTTCATCAGCAGCAGGCTGGGCGTGGAATCGCAAGCCAGGAAGATATCCGGCCAGCCATCGTCATCCACGTCGAAGGCGCAGGCTGTGAGGCCGTAAGAGCCGCGCATGGCTCCCACGCCGGATTCCTTTGAGACGTCTGTGAAGGTGCCGTCGCCATTGTTGCGATAGAGCAGATGCGCGGGCAGCGGCAGGCCACTTGGACCGCAGTTCACTGGGACTCCATCGAAGTTGCAGTTGGGCCGGTCGAGCGAAGGCTTGGGCATCTTGTCCAGGTCGACGTCCGCGTAGTTCGAGACAAAAAGGTCGAGCCAGCCGTCGCGGTTGTAGTCGA
>PLZC01000003.1:0-4071 GCA_003151985.1 Acidobacteriaceae bacterium
CCACGGAACCACTGGCCCCAGCCATTGCGTTCGGCACTCTCTATGCCAGGTCCAAAGTGAACACCGATAATATCCGTGAGCCCACCTACACCGAGCGGGCCGGTGTAATCCTCATAGGTCTCCCAACTTTTCAATTGCAGATTATCGATGGCGCTGACCACGGCCGGATCATTACCCCAGGTCTGCTTTGTCCACTCCTCCACAATCTGCTCCGAGGTTAATTGTGGATTCCAGGCAAGCCTTCCGAATCCATACAGGTTTGCCATGGCCATGGGATGATGCAGCCAGTTGGTGTCGAGTCCTACATTGGCCACTCCTACGAATCCGCCAAGCGGTTGTTGAAAACTCTTGCCCTCGACGATTTCGCGCACAGGGGTGCTGCGGTCACCGACACGCAGGTCGGTATCGAGCGCGGTCTTCCACATGGGCACAAGAAACACCATATGTCGCTGCTGGCCGGTGTACTCCTGAGTAATCTGCAGTTCGATTGCCTGTGACGTGTGCTGCAANNAACTTGCCATCGAGAGAGCGAAAGTTATCATAACCAGCACGTGCACGATCCGCCTTCAGATCGGTCCAATCAAGATGATGGTTGTAGACGAAGCCCCGGTAGAGCACGACGCCGCCATGCCGCTGCAAGGGCCGCGCAAGCATGTTTGCCGCGTCCGCAGGTGAACGTCCGTACTGCGATGGCCCAGGTACCCCCTCGGAGTCGGCCTTTACAACGAATCCGCCAAAATCGGGAATCGCCTGGTAGATCGCGTCGATCTTCCGTTGCCACCAAGCGACTACATCGGCATTCAGAGGATCGAAAGTAGCTAGCCCGCCCATCGCCTTGGGGCTTGAGAGGTCGACCGACAACGAAAGTCGCACACCCCAAGGCCGAAACACATCGGCAATCCGAGCTATCTCCGCAATCATCTCGGGTGTAAGTGTTCGAAGGTTGCTGTTAACGTTATTTACGGCGACGCCATTGATACCGACCGATGCCAGCAGACGTGCGTACTCCCCGGCACGGAAAAGGTCGCCGCGAACATGTCCGTTGTCGAAGAAGATCGAACGGCCAGCATAGCCGCGCTCAATGCTGCCGTCGAGATTGTCCCATTGATCGACCCAGCGGATAGCGGAACTTGGCGCCTCTTCAAGCACGCCAGATACAGGTTCACCCTGGGCAATCAGGCTTAGTAAACGAAATGCTCCATAAAGAACGCCTTGCGGCGACCCTCCCTGGATCTGAAGTTGCTGCCCGCTGAAGTAAATGCGAAATGCATCCTTTGCCAGTCGATCCGACGGGGGCCCAGCCAACTTCGCCAAACGAAACTCTTCGACAGTGCCAATTACGACGCTATACCCGCCGGCGCTAAGGGAAGACAGGGCTTCCTTTCGGGAAAGCATTTGCGAGAGCCCACGTGACAGTTCCGCGGCGGCGGATAACTCCTCAGGGGCAGAGCCGAGTGCAACGATGGAACCTGGAACCGCCTCATACCGGCTGGGGCCTAGAGGCGGAGCATATCGCAGCCAACCCTCAGCCCCTGTTTCGGCATAAACCCGCGCACCGAATGCTGCTAAGACTACCGCCGGACCAACTACTAGCGAAAACACTCGCCTGGACATTCTCTTATCCTTTCCATCTTCCCATCAACTGAAACTGAGCCTGCAGCCGTATCCACGAAGCAAACCACGTTTTCGAATCCTCACTTCAATCTCAGAATTGGATCCGGAGCGCCATCTGAAGCTCTCGGGGAGTATACCCGGTGGTGATTTGTGTCAACTGGCCAAAATTCGACCCATTCAATGTGGCTTGAGGATTGGAAAAATTACTTGTGTTAGTCAACATTGAAGCACTCAGTCCGGAATTGTATCGACTTTTCTCCCGACATCTTGATGTTTTTGAAAAGTGACGCGTCTACGTGCCGGCTATGAGGCCCATAGAGTTGATTTCTCCTCTCGTCTCCCAACGTTCCAGGAGTCTGCCGGGTAAATGCGGCTGTGTTAAAGAACTCCTTTGGGCCTTTGCCAGAGGACAGATACGGACTACCCGTCAAATTGGTGCGATCGCCCCCTCCTGCGCCCGGGTTTGTGTTACTGGTGTCTATGTCATTCAATACTGTGAACGGCAGTCCGGTGCCCCAGATTACCATCACATTGAATACCCACCCGCTTTCCAGCGCCTTCTTAATTTTGTTACCATTTGCACCGAACGGGAACGAGTAAGAATCCTGGCTGGTTATATGATGACGTATATCGAATCCGCTATTGCCATAATCAAGCGTACTCGACTTACTAAAAACGGTTCCATAGCCGCTGCTCGACATATCGAGGCAAGGCGCTAACGGCGGATTATGTGTTGGAGTATCGCAACACCAAGCTCGCCGTCGTCGAGGCTAAAGCATGGGACGAAGAACTGACCGAGGGAGTAGCGCAAGCCAAGAATTACGCCGGAAAGATGGCGATTCGCTACACCTATGCTACCAATGGCCAGGGAATCTACGGCATCGACATGGAGACCGGCAAGGAGGGCGAGACCTCTTTATATCCCACGCCGGAAGAACTTTGGAACATGACGTTTCCCAAGGCGGACGCTTGGCGCGATCGGTTCGCCGCGGTGCCATATCCGGATAAGAGCGGCACATGGTCGCTCCGCTTCTACCAAGAGAATTCGGTCAATCGCGTATTGGAGTCTATTGAAGATGGTCGGGATCGCGTGCTTCTAACGCTCGCAACCGGCACGGGAAAAACATCAATTGCCTTCCAGATCGCTTGGAAGCTTTTCAACGCGCGCTGGAACCTGAGCGACTGGAAAAGCGGAGTACAACCAGCCCGCCGCCCGCGCATTCTCTTCATTGCCGACCGCAACAACCTCGCTGACCAGGCCTTTAACGACTTCACATCATTCACCGCGTTCCCAGAAGACGCCCTGGTCCGAATCAAGCCGGAGGACATTCGCAAGAAGGGCAAGGTTCCGAAGAACGCCAGTCTGTTCTTCACCATATTCCAAACCTTTATGAGCGGTCCACCGAAGGACGGTAAGCCCTCGCCGTATTTCGGCGAATATCCGCCCGATTTCTTTGACTTCATCGTCATCGACGAGTGTCATCGCGGGGGCGCAAACGATGAAAGTAATTGGCGCGGTATCATGGAATACTTTGCCCCCGCCGTTCAGCTTGGCCTAACTGCGACGCCGAAGCGCCAGGAGAATGCGGATACATACGCCTACTTCGGCGAACCCGTCTATATCTACTCCCTTAAAGAGGGGATCAACGATGGATTCCTCACGCCGTTCCGTCTCAAGCAGATTTCCACGACGCTCGATGAGTATGTCTACACACCGGATGACAAAGTCGTGGAGGGCGAGGTTCAGAGCGGGAAGCTTTACACCGAAACCGACTTTAACAAGATCATCGAGATCAAGGAACGCGAGGCGCACCGCGTCAAATTGTTCATGGAGATGATCGACCAGAAGGAAAAGACTCTTGTCTTCTGCGCCACTCAGGACCACGCACTGGCCGTGCGAGACCTCATCAACCAGATGAAGACGAGCACAGACCCAAATTATTGCCAGCGAGTGACCGCCAACGATGGCGAACTGGGCGAACAACATCTCCGAGCTTTCCACGATAACGAGAAAACGATACCTACGATTCTTACCACGTCCCAAAAACTCTCGACCGGCGTGGATGCCCGAAATATTCGCAATATCGTTTTGATGCGTCCGATCAACTCCATCATTGAGTTCAAGCAAATCATCGGTCGCGGAACTCGACTTTACGATGGGAAAGACTACTTCACTATTTACGACTTCGTGAAGGCATACCTTCATTTCAGCGATCTGGAGTGGGACGGTGAACCTTTGGAGCCGGAACCGTGCGAGAAGTGCGGCTCCTACCCCTGCCAATGTGTGAAGCCAACGCCGCAACCGTGTCCGGTGTGTGGAAAATCACCTTGCGAGTGTCCGAAGGAGCCCTGCGAAGTTTGCGGCCAGAGCCCATGTGTGTGCGAGAAAAAGAAAAAGGCGAAGGTGAAGCTCGCCGACGGTAAAGATCGTGCCATCCAGCACATGGTATGCACCAC
>PLZC01000003.1:4117-5965 GCA_003151985.1 Acidobacteriaceae bacterium
TCATCGACGCGGAGAAGAGCGATCTCTTCGACGTCCTCGCGTACGTTGCGTATGCTCTGCCGACGCTTACGCGCGAAGAGCGCGCTAGTAGAGCAAAGGTTGCCATAAGTACGCACTTCAATAGCAAACAGCAGGCCTTTCTGGACTTCGTCTTGGCCCACTATGTTGGCGTCGGGGTGGATGAACTTGCCCAGGAGAAGTTGACTCCGTTGCTCCGCCTGAAGTATTTCAATTCCATTTCGGATGCAATAGCGGACCTCGGAGTGCCTGAAGAGATAAGTAAAGTGTTCGTGGGATTTCAAAAGTATCTATACCAACCAGTCGCGGGAGGCGGAGCCTCTGCTTGGTAGAAAACTGACCACAAGACAGGCCTTATGCAAATTCGCAACGTACAAATTCAACGCTTTCGTGGCATCAAGAGTCTCGACTGGTGTGTGGACGGACAGATTATCTGCCTCATCGGCCCTGGCGATTCCACCAAGTCCACAATTCTGTCTGCAATTGACTATGCTCTCTCGCCACGTTGGAGAATCGATTTTAATGATTCTGATTTCCATGGCGGCGACGCATCCGCACCGTTTGTAATAACGGTCACCGTTGGTGGTCTCCCTGACGAGTTCAAGTCTGATACAAAATTCGGTCTATATCTGCGCGGTTGGACGAATGGCCGTATCCATGATGAACCAGAGGAGGACGACGAACTGGTTCTTTCCGTTCAGCTTTCGGTTGACAAGTCCCTCGAGCCAAAGTGGACAGTGATCAACGACCGCGCCCCTGACGGCAAGCCGATATCCGCCAACGACCGAGATTCATTTGGAATCGTGTGGATCGGGGAATTCATGGACCGCCACCTTACCTGGATGCGTGGTTCCGTCCTCTCTCGGCTGACGGGGAAAAGTGACGAACTGACTAGCTTGCTTGCTGAAATAAGTCGAGCCGCACGGTCATCGATTTCCTCAGACAAGCTGCCAAAGCTCACGGCGGCTACTCAACAACTTGCAAAATTGAGTAGGGCTGTCGGGGTTCAGCCCAAGGATATTTTCCGCCCGCATCTTGACATCAAATCGGTTGATGTTAATGCCGGAGCACTCAGTCTCCATGACGGTGACATTCCGATTCGATTGTCAGGTTCGGGCACAAGAAAGCCTATTACTTTAGCTCTCCAAAAGGAAATAGTATCTGGCGGATCTGTTGCCCTGATTGACGAGGTTGAAATTGGACTGGAGCTCCACCGTCTGCGTCGACTTATTCGCTCACTCCGTGAAGACTCTGCTGGCCCGCTCGGGCAAATATTCATGACCACGCATTCATCGGTTGTTGTGGATGAACTCCCGTGTACCGAGTTGCGTGTTGTTCGCGTTCGGGACGGCGACGTTACTGTGCAGGCCATAGACGAAAAATCTCAGAAAACTGTACGGCGCTCTCCTGAGGTGTTCCTGAGCAGTGCTATTGTTGTCTGCGAGGGGATTACTGAGGTTGGTTTCTGTAAGGCGCTCGATGCGTGGTGGTTGAAATCCGGAAATTACGATCCGCTTGCAGTGAAAGGAATATCACTGGTCGATGGAAATGGCGTGGCTGCCGAGCCGTATGCAAAGGCTATGGCAGGAATCGGTTACACAACGGCCTTCTTCGCAGACTCCGACCGGCCTTTGAATCCATCTCGGGTGGTACTGGAAGCTTCTGGAGTTACGGTCATATTGTGGGGAGACTCGCTCTGCCTTGAACAACGGGTTGCGGCAGATCTTCCCTGGGATGGTGTTCAGCAGCTACTGACACTTGCTGCAACTTTCGCTACAGAAGAAGGGATTTTGCTCGTTGAGTTATGGTTCCCTGTGGTTCTTGAGGACT
>PLZC01000271.1 GCA_003151985.1 Acidobacteriaceae bacterium
TTTCTCCAGAGCTCTTGTGAAGACCTCACGCGTAGCTTCCTTGGGAATAAGACAGACTCCATCTATATCTCCAAACACAATGTCACCGGGGCACACCCGCACAGATCCGATCTCGACCGGAAGACGGAAATCGACGACCTTGAAACGAGGAGCTGAATCCTGACCGTAGGATCCCCACGAAAACGTTGGAAAGTTCAATTTCAGGATGGCCCTTGTATCGCGTCCGTAGCCATTCACGACGGCACCGCGGCTTCCCAACTTGCGTGCTCGAATGCTCATTAGTTCTCCCCAAAGCGCGGCGCGCGGAGATGAGCCGGTATTCAGTGTGCTTTCGGCAAGCCTGCGCAGTCCAGGGGACGTGCGATGAGCCTGGAAACACCATGCTTCCGTTGGCACAAACACCGCACGAACACAGCGTGTGTTTCTCGACCTTGGATTGTCGCAGCCTCAATCACTCCACTCTGTGATACACGACACTGACATCAGGAGCAGTTTGAAGTAAGCAGGGAAGACTGCATTCTCCTCTGGCGCAAGATCCGAGCGCAGCAGAGCAGCACTAGTAAGGGTGGCTGCTAATCACGTCATGATTCAAGTCATTGGAGACGTCACCAGATGTGCCGGAAGCGCAGCACTGTTAGGAAGGTCGTTTCATCGACCAGCAGAGTGCCACCGGCTTAGCGTCAGAAACAGAGGACGTCATGGTAAACAGTGTGATTCAAGTCTGCGGGGACCCGACAGTTGACTGGATGACTGTCCGCAAGGAAGCAGAGCCAGGTCTCGGCCCTTTTTTTTGGATGCCCAACCAGCCAGCGCCCAAGGTCGGCCTGAGTGTGCAGCCTGGCGGCTCTGCGCTCATTACGCAGTTTCTCCAGTCACTTATTTCTCCGGGAGTAGCCACGGTTCAGGGCATCACCCTCGATCCGGCGCTGCTGGAGAAACCCGAAGCGCCCATCACGCGGGCCTGGACGGTTTGGCAGCAGCAAGGCAGTGGAAATACCCAATCGGCATTCCGTCTTGCGGAGTGGACCAGCTACGAGCCTGGCGCCTGGGACTACGCGGGTCATAAAGCCAGTGGGGTTCCGGACTTGCTTGTGATTGAGGATACCGGTTTGGGGTTTCGTGAATGCGCCGCTGGATGGCCAGAAGTTCTCTGCGACGGCTGCGACGGCATTCCACGTCACATCATCGTCAAGCTGGCCCTTTACGGCGATGGCAAACGTTCCCCGGTTCTTGAGCAGATCATCAAACGCGGGCTTGCCGAGCGCACGACGATCGTGACTGCCATTGGTGACCTTCGGGCCTGCGCGGTCTGCGTTTCTGAGTCGCTTTCCTGGGAGCGCCTCCTGGAACAGGTGGTAGCGGCAGTTCGCAGCTGTACGTGCCGATTCATTGAGGCTTCTACTTCGAAACTTGCATTTGAACGGGTGGTTGTCACGGTTGGTGCCGCGGGAGCCGTGATCGTGGAGAATGACAAGGCCACGCTGGTGTTTGATCGTTCGGGCCAGGAGGGGGATTTCGAGCGCCACTTCAAAGGCACGATGATGGGCTACAACACCTGCGTGCTGGGCGGGCTGGCGGCGGCGTGGGCGGCAAACCCGGAGGACATGAACTGGCACCAAGCCGTGCGCGACGGCATTGCGCTGGCGCGGCTCCTCCATCTCGGCGGCTACGATGCAGACAGGGGTAGGTTGAAGTTCCCAGCTGAGCAGCTCGCGCAGGGATACGCCAGCCGCAATGATAAGCAAGTGGGGGAACGTGAGAAGGTGTGGGACCTTGCCGTCTTTGAAGACTCGTCTAATCTCGTGAGTGACTCGCGCGGTACATGGACGATTCTGAAGCAAGCCGTTCTGGACGGCACCACGTCGAATTCGAGATCGGAACTGACCACAAGGGTTTGCGAGTGTGCTCGCAACATCGTCCGGCAGGGTCCGGCTGTGGCACTCACGAATGTCCCGATCGAAACCATTGGCGCGTGGAAAAGCGCCGACCGGCACGAGATCGAAGGGGTGCGCAGCGTCAAGAACGCGATGCAGGAGTATCTGCAGAAGCCCAAACCAGAAACCCCGCTAGCTGTGGCAGTCTTCGGGCCTCCTGGTTCGGGAAAGTCATTCGCCATCAAACAGGTTGCCAGGGATCTGGGAATCGACAAAGAGGCACAGTTGACCTTCAACCTCTCGCAGTTCGAGTCGGCAGAGGAACTCGCCGGAGCGTTCCACCAGATTCGAGACCTGCACCTGAAGGGCAAGATGCCGCTCGTGTTCTGGGACGAATTCGACACACTCTGCAAAGGGGCACCGCTGGGCTGGTTGCGCTATTTTCTGGCGCCCATCCAGGACGGGCAGTTTTCCGACAAAGGCCTCTCTCACCCGACTGGAGGCGGCATCTACGTGTTTGCCGGGGGAACGCGACCCTCATTCAAGCAGTTTTGCCAGGCACTATCCGATGCGGATCGCGCGGCCAAGAAGCCGGACTTCATCAGCCGCCTGCGGGCGTTCATCGATGTCCGCGGGCCGAACGGCGATCCGAACCTGGTGGAAGACGATCTCTAGGTGATTCGACGCTCCTTTTTGCTGAATGCCTTTCTGGAGCAGCACGGGGCCCACCTTAAGAAAAACAAGCAATTTCAGATTGGGGATGGGGTGCTGGACGCCTTCCTCCGCACCACGAGGTACCGCCATGGCGCGCGGTCTATGGAGAGCATCGTCACCATGAGCGCCTTGAAAGGCCGCGGCAAGTTCGAGCAGTCAAGCCTGCCGCCGGAGCACCTTCTATCGATGCANNATCGGCATCACTGGCCACATCGGCTTGGATCCGGCGAAGATGGAGCAGCTTGACCGAGGCATCGAGGAGGCCATCCAGCATATCGAACATACTTTTCCCAAGCGCTATCTGACAGTGTTCTCGCCGCTTGCGGTTGGAGCCGACCGGTTGGTGGCGCGCAAACTACTGGAGCGGAAGGGGTCACGTCTCATCGCCGTTTTGCCCATTCCGGAAGCCGATTATCTTGAGGACTTCGGACCGACCGATCTTCACCACGAGGATTACGAGGGAGCTGAGGCCAGGCAGGAGTTCCGGCATTGGCTCTCCCACCGCGCCATCGAGACTATCGTGGTGTCCCCGTCGGCGACCCGCAACGAATCGTATGAAAAGGTTGGCTTCTACATTGCTGAGTACAGCGACGTCATGATCGCCGTCTGGGACGGCCTGCCTTCCCAGGGCCGTGGCGGCACGGCGGAAATCGTCGCGAGGGCGAAAGAACTTGGGAAGCCCATTTGTCACATCTGGGCAGGTAACTATAAGAAGGATGTCGAAAAGAGGACGGACGTGGGAGGTAAACACGGCACTGTGGAGTTCGTTAATTTTGCGCGTTACGAACCGTCGCCCGTCTCGGAGGTGGTTGGTGCATGATTGCTAACACCACAGCAGTCGAACGCAAGTCGATGTAATGAGTCAACCCAAAGGGGGCTGATCCTATGGCTAGCCCCGATGCTCCTGTCGTCCACTCGCCGCGCGAGATCCGCGTCTTCATC
Source organism: Acidobacteriaceae bacterium (assembly GCA_003151985.1). GTDB lineage: Bacteria > Acidobacteriota > Terriglobia > Terriglobales > Acidobacteriaceae > Telmatobacter. Next base: position 3,531 of record PLZC01000271.1, read on the forward strand.
TCCTCCACCTTCCGCGATTTGCAAGAGGAGCGGGAGGAACTGGTAAGGCAGATCTTCCCTCAACTGCGCCGCCTTTGCGAGAGCCGTGGTGTCACCTGGGGCGAGGCGAATCTGCGCTTGGGCGTCCCCGACGAAGCCAAAGCCGAAGGGAAAGTCCTGCCCCTGTGCCTGGCGGAAATCGAGCATTGCCGGCCCTATTTCATCGGTCTGCTCGGCGAGCGCCACGGCTGGATACCAGAGAAGATTCTGGAAGAACTCTTCGCGGTCCAGCCCTGGCTCAATGAGCACCGCACGCAGTCCGTAAGCATCTGGGAATCCAGATGCAAGGAGCGATCGTAAGATTTCGACGAGGATGTGCTATGTCAGAACCATCAGAAGTAGCCGGAACAACGCCAAAACACATTTGCCCGCGCTGCCAGCGTGAGATTTCCCAAGTGGGCAAGTTCTGGATTTGCCCCGAGTGTGGGCCAGTACAACTGGATAATCCGCCGGGCGTTTTTATTAGCTATGGCAGAGACGACGCAACAATATTCGCTAATCGACTCGCTGAGGATCTGAAAAGGCATGGCAGTGTCGTGTTTATCGATGTGGAAGGCATTCAGAAAGGGGCCACCTTTGATGTTCGGATCGAGCAGGGCATCCACGACGCCGTGGTGTTTGCGGCCGTTCTGACGCCATATTCAGTTCGGGGTGAGAGCATCTGCAGGGATGAAGCTATATACGCGCACAATGAAAACAAGCAGATTGTCCCCTTGAAAGTTTCGGATCATCCGGAACTCCGTCTCCCACTGCTTCTTGTGCGTCGAAATTGGATTGATTTCTCCACCAGCTACGAAGAAGGGCTCGACGCGCTGTTGCGCCTCCTGCATGGCGACCGATCAGGATTGCTGCCGCCCACACTTGAGACGGTCACTGGCGTGGTGCCGATCGATTTTGGGCCCGAGATAGCTCGTTTCAGCGCCGACTTTACCGGACGGGAGTGGCTGGCTCCGGAGATCGACCGATGGCTGACAACCGGCAAGCGGGCGATGTTCATCCTTGCGGAACCTGGATTCGGTAAGAGCGCCATAGCGGCGTGGATCAGTCAAAAATGGCAAAGTATTGTCGTCGGGATACACTTCTGCACCCAGGGAAACTCGCGTACCCGCGATCCATATGAATTCGTGGCGAACCTGGTAGGCCAGTTGAATGGGACGTTGCCGGGATTCGGAGATGCGGTTATGAAGCGCTATCCCGAAAAGAGGCGCAATACAGCCGGAGACGCATTTCGAGAGCTGATCGTCGAAGTGACTCGCCCGCCCTTTCCTGTTCCCGATCATCCGTATCTCATCGTTGTCGATTCTCTGGATGAGTCGCTTGCGCAGCAGGGTGAAACAATACTGGATGTGCTGATTGAGCATAACGGGGATTTGCCCCCGTGGCTTCGTCTGATGGCGACGTCAAGACCGGAGGAGGCGGTGATGAGGCGGATCCCCGCGCTCAGCGGTTTTGAACTGAATTGCAACCGGCCTGACAACCTTGCCGATGTCAGCGCGTATATCGTGTCGCGCCTCTCTTCCGGCCTGGTGAAGGGACGAGCAGGAGTCGCCGCCGAGATCAGAGACCAACTTGAATCGCTCAGCGCCGGGAACTTCCTCTACGCGAAGATGGCTCTGGACGCACTGGCCGACGGCGCGATGACGGCCGAAGACATCAGTCGTCTGGCCCCAGGCCTGGTCCAATTCTTCCGCGAGATGTTTCGCCGCCGGTTTCCCGATTCCGGCTTTTATCAGCAGGCGCATGCTCCCCTGCTTCGGGCGCTGATTGCCGCACGCGTGCGCCGTCGTCCTTCCCGCTGCTCTGCGAGATTGCCGGGGGAGAAGCCGAGACCATCTTCGACCGGCTCGATGAATTGCGCAGTTGCCTACGCGTGACCGGCCTCGGCGAAAACGCAAGTTATTCGATCTTCCACCGCTCGCTGGCCGACTGGCTGGCCGACCGGGAAGCCGCCGGACGTTATTGGTGCCGCATCAAAGGGGGACACGAAGCTCTGGCCCTGATTGGCTGGCGGCGCTTCGAAGCCAATTCCCTGGCTGCCGACGATTACTTTGTCCGCTTTCTCAGCGATCACCTGCTGGGCGCCGAACAATGGGATCGGCTGGCCCGGTTGCTGACCGACCTGCAGCTTCTCAATCTGATCCACGAGCAGCACCGCACCCACGAGTGGATGCGGTGCTGGCGGACTCTGGCCGACCGGGTCGATCCCGTGGGAGCCTATCGCGAAACCCTGGGACGTTTCAAATTGAGTGGGGCGAAGGGGCCACAGATTGCCACAGCGGCAGAACACATCGGAACTCTGCTCAGGGAGCTGGGCTACTCAGAGGCGGTGGAATTCGCCGAGGAGGCTGTCAAAGCCTGGGAGCCCGCGGCTGGCAGCGAGAAGGCCTCGCACTACTCGGATTTTGCGGCTTATGCCATGTCGGCCGAATACAGCTGGGGCTCTGACGAGTTGGCCAGCAGTTTGAGGAATCTGGCTGAGGCGTGGCGGTTTCTGAAGGAGTTTGACAAGGCATTGCCCATTTATCAACGCGCGCTAGAGATTTGGAAGCGCCTACATACAGAACAGAGCGCTGAGGTAGCCACAATCTACCATGATTTTGCCGAGTTTTATCGGGACAAGGGCGAGCTTCCCACGGCCATCGATTACAACAAGCGCGCCATGGCCATCCGGGAGAAGCTCGTTCCTGTGGATCTGGCAGCCTTGGCTGATTGCGTCAACGATACCGGGGTGATGCTGGGGGAGTCCACTGGGGACCAGAAGGCGCTGGAGTATTACGAGCGCGCTCTCGGCCTCTTTCGCCAGGCATATCCTTCGGGCGAGCACTATGACATTGCCACCGTGCTCTCGAACATTGCCGATCTGCGCGAGGCGACGGATTTGCAAGGCGCCGTTCTGCAGCAGGAGAAGGCGCTCAAAATGGCCCTCCTCTTTCGTCCCTTTCATTACCGTCACTGCAGAAACATTCGCGCCAAGGTCGTCGCCGGATACACAGCTCTGGAGAAGTATGACCGCGCGGTTGAATATCAGCGGGAATCGGTGCGTTGCGTCGACCTTCTGGCCGCCAGTGGAACGGCTGAGAGGGCGAATGAGAGGAGAAGGCTCCTTTACTTGATGAGAATGGCCGGCATGACGGAGGAGGCTAGGCGCGTGCATGAGCAGATCCTTGAGTTGATGGGCATGCCGGCCGAGGCCGCCATGGCGGCGGCTGCCCGGGACCAGGACGTTGAGCTGCAGGAGTTGCCCCTCCGCGAACAGGCATTCAAGTATTTTCAGAGCGGCGATTACTTCCGAGCCGAGCAGGTATTGCGGTCCATGATTGCGCAGGATTTTGAGATTGAGGGAAGCCGCGTTCATCTGGCCAGGGTGCTGCTGCTGCTGGACCGGGTGGAGGAGGCTCGCAATGAGGTTGAGGCGGCCTTGAAAGATCGCGGCAATAGCGAGCAGCCCTACGTGCTGCAGCGCGTCTTGTTCCTGCGCGTCCTGCTGGCTCTCGTCGCCGGCGAACCGGTGCAGCTGCCTCTCCATGCGTTCCGCTGTGAGCTCGAACATTCCGGGGCATTCATGCATTGGGAGGTGACCGGGTTGCTTGATCACATTCGTCCCCGGCTTGCGGATGCCGACAACGCGCTGTTGACCGAGCTCGCTCAGGCAATCAACGATCCGGAGATGAGAGCCAAGCTTTTCCAGGGTCCTGAGGAGGTGCCCGTGGAGGGCCGATGACTGCTAAGCCGAAGTGTGCCAACACGAATGCGCTTCAGGCCAGAGTCTGCTCTTGAATTCGAGCTCCGCCAGCCAGTCCCACACTCGGAAGCCAGAAGTCCCGTGGAGCAGCTCCAATGCCGACCGCAACACGTACATTCCGGGTTTTTGTCAGTTCCACCTTCGAAGACCTGAAGGCCGAGCGCGACGCGCTGCAGCGCGAGGTGTTCCCGAAGCTGCGCCAGCTCTGTGAAGAGAACGGCGCAGGCTTCCAGGCCATTGACCTGCGCTGGGGTGTGCGCGACGAGGTGGCGCTCGGCCCGGAATTCATGCCGTCTTCAGCAAGCTGATTACCTGTTCCGCCAGCGGCGGGTTCATGGCCGCGACAAACGGCGTGCGTTTCGGATGTTTGGCATCCATCCGAAAGGCGGCGAAGATTTCGTCGAGGTTGAGCTGCGACGTGATGGGATTCCCATGCAGGTCGAGAATCGTCAGGCCGGTTTTCAGGCCGATGTAAAGTCCTGGCAGAATGTCGTAGGTTGCGAAACCCCTGGCGAATTCAATCGCCACATCCGCATAACCTGCCGCTACCTGGATGATGGTGTTCGAGCCCCACGAAAGATTCACGCGACCGTCCTGTTCGCGGATGGCGTCCATCAAAGCCGTCTGTTTCGACAGCGCGCGATAGCGGTCCACTTTTGTCGTTAACACATTCACCCGTGCGCCTGCTAGGCATGATTTAGGTTGCGCACCGCCATCCAGCCGAAACCACGAGTGCGTTATAAAATCCAGACACTCCGCGTAGCCGCTCCTGGATGCCCAATAGATCCGGTCCAGAAAAATGTCGCCCGCCACAGCGGCGATCACATCGTTCTCGCGCCGGTCATAAACGGCGATCAACGACCAACCACCTTGCAGCGCCTCGACAAACTCCGTCCCGTCAATTGGGTCGACGAACACGACCAGATCCGCGTCGGCCTCACTGGCGCCTTCGGGAAATGTCTGGATGCCCAGTTCCTCGGAAAACACCGTGTAAGCCTTCACGCCCGGCAGCTTCGCGAACTTGAACCGCAACGCCTCGACGATGAGGTCTTCCGCCTCCTGATCGATCACGCTGGTGAGATTCAATTCGGACTTCTCGATGTGAACGTTCTGCACTTGCCGTCTGAGGGCGTGCAGGTTCTCCTCGCGCATCCGGCTGCGCACATAATCCATCGCCTGCATGACGATTTGCCGGCAATACCGTAACACAAGATGATCCAGCGTCAGTTCTTCCATTTGACACCTCATTGCTCCAGATCAAACAAGACATTGCGCGCTTCACGATGACCGGTGACCCCAATGCGGATGCCAGCGCGCGACTCTGTGAACGGGATGTACTGGCCTTTCATAGTCTGTCACAGGCCAGACGAGAAGTTGATTAATACCATGAGTCGCGAGCCATCGGCTCTGCGGAAGGCTGCCATTGCGCGGTGACTGCGATCACAGCGGCCGAGCCCGAGTCGGGTCGACAATGGCTGACCGAAGGGGGCTGATCCCATGGCTAGCCCCGCTGCTCCTGTCGTCTCGTTGCCCCGCGAGATCCGCGTGTTCATCTCCTCCACCTTTCGCGATATGCAGGAGGAGCGCGAGGAACTGGTCAAGCAGATCTTCCCGCAACTGCGGCGGCTGTGCGAGAGCCGCGGCGTCACCTGGGGCGAGGTAGACCTGCGCTGGGGCGTTTCCGACGAAGCCAACGCCGAAGGGAAGGTCCTGCCTTTGTGCCTGGCGGAGATCGAGCACTGCCGGCCTTATTTCATCGTTCTGCTGGGCGAGCGCTATGGCTGGGCGCCGGAGCCGCGGCAGTTGAAGGCTAGGGGAGATAGCCAGCGGCAGCAGTCGGAGAAACGCTCGACCACCGACGTGGAAATGCTCCATGGCGTTCTCAAAGACCGTCGCAGCAAATAAAGGAAACTTCATGCTCTACGACATCTTCATCTCCTACTCGCGCCGCGATGACAAGCAGGGCCAAGTCCGCGCCCTGAAGGAGCAGATCGAGGCTGACTACCACAGCTTCGCCAAGGAAGACCTCCGCTGCTTTTTCGACACCGAGGACATCGCCACCATGGACGACTGGCGCCATCGCATCCTGGAGGGCCTACGCGAATCGAACCTTCTGTTGCTCGCCCTCTCCCCGGCCTACCTCGACAGCCCCTATTGCGAGTGGGAAATCGTCGAGTTCCTCAAATACGAGCACTCCCGCACAGTCGGCGGCCAAGGCGTGACGCCCGTCTATTTTGTGGAAATCCCCGGACTGGACGAACCGGACTTCGAGCAGCGGGCGGCCGCGTGGGTCGCCCGGGTGCGCCGCCGCACCCAAGTGGACCTCCGGCCCTGGTTCCACGAGGGCGCCGAGGCCCTGAAGTGCGTCGACGTCCGCCGCCGGCTCGACGACCTTGAACGCTCGCTGCATACCCGGCTCTCCCAACTCCGACGCCTGCGTGAGGTACCCGGCAATCTCCCCGCGCACAACCCCCACTTCGTAGGCCGTGAGGCGGAGATGCAGCGCCTGCACGAAGCCGCTGGCCTAGGCCGCTTCGGGGTGCTCACTGCGGTGCAGGGCATGGGCGGCGTGGGCAAAACCGTCCTCGCCATTCAGTACGCCTACGCTTATGCCGATTTCTACCCCGGCGGCCGCTGGCTGGTCGGTTGCGCGGGGGAAACCAATCTCGCCTCCGCCGTGCGTCGACTCGACCTCGACCTTGGGCTTACCCTCACCGATGAGGAAAAGCGCGACGACAACCTCGCCGCCCACCGCGTGCTGGCCGAACTGGAACGTCGCGCCATCGAAGGGGCCAAGGCCCGCTCCGGCGAAAAACATCCGCCCCAGCCGAAGGCGCTCCTGCTGCTCGACAACGTGGACGCTTCCGCGCTGCTCCAACCTCCCCAGTCCGCTCTGCTGACCGGCCGCCAATGGCTCCACGTCCTTGCCACTACGCGTAGCGGGGTGGAAGACTTCGGCAACGCCCCGGAACGCCTGACGGTGTTCTCCATTGACGAACTTCCCGATAAAGACGCTCTCCGGCTCATCGAAAGCTACCAGCCCGGCGGAAGGTTCCAAACCCAGCCGGAGCGCGACGCCGCCCTTGGGCTGGTGAGGCTACTCGGTGGTTTCACCCTCGCGGTCGAGGTCGTGGCCGTGCATCTTGGCGAACGGGCCGGCCGCGTCACCTGCGCCGCATTTTTCGAGCGGATGAAGAAGGAAGGCCTCGGCAAGTTCGATGACGTTATGCGAGGCACCAAGACCGGAATCTTCCACGGTGAAAAGCTCGTCGGCGCCACCCTGCAGCCCACGCTTGATCTGCTTTCAGAGCCGGAACGGCTCGTCCTCGGCTACGCCGCGCTACTCCCTCCGGATTCGATACCGCTGCCATGGCTGCGCGCGCTGGCGGCGAAAGATTTTCCCGAACTCGGCCGAGACGCCGAACCCGGCTACGACGACCCCTGGCTCAGCATCGTTAACCACCTCCTTGGCCTGCGCCTGCTGCAGACCATCGACTTCACTGAAGACGGCCGCACGCCGCGCCTCCTCCGCATGCACCGGTTGGTGGGTGAACAGGTGCGCAGGACCGATAAGGAGATCGAACGCCACCAAGACTGTTTATCCACCCATGCTGTCGAGCGGTGCAGTTTTCTGCAAAAAGGTTGGTTGGAGTGGGGCAATCGCTGGGAAATAGGCCCTTTAGTTTCGCTAGCCCAGCTGCGAATGGACAACAAAGATTGGGTTTATGGACCCTGGTTAGCCACACAAGCCGCCCATCGATTGCAGGATCTTGGCACGTATTCCCCAGCGGAGCCGTTGTATCAGCGGGCGCTTGAGGCTCGCGAGCGGGTCCTGGGGCCGGAGCATCCCCAAACGCTGGAAAGCTTGAACAACCTGGCTGTTTTGCTGGACAACAAAATGGACCACGCGAGCGCGGAGCCGCTCTACCGCCGGGCGCTTGAGGGTCTCGAGCGGGTCTTGGGTCTGGAGCATCCCCAAACGCTGACCTGCGTGAACAACCTTGCCGTTTTGCTGGACAACAAAAAGGACTACGCGGGCGCGGAACTGCTTCACCACCGGGCGCTGGAGGCTCGCGAGCGGGTCTCGGGGCCGGAGCATCCCGACACGTTGACCTGCGTGAACAACCTTGCCGCTTTGCTGGATAAGAAAGGCGACTATGTGGGCGCGGAGCCGCTCTACCGCCGGGCGCTGGAGGGTTTCGAGCGGGTCTTGGGGCCAGAGCACCCCGACACACTGAGCAACGTGAGCAACCTGGCCGTTTTGCTGGATAAGAAAGGCGACTATGTGGGCGCGGAGCCGCTCTCCCGTCGGGCAGTGGAGGCTCGCGAGCGGGTCTTGGGGCCGGAGCATCC
>PLZC01000263.1 GCA_003151985.1 Acidobacteriaceae bacterium
CATCTTGCGTTGGACAAGAGTCCGGTTTGACCGGGCCCGTGGTTTCCCGTAGACTAAGAAATTGCGAGGGATGCGGCTCATGTTGCATTCTGGCCCGCAATACCCTAAGGACCTGAAGGAAGCTTAATGGCAAACCATGTATCGTCGCTCAAGCGCGCCCGCCAGACAGTCACCCGTACCGAAGTGAATCGCGCCAACCGCAGCCGTGTGCGTTCCACCCTGCGGGCTCTGCGTGAGGCCATTGCTAAGGGAGACGTGAAGGTCGCCCAGACTCAATATCGCGAGACGGTCTCTACGCTGGACAAGAGCGTGCAAAAGGGCGTCTTCCACAAAAACACCGTTTCCCGCTACAAGAGCCGCCTCAACGCACGGGTCAAGGCCCTGGTAACCGCCAAGGCGTAGTCGGACGCAGCCCTCAAAGGTTCCAAAGAGATTGATAAGGACGAAAGCAGCAGGGTTGATGCCCGGCTGCTTTCTTTTTTTGTGCGGAAGCCGCGGGTCTGCAGACAGAAACCAATTTAGACCCTCAGTGTCAAATCAATATGTGGGGTGATAAAGCCAACAAAATCAATGGGACTTTAAGGCCCCCGCTCCCTCCGTCCTCCCTGAACTGGAGAGCGCCGGTTTCATCCATCGCGGGTCGGAAAAGCCGGTGCATGAGCAAGATTGATATTGATCTTTGAGAAATATGGTCTTCGATCACGCACGCTCTGCTGTGATAACGTGAAGGGTCGCTATGCCAATTGACCCCGTTCCCGGCCTGTTATCTCGTGCCACCGAGTTGCTTGAATCGGAGTTCGCCTCATTGCCGGCCCTGGAAGCTCCTATTGACACCACGGCGATAGGAGAGGTTCTCAAGGCTGTATCCCACCGTCTCGGCGACAACTATCCCTATTTCCATCCGTTATATGCGGGCCAAATGCTCAAGCCTCCTCATCCGGTGGCGCGGGCCGCATACGCACTGGCCATGAACCTCAATCCGAACAACCATGCCCGCGATGGCGGCAGGGCCAGTTCGGAGATGGAGATAGAGGCAGTAAGGCAAATCGCCGGCATGTTCGGCTGGGCGGAGTTTCTCGGCCATCTCACTTCCAGCGGAACGCTGGCCAATCTGGAAGCGCTTTGGGTGGCCGGGCAACTGGCGCCGGGGAAGCGAATCGTAGGATCGGAGCAGGCGCACTATACCCACAGGCGCATCTCCGCCGTGCTCAAACTCGAATATGCCGAGGTGCCGGCAGACCGGTTGGGCCGAATGGGTCTTGAAGCTCTCGAGGCCGAACTGCGCAAAGGCGATGTGGGTACGGTCGTGGTGACGCTTGGCACCACAGCCATAGGGGCGGTGGACCCGCTGGACCGGATTTTGGCGCTTAAAGCGCGGTATGGGTTCCGGGTACATGTGGATTCGGCGTACGGCGGGTACTTCCAACTGATTCCCGAAGCGTTGGAATCGCCGGCGCGGAGGGCCTTTGCAGGCGTCTCCGGAGCCGACTCGCTGGTCATCGATCCTCACAAACATGGGTTGCAGCCCTACGGGTGTGGCTGCGTGTTATTCCGCGACCCGTCGGTGGGCCGCTTTTACAAGCACGATTCGCCATATACCTATTTCACTTCAAAGCAGTTGCACCTGGGCGAGATCAGCCTGGAGTGCTCGCGGGCCGGGGCAGCGGCTGTGGCTTTGTGGGCCACTCAGACGCTTTTGCCGTTAACCCCTGGAGGCGAATTTGCCCGCGGCCTGGCAAAGGGTCGCGCGGCGGCGAAAAGGCTGGACGGGTTGTTGCGAAGCGACGGGTCGGGACGATTTCGGCCGCTTGCCTGTGGCGCGCCGGAGTTGGATATCGTGGTGTGGAAGCTGGGCGCGGAGACCCCGGCAGAGGCATCGGAGTTAGCCCAGGATATCTTTGCGGCCTGCGCCACGCGGGATTTGCACCTGGCTCTTGTACAATTGCCGCTGTCCTGGTTCCAGCCGGCGGATTGCGATGGCAGCTCACCAGATGTCGGGCTGGTCACCTGCCTGCGTTCGGTTTTGATGAAGCCTGAACATGATGCGTGGCTGGAGCGAATCTGGGAGAGATTGATGGGGGCCAGTGCGGACGTATTTGAACGGCAAACCTGAAGTTGGAGCAAGGAACGATTTACTTACTACGGCGAGGAAGGCGAAAGACGGTGATGGACGCGAAGGAAAAAGCAGTGGCGGAAGAAAACGTTCTCATACGCGCCGGAGACTGCACCCTGACTTTCCTGCCCAGGCTGGGCGCAAAAATCTCCTCCATTCGCGTCAAGGACCACGAACTGATGCAGGGGCCCATTGCGCCGCTTGCTCCCCGCACCCGGACAGTGGCGTTTGACAAGGCCGATGCGAGCGGCTGGGATGAGTGTGTTCCGTCGGTGCTGGAATGCACGGTAGATACTGCCGCCGGGCCGGCCCATGTGCCTGACCATGGCGACCTGTGGCGCGTAGCCTGGGAGCCGATTACCGTAAGCAACACGTGCGCGACGTTTCGCGGGGAGTGCTTTTCATTGCCGCTGGCGCTGGAGCGGGCCGCCGCTTTGACCCAGGAGGGAAAAGGCTGGCAACTGCGCCTGGACTACAAGGTGACCAATACCGGCAACCATCCCGCTCCATGGTCGTGGTGCGCGCATCCTTTATTTGCCTCGGAAGCGGGAGACCGCATCGTCCTGCCGGATTCAGTTCGTGAACTGCGGCTGGCAGGGTCAGGCGGCGCACGGCTGGGCCCCGCCGACACCAGGGTAAGCTGGCCCATGGCCAAGCTTGCCAACGGCAAAACTACAGATTTGGGCTTGGGTCAGCCGCCCGAGTCGGGGATTGGGGACAAGCTCTTCGCCGGCCCGTTGGCTGCATCGGAGAGTTGGGCCGCTCTTGAGCGCCGGCGGCTGGGCATGCGCATCCGGCTGCGGTTTCACCCTGCGGTGACGCCCTACCTGGGACTTTGGATTTGCTATGGCGGTTGGCCGGACGGGCCTGGCCCGAAGGAAAGTTGCGTAGCCATGGAACCTTCCACCTCAGCTGCGGACTCTTTGGCTACTACCGGGCCGTGGTCCCGCGTGCTGGCGCCCGGCGCATCCTTCTCCTGGCCTATGATTGTTGAGATCGAACCTATTTGAGGAGTGACTTTTCATGCATGATCCTGCCGCATTTCGTTCCATGCACCTGGCCCGTTTTCACGCGGAGCCGGCCATCTTTGTCGCGCCCGGCCGCGTAAACCTGATCGGTGAGCACACCGATTACGCCGAGGGCTTTGTGATGCCAGCAGCCATCGACTTTGCTACCCTGGCCGGCATTTCGCCGCGCAGCGACGGCAAGATCGTCATCTACTCTGAGAATTACGCGGAGGAGAAAACATTTGAACTGGCTGCCCTGCCCTCCAAGGCCGGCAAGCACTGGACCGATTATCCGCTGGGGGTGGTCGCCATCCTCGCCGGGGAGGGCCACAAGATTCCCGCCTTCAGCCTCAGCCTGTGGGGTGACGTGCCCCTGGGATCGGGACTGTCCAGTTCCGCGGCTCTTGAAGTCACGACCGCGCTGGCCGTTCTCTCTCTGATCGGGGCCAGCTATCCGGGCCCGGTCCTGGCTCGCCTCTGCCAGCGCGTCGAGAACGAATTTGTAGGCGCCAACTGCGGCATCATGGACCNNCTCCGCCAACGGCAAGGAGAACCACTCATTGCTTCTGGACTGCCGCGATCTGAGCTTTAAACTCGCGCCGATTCCCGATCATGTGGCGCTGGTGATTGCCAACACCATGGTGAAGCACTCCGTCGCAGGTGGCGACTATCCCACCCGTCGACGCGAATCGGAAGCGGCCTGCGCGGTAATTGCCAGCCACCGGCCCGGAGTTCCCTTCCTGCGCGATGCCACACTGGAAGATCTGGAAAAATGGGGCCACGAAATGGCGCCCAAATCGCTGATGCGCGCTCGTCATGTGATCAGCGAAAACCTGCGCACGGTGGCCGCCGAGCAGGCTCTGGAAAAGGGCGATCTGGTGGAACTCGGCAGGCTGATGGCGGAAGCGCACAAGAGCTACAGCGGGGATTTCGAGGGCAGTTGCGTGGAGGCCGACGCCATGGTGGAGATGGCACAGGACCTGCCCGGACTGATTGGCGCGCGGCTCACCGGCGGGGGTTTTGGCGGCTGCACCATCAACCTGGTCGAGCGCAGCGAGGCGGCGGCATTTGCCATGGCCCTCGGCGCCCGGTACGCGGCCCGCTTCGGCATCGAGCCGCAAATTCACATTTGCCACGCTTCAGGGGGCGCCCACCGGCTTGGCTAGTTGAGTAAGCCGCTATTTCCCAACAACGGCCGGCAAAGGTGTACGCGCGCTCATTGATCGGCGGCACCGATGCCGGCTTTGTGTCAGGTCACGACTGCGGTAACCGTTTCAGGAAGACTCCCCGGGGAATGCCGCGCGGTCGCGGGTGAGCAGGAAGTAGACGACTGGGGTGACGATCAGACTCAGGACCATGGAGATGGTCAACCCGCCGATGACGGCGATGGCGAGAGGTTGCAACATCTGCGAGCCTGCCCCCAATGCAAAGGCCAGCGGCAGCATTCCGCAGACCGCGGCAAGGGCGGTCATGACAATGGGGCGCAAGCGGCGTTGTGCGGCCTGCACCATGGCATCTGCCGCGGAGGCTCCCTCGGCACGAAACTTCTCGTCGGCATCGAGCAGGAGAATGCCGTTCTTGGCCACGATGCCAATGACCATGATGAGCCCCATAAACGATGCAACGTTGAAGTTTGTGTGCGTGACCAGCAGGGCGAGGATAACACCGGAGATCGATAACACCGAAGAGGTGAGAATGGCGATGGGCGCGGGGAAGTTGCGGAACTCGGTAAGCAGCACGCCGAAGACCAGCGCAAGAGCCAGCAGCAAGACCTGGAGCAGGTCGCGGAAGGATTTTTGCTGCTCCTCGTAAGTGCCGCCGTATTCAACGCGCACTGAAACTGGTAGATGCAGGCCGTCGACAGTCTGGCGGACTTTGGCCATGGCTGAGCCTAAGTCCGAACCTTCCAGGCGGCCGGTTACTACAACGAGGCGCTGCAGGTTTTCGCGCCGGATCTCGTTCTGCGGGGGCAGTTGGACAATATCGGCCAGCGAGCCAAGGGTTGCGATGTGGCCAGTACTGCTGTTGAAGACGGTGTTTTGGATAGCTTCGAGCGATGCGCGCGTCTCGTCGCCCAGGCGGACGCGGATGGTATAGGGGCGGCCGTTGGAGATCAACGGATCGGTCGGGGTCACTCCATCGAGAATCGAGGTTGCGTCCTCGGCGACCTCAGTTGGAGTGAAGCCGAGGCGGGCGGCGACCACGGGGTTGATCTGGAAGTTGGTTGCCGGGCCGCTGATGGTGTTCTCGATGCCGTTTTGCACGTCCACCACACCAGGGATTTTGCCGATGGCTTCGCCTACCCTGGGGCCGAGTTGCTCCAGGAGCGCCGGATCGTTGGCGAAGAGCTTGATCTGGATAGGTTCCGGGGAATTGGAGAGATCGCCGATCATGTCTTGAAGCACCTGGACAAACTCGATGTCCAACGCCGGCTCGGCGGCCTTGATTTGCGCGCGCACATCGGCGATGACTTCATCGATGGCACGGCTGCGCTTCTTTTTGAGCTTGACGGAGATGTCACCGGTGTTGGACTCGGTAACCGCCACCAGGCCCAGTTGGAGGCCGGTTCTCCGCGAGGTGATTTCCACCTCAGGCGTTTCAGTGAGGATTTTGTCCACGTGCTCAAGAACGCGGTTGGTCTCGCTGAGCGAGCTTCCAGCAGGCATGAAGTAGTCGATGATGAAGCCGCCCTCATCCATCTCCGGCAACAGATCGGAGCCCAGGGCGCGGTAGCCGGCCCACGTGGCGACTATCAAAAGGAGGCAGGCTGCGGCCACCCACAGCGGCTTGGCCAGCGCCCAGTCAAGCAAACGACGGTGGAAACCGAGCACGCGAGTCATCAGGCGGCCTGCGTGGTGCTCTTCGCCGGCTGGCTGGTCTTTGCGCCGGCCTAACATCACGAGGCTCAAGCCCGGGGTCCAGGTGAGAGCCAGAAGCAGCGAGGTAAGCAACGCGGCGGTCATGGTGATGGCCAGCGCGCGGAAGAAGCTGCCGGTGACGCCGCTGACTGAAATCAAGGGCAGAAACACTACAACGGGAGTAATGGTGGAGCCGATGAGGGGGCTGGTGATTTCACCCAGCGCCTTGCGGACCGCCTGGGCGCGGCTCTCGCCGTTATCGCGGTGCATGACAATGTTTTCGACCACTACGATGGCGTCGTCGATGACCAGGCCGATGGCAGCGGCGAGGCCTCCCAGCGTCATCAGGTTGAAACTTTGACCGATGAGATTCAAAACCAGCACTGTTACCGCAACCGTTACGGGAATGACCAGGCCCGCGATCAGCGAGGAGGTCCAGTCGCGAAGAAAGAGGAAGAGAATGATGCAGGCCAAAATGAGCCCGATAAAGATGGCGTCACGCACGCTCGTGATGCTGTCGCGAACGAGTTGCGACTGATCGTAGAAGGTTTCGACTTTAACGCCCGGGGGCAGCTTGCGCTTTAATTCCGCCATTTGCGCGTTGACTGCATCGACCACCGCGACCGTGTTGCCGGAGGGCTGGCGGGCAATGCTAATCAACACTGCCTGTTTCCCGCTGGAGGTGACTGCTGTGTAGACCGGCATGTTGCCCTGCTCTACCCGGGCCACGTCGGCCACGCGCACCGGTGCTCCGGCCGCGGTGGTCTTTACGACGAGTTGCCGCAGTTGTGAGGCGTCGTGGACCTGCGCTCCCACGAGTCCCAAAATCAACTGGTGGTTGGCTTCGTAGAGCCCGGGCGAGTCAACCATGTTCGACGCCTGGATGGCGTTTACGAGGTCCAGAATCGTGACGCCGGAGGCTTGCAGCAGGGCTAAATTCGGAATCACATGAAACTCGGGCACCTGGCCGCCCTGCACCGTAACCGTGCTGACGCCGTCCACGCGATTCAGCGGGGGTTTGAGGTCGTAGGTGGCGATCTCCCACAGGCGCGACTGTGGAATGGTGTCCGAGGTGAGGCTGTAACCCAAGATCGGGAAGGTGGCAAAGGTGAGCCGGTTGGTGGTGATCAGGGCCGTTTGCGGCAGCGTTTGCCGGACTTTGCTGAGTGCGGCGTCGACCAACTGGAGGGAGTGAAACATATCCTGATTCCAGTCGAAGAAGAGACTGATCTCCGCTGTTCCGCGGCTGGTGGTGGAACGTACGGTTTTGAGCCCCGGGACGGAGTTTACCGCGTCCTCAATCGGCTTGGTGACGGTTACCTGCATCTGCTCGACAGGCATGACGCCGTTGTCAACGCCGATGACTACGCGGGGAAAGTTCGTCTCGGGAAAGACGGCGATGGGGACCGTTCTTGCGAGGAATATCCCCGCCAGTGTAAGCACCACGACAAAGAAAAAGACGGTGCGCGTTGAACGGGCCAGCCAGAAGGGCTTTTGGTCAGGGGCCTCGCCGGAGAATGGGCCGCCAGGTTGGTTGGGCATCATTCCTTCCCCTCGCCCTTGCCGGATTTCTGGTCATCATCCGCGGCGGCGCCTACTTTTACCTTGGCGCCATCATCCAGGCCGTAGGCTCCGCCGGTAATAACCAGATCGCCGGGGGCCAGGCCGGCAGTGACCTGCACGTCGTCGGCGTCCACGAGGCCAAGCGTGACGGCCTTGCGATGTGCGGCGCCATCCGAGCCGACAACCATGACGGATTTGCCGCCATCCTGCGCGGTCAGAATCGAGGAGGAGGGAATCTTCAAGGCTTGCGCCTCGGTCCGACCGGTGATGGAGACCTTGACTGGTGTTCCCACTTTGAGCGCCCCGCCCTTGTTTTCGATCTTGAGCCAGACCTCGACCGTGGTGCTGCCGGGGTCGAGCGCCGGGCTGATAAGGGCGATCTTCGCGGGGACGGGCTCAGCCACTCCGGGCACGCGAACCGATGCCTCCTCGCCGAGCTTCATGCGCTGGGCAAGACTCTGCGCAATGTGAGTCTTGGCAAGGAGGCTGGAGGTGTCCATGACGGTAACTACCGGCGCGCCCGCGGCTGCGGTTTCACCGGCAAACAGCGGCCGTTCGGTGACGACTCCGTTGATAGGGCTGCGAATCTCAGAGTAGCTGACCTGGGCCGCAGCGCCGTTGTACTTGCCCTCGGCCGATGTTAGTTGCCCTTGGGCCGACTTGAGCGCGGCTTCGCGGCTTACGTTGCGCATGGACTCAAGGTGCCTTGTTGCCGCGTTGTAGGCGGCCTGGGCCTGCACCAGAGCTGCCTGGGCGGTATCGAGGTCGCGGCCCGGAATCGCGCCTTCGGCAAAGAGTTTTTTGCGGCCATTGACGATGCTCAGGTTCAGGTCGAGATTGGCCTTGGTCTGCGCCACATCGGCTTCGGCCTTTTGCGTGTCTTCCGGCACCTGTGCCTTGGTGGCCGTGGCATAGGCAGCTTCTGCCGCCATGTAGGTGCCTTTGTTGTCGAGGGCTGCTGCGGCGAGGTCGGAGTTTTCGAGAGTGACGAGCAACTGGCCTTCCTTGACCCTGGAGCCGCGCTGGACGAAGAATTTGCGCACTGGCGCAGAGATTTTGGGCGCAATGGCGGCCTGGGCCAGGGGGGCCAGGACAGCGTCGGCGGTGATGTGTTCGGCAATTGGTCCCTGCTCGGGATGCTCGGCCTGCACGGTAACCTGCGTCTCGGTCGCGGCCTCTTTTTTGCAGCCGGGCAGCAGGGAAATGGTAAGTGCAACAGCGGTCATCAGAGCCCAGCGCAACTTCAAATCAATACCCCTATTCGGCTTCGTGCTTTTCTTTATTGTCGTCATCGGCTCACATGGTTCCCGTCAGTGTTTGAAGATCGGCCCGCGCCGTCTGGTAGCGCACTTTTCCGTCTTCGCGCGCAATCTCGACGCCGAGAAAGGCGTTTTGCGCATCCACGACTTCAAGCACGGTAGCCTCGCCGTCGGCGTAGCGGAGCTTGGTGAGGCGAAGGCTTTCGGCTGCGGTGGCCACGCTCTCGTCGAGGGATGCAAGCTGCTCAAGCGCGGCTGAGGCTTCGGAGTAGGCTTCGTCGAGCCGGGCAATTAGGCGTCTCTGCGCGGCCGTGAGCGCTACACGCGCCGCCTCGCGGCGAATCTCACTTTGCTTCACCCTGTGCTGGGTCGAGAACCAATCCCACACCGGAATATCCACGGTGACGCTGGCCGAATAGCCCAGATTGCGCACGTGGTCAGGGCCGTTGACGGCAAACTGCGGGGCGTCGATGCCGTAGGTCACGTTCAACCCAAGGTCTGGCAAATAGGCGGCACGGGCTGCGAGCACGTCGGCATTGCCGGCGCTCAAGGCGGCGAGAGCGCTCTTCAACTCGGGATTATTTTTACCGGCGGCCTGGTCAACTTCAGGCCGCGAAGGAAGCTGGGCTTTGTCGTCGCCCGCAGCAAGTACGAAGGGCGTGCGAGGGTCGGGGAAAAGCAACACGCCCAGTTCGAGGTGGGCCCTTTCCGCGGCAACTTTTGAATCTGTGAGATCGCGGCGGCGCTGCTGCTCGACAAGCTGCGCCTTCACGAGGTCGGCGTGCGCGGCCTCGCGGGCTTGTTCACGCTTGGCGGAGAGCGACGTGAAGTCGCCTGCTTCATTGTGCGCGCGCTCGGCTACCTCTAGTTTGTGGTCGGCGGCGATAGAACCATAGAACAAGCCGGTAACGGTTGCCACGAGGCCGCGCCGCGCAATTTCCAACTCGGCGGCGGCCCGCGCTGCGAGGGCATCCGCTCGGCGCACGCCGGCAAGTTGGGCAAGACCGAGGGTTTCGTTGACGACGGCTTGGCTGGAATACTCGCGCACGGCATTGTTGGCGATGAAGATTGGAGGTTGCTCGAGACCTGTGCCCTGGACGGTCTGGCTTTTGACGCCGTTGCCCTGGGTATAGAGGGCCTGGTTGTGATAGGCCACGCCGGGCAGCAGGCCCGCGCGCGCAATTGAACGGTCGAGCGCCAACGCCCTGCTCTCGGCAAACGAGGCGGCGTAAGACGGCTCATTGGCTTCCGCGCGGTGGATGGCTTCCTGCAGGGAGATGGAGACGGGCTGTGCCGGATTGGCTGCGTCGACCGGGGCCTGCGGGTTGGCTGGAGAACTGGATGCCGGCACTGAAAGTAAGAAGAATATTGCGCAGGAAATGAGCATGCCGTGAGGGCGCTTCCCTTCCCGCCGGATGTTATGCAACATAGTCACACTTAGGAGCATACGATCAGAACCTTAATTTTGCGTGAGCTTTACTGGCCAATGAATTTGGATTGGACCGATGGCGTCTTGTCCCTTGAGTGAGAAAACGAACCCTTTGGCTGGCCACTGCCCTCAGGGCAATTGCATGAACACGGTTTCGCGCGGAGACAAGGTTCTTCGCGGCCACGCTGCTGTCCCAGGGTTGCGCTGCGCTTCATCCAGGGCTATTTTCGATCCCTCCCTACCGGGAGGGAAGGAGTATTTGACCTGAGCACGCAAAACTCGACAACAGAGGACATTCATGCGATTGCCCTGCCACTGCCCTCGATTTTCCGCAGGCGTGTGCCCCCCACTCTGCGATACTACTGAGTTATGCCAATTGCCGACCTGCAGCAGGCTGCCCAGAAGAT
This sequence comes from Acidobacteriaceae bacterium, assembly GCA_003151985.1. Classification (GTDB taxonomy): domain Bacteria; phylum Acidobacteriota; class Terriglobia; order Terriglobales; family Acidobacteriaceae; genus Telmatobacter. The sequence continues at coordinate 10,637 of PLZC01000263.1, forward strand.
TGCCGGATTCCTCACTATGCTGAACAAGCTGGGGGGAATGCGCCTCAAATTCCGCATCACCGCCGGGGATGGCGCGCGCGACCCCCAAGGCATGGAGGGCCGCATCATTTACGTTGAGTTAGCCGGACCCGACGTGCCGCTGGTTGTCCAGCATAACGGTGAACTGTTGCGTGCGCTTGAAACCATTGCCGCACAGATGCTTCGCCTGGACCAGCGCGAGCAAGACCTGATCAGCTTCGACGCCGACAACTTCAAGGCTCTGCGAGCACAGGAACTTCGCCTGGCCGCCGAGACCGCCGCGGAAAAGGTGCGCAAGTCCGGAGTGCCCTATGCGTTTCCGCCCATGAACAGCCGCGAGCGCCGTCTGCTGCATATGGCCTTTCGCGATATGCAAGGCGTGGAGACGGCCAGTTCCGGGGAGGGCCAAGACCGCTTCCTGGCGGTCTATCCAGCGGGCAGGACCGACCTGCCAGTGGCGCCGCCGATGATGCCGCGAACGATTGGCCGCAGGTAATTACTGGAGGAGCGACATGGCTCCATTGTCGATTCTCGGCGGCAGCAAGCTGGTCGCCTTTGCCCCCAGCACCGACCCGGCGAAAGCGCGGGCCTTCTACGAAACCACGCTGGGCTTGCGGCTGGTCTCCGACGATGCGCCGTTTGCGCTGGTGTTTGACGCCAACGGGACCATGCTGCGCGTGACCACCGTGGCCGAACACCGTCCGGCGCAATTCACCGTGCTGGGCTGGGAAGTGGAATCCATCGATACAACGGTGGAACTTCTCATAGAAGCCGGAGTCACGTTCCTGCGCTATGCAGGACTCAACGACACAGACCCGCTTGGAATCTGGACCTCGCCCAGCGGCGCACGGATTGCATGGTTTCACGATCCGGATGGCAATGTCTTGAGCGTGACGGAATTCTAGGAAGTCGGAGAGAATTGGGTTCAATGGTTTCCCATGTCTCAAAATCGAGACATGGGAAACCCGACTTTTCTCCCTTGCATGGACCCACCGAAGGCAGTTAGCACCACCGCAAGCGACTACCCGTTCAACTGCTCCTGGAGCTTGTTGAGGGTGCGGTGCAGGTCCTTGTCTGAGCGGCGCAAATCGTCAATCTTGCTGATCGAGTGCATTACGGTGGTGTGGTGCTTGTTGCCGAATTGACGACCGATCTCGGGCAAACTGGCTTCGGTCATCTGCTTGGCAAGGTACATGGCGATCTGCCGGGGCACTACCACATTGCGCGAATTGTTCTTCTGCTTCAGGTCGACGACCCTCATGCCGAAGCTTTCGGCAACGGCTTTCTGGATGGCCTCGATGGTAATCTTGCGCACCTGCATATCGATGAACTGCTTGAGGCACTGCTGGGTCGAGGCAACGGTGATTTCCATCTTGTTGAGCCCGCACCAGGCAATGAGCCTGTTCATGGCGCCCTCCAGCTCGCGCACGTTGGTACGCACGTTGGAAGCGATGAAAATGGCGACGTCGATGGGCAGGGATACCTGTTCGTTCTCCGCCTTTTTCTGCAGGATAGCTACCTTGGTCTCAAGGTCGGGAGGCTGAATGTCGGCAATCAGGCCCCACTCGAAACGCGACCTGAGGCGTTCCTCGATCTCGGTGAGTTCCTTGGGCGGGCGGTCCGAGGCGATCACCACCTGCTTCATGCTCTCGTGCAGGGCATTGAAGGTGTGAAAGAACTCTTC
>PLZC01000139.1 GCA_003151985.1 Acidobacteriaceae bacterium
CACCAAGATGGGATTCACCGCGTCGTTCCTGCCCAAGCCGGTGGTCGGGTTGAACGGCAGCGGCATGCACACCAACGTCTCCGTCTCCAAGGGCAAGACCAACCTCTTCTGGGACGAGAAAGGCGAGGAGCAGCTCTCCAAGTTCGGCTGGTCGTTTCTTGACCGCATTCTGAACAGCGCGCTCGACCTTTGCCTAATCTTCAACTCCAGCGTCAACGCGTATCGCCGCCTTGACCCGCACTTCGAAGCGCCTAACCAGATTCGCGCCTCGGCCACAGACCGCGGCGCCATGGTGCGCGTGCCCATCGGCAACCATCGCTCCATGCGGACGGAAGTTCGCGCCGTGGCGCCGGACGCCAATCCTTACCTGTCGCTCTACGCGATCTTCAAGACCGGCATTGACGGCAAGATTTCGAAAGAGAACCTCCGCGGCGGTGGCCATTATCTGCCTGACAACATACAGAAAGCTATCGACGACTTCAGGGGATCGGCCTGGATCGGGGAGATTCTGGGCGCAGATGTTCAGGGGCGCTACGCGGATCTGAAACAGGCCTCGGCCAATCGCTCTCCGCGCGAACTGGGCACTTTTGTGAAGCCCTCAGAGGTGCAGTTCCATCACGAGGTCTACAACCAGTCGCTTTGGAGCAAGTTTTAGAGTAAGCGAAATCTCGGGGGGAAGAGATACAAGGGCGGCGCGGTCTTTGACGACGCGTCGCCCTTGGACGGTCTGAGGTCCGAACCTTTCAGCTAGCCGAGTTTTTTCGTAGTGTGCCGAGCCGGCCGAGGGCGAGCAGAATGCCGTGGAGGAGCGCTTCCGGTCTTGGCGGACATCCGGGGATGTATACGTCCACAGGAATCACCACATCCACGCCTCCGAGAGAAGCATAGTTCTGCCCGAAGATTCCTCCGCTGATGCCGCAGGCGCCCACCGCCACTACTACCTTGGGATCGGGTGTTGCGGCATAGGTCTTGGTCAGCGCCAGTTCCATGTTTCTTGTGACGGGGCCGGTGACGAGCAGCATGTCGGCATGGCGGGGCGAGGCGACGAAGTGAATTCCGAATCGCTCAATATCGTGAATGGGATTATTCAACGCAACGATTTCCTGCTCGCATCCATTGCATGAGCCCGCGTCCACCTGCCGAATGGCCAGGGACCTGCCCAACAATTTTTGGATGGCCGCGTCAACCCGTTTTCCTAGGCGGGCACGGGCGGGAACGACGATCGCTTCTTTAAGGCCGGCATGGCTGCCATCGGGAAGCAGCGCGTAATCAGCCTTGAGAACAAGATCGCCGCGAGCTGCTGCGGCCAATTCGAATTCACGGGTCATGCGAACCGCTCCGTCGCTGGAAGCCTCGGCGCATTCGCCACAGAAGATGCAGCGCCCATAATCCACGGTGACTTGGCGCACCTGGGCGCGATCGTGGATGGCGATGGCGCCGGTTGGACATACGTTCGCTGCCGGGCGGGCATCGCGCCATACGGTGAAATCGAATTGGGGACGCCCGCGAAACTGGGCTGAGATGCGCGCGTCTGCTTGCGGATAGTTCGATGTCGCAATGCCGACTCGAAATGTCTTCTGGAGAATATTGAACATAGGTCAGCGATCCGTGCCCGAATAGGACAAATTGAAGCTCTTGTTGATGACCGGAAAATCGGCAACGATGTTGCCCTCGACGGCTTCGACAATGGCCGGCCAGTTGTTGAGGGAAGGGTCCTTCACTTTGCAGCGTTCGAGCCGGTTGTTTTCGCCGATTCGCACCCAGTGAATGATTTCGCCGCGCCAACCTTCCACGGCGCTCATGGCGCAGTTGCCGGGTGGAACGGGTTGCGCAGGCGCACGATGAGGCCCAGGCGGCAAACCGGCCATGGCAGCCCGGATGATGCGCAGGGACTGGCCAACCTCGTCGATGCGCACCTGCGTGCGATGCCAGACATCGCCCGCGTCGTAAACAGGCACACGGAAATCGAACTGGCTGTAGGCCTCGTAGGGATGATCTCGCCGGATGTCGAGGTCGATGCCGGAAGCACGCCCGGCTACACCTACGACGCCCAGCATTTTGGCTTTTTCCGGGCGAAGAATCCCGGTGTGCTCGAGACGGTCGAGGGTGGAATCGGAGGATTCGATTAACCGCACCAGATCGCGAAACTCGCGTTCGACAAGAGTAAGCGTTGGTTCGAGAGCTTCGAGTTGGGATTCGTCCCAATCCCTCCGGACTCCGCCGATGGAGACCATTCCTCGCAGCAAGCGGTTTCCGCTCAGCGTCTCACAGATTCCGAGCAGCATTTCGCGGATACGGCCGGCGTGGGCGTTGGCGATAACGAATCCCACATCGGTGGCGATGGCGCCGACGTCAGATATGTGATTCGTCACCCGCTCCAACTCGAGCAGAATGGTGCGCATGTATTGCGCGCGGGAGGGGACCTGGATATTGGCGGCCCGCTCTATGGCTTCACAAAACGCGGTACCGTGGGAAAACGCTGAATCGCCGGAGATACTTTCGGCGAGGAAGACCGCGCGATGAATGGGCATGTTCTCGAACAGCTTTTCGGTCCCTTTATGCGTGTAAAACAAACGGAGTTGCAGATAGAGGATTGGCTCTCCGGCGACGGCGAAGTTGAAGTGGCCGGGCTCGATGATGCCGGCATGAACCGGGCCCACAGGGATTTGGAAAACGCCCTCGCCGAGGGTGGGGCGGTATACATGCTGCTCGCCTACAAAAGGCGGGAGCACCATTTCAAGCGGGAAGTCCTTGCGCAGCGGATGAACGTCGGGCCAGTTATCGTGGAGGGCGACGCGCCGCGGATTCGGATGGCCCTGGGCCACGATACCAAACCAGTCCTGGATCTCGCGCTCCTGCCAGTTGAGAGCGGGCATATCGGCGGCCAGCGAAGGGAATGAGGGCTCGTAGGATGAAATGGGGACCTTGAGGATCAACCAGGGCGACTCGCCGGGCCGGTCGAATACGTAATAGATGTAGTAGGTCCTTTCCGGGGCCACTCGATCTTCAGCAAAGACTGTTGCCAGCCGCGCATGATGTTCGGCGAGGAAGTACTTTGCGAAGGGCGCGACGTCAGACCTGTTCAGCAGGATGACGATTTCGTTGTTGCCAGTCGCATCCACCGAACGGATTTGTCCGGGGAAAAGCTGCCGCAATTCCTGCTGAAAGCTCATGATGTATACCCGCTTACCACCGAGGCCGCGCGATGAATCAATTCCAGCAATGGACCGGGCACCCAGAATCCGATGACGACGAGAACCACGGCCAGAACAATCAACGAGCCCTCGCGCCACGGTCGGAACGGCGCCACATCGCCTTCGCCCGGTCCCAGGATCATGCCGCCCACATGCAGCAGAGCGCCGGCAAACACACCGGTTCCAAACAGAATAAACAGAACCGCCGACAAAACGTGGCCACTATCAAACGCCGCACGGACGATGAGGAATTCGCTCTGAAACAAACTGAATGGCGGCATGCCAACGATGGCAAGCATGGCCATGAGGAACACCACACCGGTAAGCGGCATGGCCTTGATCACACTGCCTTTGAGCTTGGCAAACAGATCGGTTTTGAAATACTGATAGACGTTCCCCGCGCACAGGAACAGCAGCGATTTGGCGATGGTATGAAACGTCATATGGAGCATGAGTCCCAGGCTGCCCATGACACTGCCGATGCCCAAAGCGGTTACCATGATGCCGGAATGGTCGATGGTGTGATACGCGAGCAGGCGGCGATAATTTTTCTGAACCAGGATAAAGGGCACCGAAATGCCCATCGAGAGTATGCCGAACAGCAGCAGCAGACGGCCCGGAAACTCGGGGCCTAGACAGCGGCTGGTAAGAATATAGAAGCGGATTAGGGCGTACAGAGCGCAGTTGAGCATCGCAGACGAGAGAATGGCGGCGGAAGGCACCGGCGCCTCACTGTAAGCATCCGGCTTCCATGTGTGCATGGGCGCGAGGCCGGCCTTGGTTCCATAGCCCAGCAGGATGAGAACGAACGCCAGGCGCATCGATTGCTTGTCGAGTTGTCCGGCATGCTGTACAAGCACGGACCAGTTCAATCCGGACAAAGCGTCGGACCCGGCCAGCAGGTGCGCCGCGTAGTAAGTGACCACGGTTCCGAATAGCGCCATGGACAAGCCGACGCCGCCGATGATGGCGTATTTCCAGGCGGCCTCGAGCGATGTGATGCGGCCATAAAACGTGACCAGAAAAACCGAAGCCAGTGTAGTGGCTTCAACGGCTACCCACATCACGCCCAGATTGTTCGCAATGGTTACGAAGAGCATGGAAAACACGAGCAGTGGCGTGAGGGTATAGTACTTGCGAAGCCGCGCAATCGACTCTTCGCCGTCAGCCTCGTCGCCTAGTGCTCCGCTTTGCTGGTCATCGCGAAGATAGCCGATCGCATAAGTTGCGCACAGCAGGCTTACTCCCGCCGTGAGCACGATGACCAATGCGCTTAGCGCATCGGCATAGAAGAAGCCGTTCGCCAGCGTGACCGTGCCGGCCGCCAGCACCTGAGCGGCAAGAGCCAGGGCGAGCAGAAAGAATGCGGAGAATCCGACCAGGTTCACCAGTTCCATTGCAGCGCGCCGTCGGGCGAAGTACGAGAGAGCGGCGGTGACGATGGGAACCAGCAGCAGCGCGATTAGCAGCATTTTACCCCCGCAGCTTTCTCAACAGACTCACGTCCATCGACTCGAAGGTTTCCCGGATTCGATACACGAGAATACTGAGCACCATTGCCGCTACAAGGACATCGAAGAAGACGCCCAACTCGACAATCAAGGGCATGCCGTAAGTGAGCGAAATCGCCGCCAGGAACAGGCCGTTTTCGAGAGACAGCAGAGCCAGTACCTGCGACAGGGCCTTGCGCCGGTTGATCATGGTGAAGAACCCTATGAGGAAAAGCGAAATGGCCACAGCCAGTGCATTGTGGCCGAGACTGACGGGTGCATTCGTTTCGTCGGGACGGTAGAAAGATTCCGCCACAACGTAGCCAAGCAATGTGAGCCCACCGGAGATCACCACGGAAAGTGGCACATTCACTATCGGCTCGATTTCGTCGCTGATCCTGATGCGCTCGACAAGGCGCTTGAAGAGGATGGGCACCAGAATCACTTTCACGAGCAGGGTTAGTGCCGCGACGATATAGATGTGGGGCGCATGGTTGAACCACGCGATGGTTGCGGCGATGGCGGCGAGCAGGAACGACTGCGCGGTGAAGATGCGAATGTGGGCGACGATTCTTCTTTGCGCCACCATCGCTATCTGGAGAACAAGCACGAGCGCGGCCATCAATGTGATGATCCTGTCGCCGAGTTGTAAGTCGAGTAGATGTCTCATAGTTAGAAAAGGAAAGTGGAAACCAGCGCCAGCGCGCCGAGGGTGAATGCGACGGCAAGCAGTTCAGGTACACGGAACAAGCGCATCTTGGCGTTGGTCGTCTCGATGAGCACGATGGCACAGCTTAGAATCAGCAGTTTCAGAAGCAGCCAACCGGCGCCGGCCAGCGCTCCGGTGCCGGACCAACCGGGGTGCAGGCCGAGGGGCCAGAAGCAGTTGATGAGCAGCGTCATCAACACAAGTTGCTTGATGGAAGCGGCCCATTCGATAAGGGCGAGATAGGGGCCGGAATACTCCAGGATCATGGCCTCGTGGATCATTGTGAGTTCGAGGTGGGTGGCCGGATTGTCAACCGGGATGCGGCCGGTCTCCGCGATGAGCACCAGCGCCAACGCGGCGAAGGCAAACATTTGGGCGGGGGCGAGAAAGCGCCAGTTCTGTCCGATGGCGGTTTGTGCGATTTCAGTAAGGCTGGTAGAGCCCGCCCCGATTGCGACGGTGAATATGGCAAGCATCATGGCCGGTTCCGCGAGAGCGGAAATTGTCATTTCCCTGCTGCTGCCGAGACCGCCGAATGAGCCGCCAGTGTCGAGGCCCGCCAATGCGAGAAAGAAGCGGCCCAAGCCTAACAGATAGATGACGGCCAGCACTCCGCCGAACAAGCCAAGCGGCGCCTGCGCGGAAACCATGGGAATCATGAGCCCCGCCATCACGGTCGAAAAGAACACAACCCAGGGGGTGGATGTGAAAATCCACGAAGCGGTTTCCGGAATTACCATCCCTTTGCCGAATAGCTTGCGAAGATCGCGATAGGGCTGCAATATGCTTGGGCCGCGCCGCGTTTGCAGACGAGCCTTCAAGGTCCGGATGACGCCGCTTACCAGCGGCGCCAGCGCAAGCAGAATAAAAATCTGAATCACGCTTTGTAGAAGCCGTGCGATCATCGTCGCACCCCAAAAATCAGCAGCAGAACAAGCGCGATGAAAATGTATGCGAGATAGGCATGAATGCTGCCGCCTTGAATGGCGCGCATGCGGCTGGCCACGGCCATGATGCGCGCCTGCAGCGGGCCGTAGATGCGCTTCTCGAATGTGGACTCGATTTCGCTTTCAAAACGGATTGCGGTGGGATAGTGCGGCGAGACATCGAATTCCGGCTGTATCTCGCGCCTTGGCCGGTAGAGCGCGGAGAAGATCATGCGCAGCGGTTTCGAGAATGCGGTCGCGGTGTATTCGTTTTCGGAGGTCAACCCGGGCAGGCCGCAATCCCATGCCGGACCGGGCCTGTTTCGACGAACCCAGCGCCTGGCAAATGGAAGCGCGAGTGCTGCACCAGCAACCAGGAAGAACAGGGCGATGCCGAAGGTGGAAACTGTTCCCCCGTGCGGTGTGCCTGCGGAGAGCGCGAAACTTCGAGCGGTGACCAAGGATGAGCTGATCCTGACACCCAAGGTCTGCTGTGTTATGGGATCGAAGACCGGGAGAACCCACGCAGCCCCCAGTCCCAGAGCCACGCATCCTGCTGCGAGAAGTCCCATAGCCGCCTGCATTGAAGGCGAAGTTTCCCGCGCTTTGGAAGCCTGCTCGCTTCTGGGAAGAGCCAGAAACGGAATGGCGAATGCCTTGANNCCGTTGAGCGGCGGCAGGCCGGAGATAGCCACTGCGCCGATGAGGAAACAGAAGGCCGTCATAGGCATGCGCCGAATCAGGCCTCCCATCTTTTCCATGTTTCGCGTGTGAGTGGCCTCTACCACGGAGCCCGCGCCCAGGAAGAGGAGTCCCTTGAAAGTTGCGTGGTTGAAGGTGTGATACAAGCCCGCGATAAGGGCAAGGGCAGCGAGATTCACCTGCCCCAGTGAACGAAACATGAGCGCCGCGCCGAATCCGATGAGGATGATGCCGATGTTCTCAATACTGTGCCAGGCAAGCAGGCGCTTGAGGTCGTGTTCCATGAGCGCATAGAGCACGCCCAGCAGCGCAGAGACCAGTCCCAGCGTCAATACGACGGTCCCCATCCACAGAGGGGCCGGCCCATAGAAATCGAAGAACACACGGGCCATACCGTAAATGCCTGACTTGATGACGATGCCGGACATAAGGGCGGAGACATTGCTGGGCGCTACCGGGTGCGCCTCGGGAAGCCAGATGTGGATGGGAACGATACCTCCCTTGACCCCGAAGCCAAAAAAGAAAAGCAGAAAGACCACTCCCTGCCGGAGCGGCGACAACGTGGAAGCCAGCAAGTGGAAGTGTGAGAAATCAAGACTGCCGCTGGCCGTGGCAAGAACTAGAAACGCGATCAACAGCAAACCAGTGCCGGCGTGCGACATGATGAGGAACAACACGCCCGCATCGCGCGCATCTTTCTTTTCGTGCTCGAAGCTGACGAGGCAGAACGCCGAGAGTGCCATGACCTCCCAGGCCAGGAGGAAGAAGAATGCGTTCGCCGCAGTGAAGACAAGTGCCAGGCTGAGCAGCAGCACATTGTAGAAGAACCCGAAGGCGCCTAGATTCCGCCGGCCCTCCATGTGTTTGAGATATCCGAATGAGTAGAGCGAAACCGCGGACGCCAAGATGGCGAGGATCAGCGTGAAAAAAGCGGAAAGTGGATCTATCCGGACCGTCCAGGAAAAAATAGGGTTGCCGAAGGGGAGACTAAATTCCGCAATGCCGCCGGCAAGCAGGGCAACAGTAGAGGCCGCCAATTGAAGAAGCGATCCCACCAACGCCGTCGCACAGGCGGTTTTCCGGGCTGCCTCCGGGCTTAGCCAAAGACCCAGGCATACAACCGCGCCAACTACCCAAACAATGAGGCCGCTTTCAAATAGAGACTGAGCAATCATCGGGCGTGAGCCTCACGCGCCACTTCCTCCAGCATCTGGATGGCCTCGGTCAGGTTCGTCTCGAAGTATCGACGCATGGTATCTAGAACTTCGATGAGCACTGGATTACGGATGGAATAGAAGACCTGGTTGCCATCCTTGCGATTATTCACAATCTGGCGGCTGCGAAGAATGGCGAGGTGCTGGGATAGATTTGCCTGCTCGACGCCAAGCTTCTCCTGAAGGGCGCGCGTGGAGAGTTCGCCCTCCCGCAGGGCCTCGAGGATGGCGATTCGCGTGGGGTGGGATAAGGCTTGAAAGGTGCTGGCCTTGTAGTTTCGCAGAGCTTCCTGCATGGAATTAGTATATTCAGTTAATCGAATATACGCAATGTCCTATCATGGCGTGCCTGCCAGGTGACACGTCTTAGCCGTGTAGTATTCTTGGCGAGTTAACCCGCATGATGAGGGTACTGCATTGCTGATAAATCGCGCCGTTTCTGTGCTGCTTTTGTCTTCCAGTATTTGCGTCGGGCAACTGCCCTCTTCTTCTTCGCCGGCAACTGCCGCACCCATCACACGCGAGACCTATCTTAAGCTGGCTTCGGAAGCAGAGAACGCCCTGCATGCGGACGTCCTCAATGTCTGGTTTCCACGTTCAGTAGATCATGAGCACGGTGGTTTCCACTCTCATTTCACGCGCGACTGGCAGTGGGCGCAAAGCGATGGCAAGTTCTCTGTCTTTCAAGGAAGGATGACGTGGGTCGCGTCGCAGGTGGTGCTGCGCGAGCCGAAGATGAAAGACGACTTTGTGCCGATTGTGAAGCACGGCGTCGATTTTCTCGAGAACGTGATGTGGGATAAGCAGGACGGCGGCTTCTTCTGGGGGCTTGACGACACAGGCAAAATCGCTCCGGAGTTCGCCGATGGCAAGAACCTCTACGGGGTTGGGTTTTGTATTTATGGCGCAGCGGCCGCTTACCAGGCGATCGGCGATCCAAAAGCGCTTGCTGTCGCGAAGGAAGGATTTCTTTGGACGGACAAGCATGGGCATGACTCAGTAAATGGCGGATACTTTGAGACGCTAACCCGCGACGGAAAGCCAGTGGCGCCTCATGTGCCGAATGGGCAGATTGTTATGGGGCCGATTGGCCCCGTGAACTACAAGTCGATGAATACTCACATTCATTTGCTTGAGGCGTTCACGCAGCTTTACCAGGTGTGGCCCGACCCGACACTGCGCGACAGACTTGAAGAACTGCTGGCGATCGTGCGCGACAAGATATGCGTTGAGCCTGGCGTCATGAATCTCTTTTTCACCAATGCATGGCAACCCATTCCCGATCATGATTCTTACGGCCACGATGTTGAGACGGCCTATCTGATGCTCGAATCCGACGAGGTCCTTCACCATAAGGCTGGCCCGAAGACTGAACGGATGGCCAAGATGCTAGTCGATCATGCACTTGCTTATGGCTGGGACGAGGCGAACGGCGGCTTCTTTCGCGAAGGCACTACGTTTGGCAAGCCGGAAGATACCATTAAAGAATGGTGGGTGGAAGTGGAAGGGCTGAATGCATTGCTTCTGATGCACGAGCGGTACGGGAAACAAAACGGCATTTACTTCGAACGGTTCCTCGAGCAATGGGAGTTCATAAAGAAGCACACTATCGATTCAGAATTTCATGGCACATACAATCTGACGAAGGCCGATGGCACTCCGATCACTCAGGACAAAGGCGTCATTTGGAAGGCGGCATACCACGATGGACGAGCTTTTTGGAATGTAATTGAGCGTTTGGGCAGGTTGGCGACAGAGCAATGAAGTTAGTCCGAATGAATCAACGTGGTGAGTATCATGGGCCAGAATTTGAGGTCTCGTCCTGGCCCACGAGATGATTTCGTTCGCTATTCTGGGACAGCCTGCACAAGGTCGCTGAATGTGGGTAATACAGCGAAACGAACCAGAGCGCTGGGCTTTCCAATTTCCTCGAGCGTCTGGTTTTTCTTCGCCTTCCAATCGGACGTAGCCTTCTCGCCGCTCGCAAGGTACTCCAGTGACTGTTGCCCCATGGCGGTGAGTTCAAGAAGCTGGTCGGCGCGTGTGGAGGCTTCGGCGAGGCGGGGCGAGGCGAGTATCTGCTGCCGCGCGGCGGGTACGGCGTCGGAGAGCGTGGTGAACCACGCGGCAAGGACTGCGCGATCCGCAGAGTCGCCCTTGGGGTCAGCGAGAAGACGCTTTACAGCGGCTTCAAACCAGTGTCGAGCGGGCGGGTCGGGACGAACGGCATCGATTAAGCGATCGAGCGCAGTGAGTTGGCTGGTGCGCTGTGTTTCCGACCGCTCACTGAACGAGACCGGCTCCACTACTGAAGCGAATGTGCGGAGGGCGTCGATGTTCTCGGTGCCGGTGAGTTCGCGCAGAGCGGCGTCTTCGGACTGAATATGGGTCAGGCCGAGGCTTTCGAGTTCGACGGAAATGGGGATCAGCCGGTGGTACATGTCGTCGACGTCGCGCACGTTTTCCGGAGACCAGAAACGCTCTGCGATTGCGGCGGTACGAGGCCAGATGCGCGAGTCGATTGTGCCCGGAAAGATGTGCTCGCCCCACATGCAGACTTCGCCGCCGAGAATTAGCGCCCGCTGGTCTGGCGTGAGGTCGGAAGTGGAAGGAAGCGGGTCGGCAAGATAGTGCACGCTTGCAGGTTTCATGGCGTCGAGATAGTAGGGAGCGGAGAGAACGCCTTTGTATCCGAGCTTCGCACCTTTGGAGAGCGAGGCCTCGCCGCGCCATGATTGCACGACGACATCCTTGGGCAGCCCGGGAGTCAGGACCTCGTCCCAACCCATCATGTGCTTGTGAAGGCGGGCGACGATCTTGAGGATGCGGGTGTTGAACCAGGCTTGCAGGGCGTCGTTGTCCTTAAGGTTATGCGCCTTCTTGAATGCGAGAATACGCGGATTCGTTTTCCAGTCGGGAGCGGGCGCCTCGTCTCCTCCTATGTGTACGTATGAGTCGGGGAAGACAGTAGCCATCTCGGTAAGAAAGCGATCGATGAATGTATAAGTCGCTTCACGCGTGGGGTCGATGGCGTAATCGCTGATTCCGAACTCGCGGCGGACCCCATCGGGATTGCTTCCGCTGACGAGGCTGGGGTAAGCGAAGAGCCAGGCAGTACTGTGTCCCGGCATCTCGAACTCCGGCACCACGCGGATGCCGCGCGCTCGCGCATAGGCGACAATCTCCTTTGCGTCCTGCTGGGTGTAAAAAAGGCCGTCAGAACTTTTGCCGGTGAGTGCGGGATAGACGTGGCTCTGGATGCGGAAGCCCTGGTCTTCAGTGAGGTGCCAATGGAAGACGTTGAGCTTGACGGCCGCCATGCCATCGATGGTTCGCTTGATAACGGCGACGGGCTCGAAGTGCCGTGCGCAATCGACCATGAGACCACGCCAGCGGAATCGAGGCGTGTCGTTAATGGTAACTGCAGGGATGAAATAGCTGGCGCCGTTCGGCTGCACGAGTTGAATCAGGGTCTCGAGGCCGTGCATGGCTCCCACTTCGGTCGCGGCATCGATCTCTGCGCCAGCGGGAGTAACAACAAGCGCGTAACTCTCATCCTCCTCGAGAGATTGGACCGGTGCTGAGGGGCGGTCGACTTTGACGACGAGCTTGGTCTTCCCGACTTCACCGCGACCGGCGTGCCGCAGGCCTGTGTCCATCTCGATGCGTCGTACGGCGCGGTCGATCGCATCGGTGAGACGAGCGTCGGATACGCCGGGAACCTCGACGGCGAATGTTGAGTCGAGCGCAAGGCCGCCGGAACCAATCGAAATCTTTGCGGGCTGAGGCATCAGGTGGTTCTGAAACTGCTGTGCCGTCGCGGAAAGGCCGCTGATGGCGAGTGCAAGGGTTGCCGTCGCGCAGAATCTTAAAGCCGTCAAAGTGGTCACCTCATCGTGCGAGTTTGATGCAGGCAGGTTGCAATCATATTACTTTGTTTCGGCGGCAAGTTTGGCCTGCGGGACAAACTGGATAAACTGCGCGCTTAGTTGGAGGGAAGTAATATTGCGCCGTCGCAGTTCGCTAAGTGAGAGGCTCATCCTCTAGTTCCAGGCCAATTACCAACCGCTTTTCGTTTGCCCTGGTCGTAGCCGCGTCGGCGGGTTCCGGCGGTATTCGCTTGGCTTGTTCCTGGCCGTCGAGAACGCGGAAAACACCTTCTGCCAAAGCCTGTAATTCGTCCTCGCCTGGATAGACCTTGATAGGAGCGATCCATTCGAGGTAGTCCTCAAGCTGTGAGATAAGCCTTTTGGAGTATGCCATTCCTCCGGTCAGCAGCACCGCATCCACTTTGCCCTCGAGAACCGCGGCCATAGCTCCGGCCTCTTTGGCGATTTTGTAGACCATGGCCTCGAAGACCTGGGCGGCTGCACGGTTGCCGGCTTCGATGCGGCGTTCGACCTCCTCGAGGTCGCGGGTGCCGAGATAGGCAAAAAGTCCGCCGTTTCCAAAAACGTGGCGATCGATTTGGTGTTCACTATAATCCCCGCTAAAGCAGAGTTTGATGAGTTCGCGTACCGGAAGCGAGCCGGTCCGGTCAGGGCCGAAGGGGCCATCCTCGGGAGTGTTGTTGTCGATCATGCGGCCGTCGCGGTGGGCTGAAACGGTGACGCCGCTGCCCATGTGCAAAACGATGAGGCGCAGCGACTCGTAGGCACTCTCCCGCTCCCGCGCAAAGCGCCGGGTCACGGCCTTGATATTCAGCGCATGGCCAACCGCAGCGCGTTTTATGAGCGGCGAACCGGAGAAGCGGGCGCAGTCCTGCCACTCGTCTACAGTAACGGGGTCCACAATGTAGGCGTTGACGCCGGCCGCCTGTGCGAACTGCAACGCGAGTAGAGCACCCAGGTTCGACGCATGTTCTCCACGGCGAGCCAGGTGCAACTGCTCCACCATCGTTTCATCTACAAGATAGGTACCGCAGGGGACAGGGGGCAGAAAGCCACCTCTCCCGGCCACTGCGGCAAAACGCTCTCCGGCCAACCCTGTCCCGTTGTATCCGGCATCCAAGAGCGCGTTCCTGATCATCCCCGCGCGGTACTCCAAACGAGCCACGATGGGCCGCCCCCCAAACCGCGCCAGTTCTTCATCCCCATGGCGGATGGTCCGCACCAACTTGGCGCCCTCCCGCGTGTACACTCCGATTTTGGTTGATGTGGAACCGGGGTTGATGGTTAGGACACGGTCCTTCTCGCGGGTCAAAGATTGCCCCTCCACAAATTGGCCCGCCGGGACTCACCGTTGGGTCAACATTGAGTTTAACCGGTTGGGGGCAACAGTTGGAGTATGTGGATGTCAGGGTTTGGTCTTCTATTCCACTCGCAGTGCGGTCACCGGGTTGATGGAAGCGGCCCGCTGCGCAGGGACGATGCTTGCCACCAGGGCGCAAACTCCGAGCGCAAGGATCGATCCGAACAGGACGAAAGGGTCCCATCCCTTCACGTGATAAAGCTGCACAGCGATCAGTCGAGAGCATCCAATAGAAACTGGAATCCCGATCAGGAGGCCGATAAGAATCTGCAGGAATGCGCCCCGCAGGACCAAGCGGACCACGCTGGCGCGGTTTGCGCCCAGGGCCATGCGAACGCCAATTTCGGCGGAGCGTCTTTCCACAGTGTAAGCAGTCACGCCGTAGAGTCCAACTGCAGCGAGGATGAGCGCTAGGATTCCGAACAGGCCGGTCATCTGTGCCATGGTGCGCTGCTGATCGAGCCGGTTTGCCACATGTTCCTGCATGGTCTGAATTCTGATCATGGTGAGATTGGGATCGACTTCCGCGAAGATGCGGCGCACCTGCGGTTCCAATCCGTCCATGCTTCCGCGCAGTTGCAACACCACGCTTTCGATCAGGTGAGTGCGATCGTCGATCATCTGCATCATGGGAGTGTCGAAATGAACGTGCTGGGCGAGCGGCACAAAGAACAGGGGGCGTCTCCAATGGCCACTGGGATCGGTGTAGTTGCCCTCGCGCACCACGCCGACAATTTTGAACGTCTTGTTCAACGCGGGCAGGTTGACACCAAAATGCGTGCCGATTGGATTTTCTCCCGGCTTGAAAAACTTGCGCACAAAGGCTTCGTCGACTACCGCGACCTTCAGCGTCGAGGCCGTATCCTGCTCCGTGATGCTGCGGCCGCGCTGGACTGCAAGAATTCTCGACGTGTATTCGACATGAAGACCCTCTCTTTCCATTCCCGACCGAGCCGACAGATTTGGGGCCAGGCTTTCAACAAGGAAATGATCATTGAAGAACCGGCTTACAAGCAGCCTCTGTGATATGGGCTGCACTGCTGGTCCTTCGACTTCGATTCGCTCAGGTGGGGGTGAAAGAAGCGTACCTTCCTCCGGATATTCTCTGAGCCAATCGGGCGGAAGGTCGGGGCCTGCGAAGGACATCGGCGTCGTTGAGAACTTCACACCCGACCAAGCGACTGTAGATCGCCTGGCGCAACATAATCCGGTCCACCCTCCGATGTGCATAAGGAGGCGACTTCCGCCTCCTTATGCACAGGTCGCCGTCTTCGGCTCTGTCGCTTAGAAAATCAGCTTCAGCGCAAGTTGGAGTTGCCGCGGCGAAGCGGAGGCTGGGGTGCTGGTGATGGCTCCGGCGCCGTTGCCGATTTGGCCAACACCGTTCGCGTCAAAGGAAACGGTCCCGCCCGGCTGGCTGAAGCTCGGCGTATTGAACGTGTTGAAGGCCTCGGCACGGAACTGAAGCTTCACGCTCTCGTAGATCGGAATGTACTTGAACACCGAGAAGCTCAGCGCCTGTGTCCCCGGTCCGAAAACCGAGTTGCGATGCGCGTTGCCCAACAGGTTTGTGCCAGGCAGCGTGAACTGCGTCACGTCGTACCACTCGCTAATGCTCTTGTGGAAGCCCGATGTGCCCGCGACCTGGTTCGGCCGTTCGCCCACAGGGAGTCCGCTGGGGTTAACCGAGCTCGCGATCGTATTCGGGTTGCCCGTTTGCGCGTAGTAGATGGAGTTCACCGTCCAGCCCTTGACAGCGTACGCCGCCGGCCCGGTCACGGTCTTGCCGAAGGGCAGATCGTAGGTCATTGAGAGGGCGATGCGGTGGCGCGTATCCAGGTCCGAATTGCCCTGGTCGTACTGGTAGAAGCTGTTGTAGTTGACTGACTGCCCGCTGCCGTTGTCAACATGGCACTGGCCTATGCAGCTGGTTGCCGCATTCCCTTCTCCAATTCCCGTTACATCGGTCAGACCGTGGGACCAGGTATAGTTCACGTCGTACGCGAGCCCGCTCTTGAGCCGGCGCTCAACCGAAGCCTGGAGTGCGTCGTAGCTGGAACTCCCGACGCTCTCGCGATCATCGATAATGACTCCTGGCAGGGTAGAAAGTGGGTATGCACCCCCCGCATAAGCCTGCTGGTTGATGGGAATCAACTCCGGTATCCGCGAACCGCGGTTACCCACATAAGAGATGGTGGCTACGTTGCCGTGGAAGAAGTCCTTTTCCACGTTCAAACTGAACTGTTGCAGGTACATGTTTTTGATGCTGGGGTCCATGCTGAAGATGGTTCCCTCATTGATATAGTTCGCCGAATTGGTAACCAGCGACATATCTGCCGAAGGTATCGGCAATCCTCCGGCCATATACCAGGACCCGCTCGTGCCGCCCAATGGCGCGACGCAGGCCGTGGGTGAGTTGATTGGGGAGTTGGTGTCTCCGCAAGCTACGTTGAAGGAAAAAGGTGCGTTCGTGTAGCCGCCGGAATTGAGGGAGTTTGCGGGCATATACGAGATGCCATAACCGGCGCGGATGACCGTGTCAGGCTTTACCTCATAGGCCAAGCCAATGCGCGGGCTCACGTTCGAGTAGTCGGTTTTGACGCCACCGGTGGCATTGGACCCTTGGCCATTAGGCAATCCTGGCCATACAGCAGATCCTGTGTCAGATCGAAGTAGTCAAAGGCGTTATTGGCCGCCGTGAAGGGGGTGAAGATGTCGTAGCGAACGCCCAGGTTAAGGGTGAGCTTAGGCATCACATGCCCGTTGTCCTGCGCAAAAGCAGAGGGCTCCCAAGCCCGCCATTCAGGCGTTTGGATCGAGTAGCTCCTCGCGGTAGTTGTCGTCAGGCCGCTCAACAGGACGGCAAGGTCGTTGCCAGCGCCCGGGAGGGTCGGATCATTGCTGTTGATCTGCGCATAACCGCGCGGATGAGCGCTCTGTGCCTGAGTGCCCTGACGGCGGATGATGCCTGCGCCGAACTTGAAGCTATGCGTTCCCTTGATCCACGAGATCGATCCCGTGTAATGGAAGCTGTTGTTCTGGTCGTGAAGCGGAACGTAGTCGGCATCTCCCAACGCGGAGTAACCCTGTACGCTGAACTGAATGTTGGGCAGGCCGGAACTGACCAGGTCATTCGGCAGGTTGATGGCGTATGCGCTGGAGCCGCTCGGGAAACCGAACGCCGTGGCTGCATCTGTGCCCACGTTGATCGGATTCGATATGTTGTCCAGCCGCATGTATTGGGCCTTGAGTTCCACGATCAGGTTCGAACTGAGCAGATGGGTGTAACCCAGCATGATGCTGTGCTCCTGATCGGTAGCCGGACCGGGAAAGTTATTATTCCACGGGCCGGCGCCGGGGTTCACCGTAATTCCAGCCACTTTCGTGGTGG
The DNA here is from genome assembly GCA_003151985.1 of Acidobacteriaceae bacterium. Lineage (GTDB taxonomy): Bacteria > Acidobacteriota > Terriglobia > Terriglobales > Acidobacteriaceae > Telmatobacter. Next base: position 16,877 of record PLZC01000139.1, read on the forward strand.
GAAGCGGAGGCGGCTCGAATGCGTTGGTATCGTTGTAGGTGTACCGGGCATACGCCGAGTCCTTGGACGAGAAACGATGGTCAACCTTGGCGTCATAGGTGCTGACCATCTGCTTCGCCCCCGCCGTATAGCTGAAGTTGCCTGACGGAGCCGCGCAGTTTCCGGGAGGTGTCGCATTGAGTCCGGGCGTTGGAGCCGGAAAGAGCTTGAAGTAATTCAGGCCGATGGTATCGGGTTTCCACCCAGCGTTCGTGGTGAGGTTTGGACACCCCGGGCCCAGATCGGAAAAGTCTCCCGGGTTCTGTTCCTCATAGAGGGTCGGCACCGTCGAGTCCGCGGTCACTCCGCTGATCTTGCGGAAATCCTCATAGTCGAAGAAGAAGAACGTCTTCTGCTTCCAGATCGGCCCGCCTACGCTGCCGCCAAACTGATTCTGGCGCAACTCCGGCTTGGGTCCGGACGCGGCAAAGTAGTCTTTGGCATCGAACTTGTCGTTGCGCACGAACTCATACACCGTCCCGTGGAATTTGTTGCCGCCCGACTTGGAAAGCAGGTCGACAACACCGCCCATGGAGCGAGAGATCTCTGCCGAATACAGGTTGGTGAGGACGCGGACTTCTTCGATAGCGTCGATCGAGGGACGAACGCCCACGCCGCCGATGAAGCGCTCGTTGTTGTCCATGCCGTCGATCATCATGTTGTTGTACTGATCGGATTGCCCGTTGGCCGCAAAGGCGGCGCTTTGACGGCGATCGTCAGGCCGCGTACCGCTCGCCAAGGCGTTGGGCAGACCGCCCGTCACACCGGCAGCTAGAGTAATCAGGCTGGTTACGTTGCGTCCATTGAGTGGAAGATCCTGCGTTGCCTGGCTGGTCAGCAGCGTGCCGATCGTCGATTCGTCGGTCTGCAGTGCCGGCGTAGTCGCCTCCACAGTGACGGTTTCCGTCGCCTGGCCTAGCACCAGTTGCGCGTTGACGCGAGCACGGTCGCCAGCCGCCAGTGTCACCTGAGTTGAATAGTTCTTGAAGCCCGCTGCCTGGACAGTCAGCTTGTAGGCGCCCACTTGCAACAGCGTGAACTCGAAACCACCGGTATTGTTGACGGCTGCCTTTTGTGTAATGCCGGTCGTAAGACTGGCTGCGGTCACGGTAGCGCTGGTTACCGCCGCGCCACTTGGGTCAGTCACAGTTCCAACGATGTCTGCGGTATCAACTTGAGCGTGCGCTATCGCCGGAGTGAGGAAATACATACATACCACACTCAAAACGAGCGGAATTGCTCTTCGTATCCAATTGACCACTTTGATCACTGTCTTAGCCTCCATGATTTCGCGTCCTCTCATTTGAAATTCTTCTTGGTAGCTATCTGCTTGATTCAGGTGGCCACAACAGGTTGTAGGATAATCACTGCCGCGACGCTCAAAACCACCATCCCTCGATTAGGATAACTTCTCTTCCCGGACTTAATCGCAGTTTCTGTGGACTTTAGAATTGTTTCGATGAGATCGACATTGGACAGCGAAACCATGGGGATTGCTTTCTCTGTACTGAGCCAACCGTTGAATCCATGCCGGGTAGGATTGATTCCGAGCTTGCTGAGTAGGCGATGAACCGGCCGATGATGGCAGTCCTCCAACTTCTGAAAGTATTTTCGCATCCGGCTCGAACGCCAGCTTGAGTCTCCAGTTAGGGCAGCAATGTCATCCCAATCCGCATCGTGAGGATAGAGCAGAATCATTGCATTATGCGCCGTGCATCCGCCAAGCGTACCTGCGCGCGGATAGAGCACTCCGTCAACTCGTTTTCCTGCCCACATCTCGCGATAGGCGGGGTCGCGTCTTTGTTGAGCGTCGTCGCTGTAGTGGCGCACGAAGAAATCCCATTTCATGGCCGCGTTCTCCGATGCGAAGGCGTGAAAGCAAGGCACATCGTAATCGGCAGGGAGACGATTTACGGAAGGAGCGACGGGATCGCTGCCGGTGGACTTGCGGGGATCTCCACCCGCCTCGAGCAAAACGACAGTGTGACCAGCCTCTGCCAAGCGAGCAGCAACCGTACCGCCGCCCGCCCCTGATCCAACAACGATGTACTCGCAGTCATAACGGGGCTTGCCATGCGCAGTCATGGGGTGCTCCTTGATAGCGTCAATCCGCTGCCAAGGTCGCGTTCGACTTCGATTAAGTTCTCCGGCCTTCCGAGATCGCGCCAATAGTATTCATCAGCGCGAAAGGCGACGATCTTCTCGTTTCTGGCAGCGAGATGCAAATAGGTTGTGATGATGGAGAAAGCGCCTTCCTCTTTCATTTCGGCAAAGACGCGGGGAGAAATGATGTGGATGCCCGAAAACGCCAATGGATGTACTTGATGGGCAGGCCGAGCCAATTCAGGCAACTCATTGTCACCTGTCGGTCCACCGCTAACTCGTCGGCCGCACAGCAGGCCATGCTCATCGAAGAGCAAATAGCGCGAGGTCTTCCGGCTCTGCACTGCAAGAGTGACGAGTGCAGAGTGCTCTTGGTGGAACCGCACCATGCGCTCAAGGTCGATGGTGCTAATGACATCGACGTTATGCAGGATGAATGGCTCCTGCGAATTGCTGCCACCCTCAAGAAAGAAATCGGCGGCTCTCTTCAATCCGCCGCCAGTGTCGAGCAACGTCTCTTCGCGAGACACTTCAATACGCATGCCGAAGTTGTTGTTCGCTTTGAGGTATTCGAAGATCATGTCAGCGTAATGATGTGTATTCACTATGACCTCGCTGACACCGGAGGACTTCAAGCGGCATAGGGTGATTTCAAGCAGCGTGCGGCCGGCAACCGTCACCAGCGCCTTCGGCCGATCGTCGGTTAGCGGCCGTAGACGCATGCCCAGCCCGGCGGCCAGTATCATCGCCTTCATTTGCCCATCTTCTCCAACTCGATATGGCGGAGGATAACTTCCACTCCGCTGGTGGCGCGCAAATGCTTCGCCAACTGCTCAGCCAAGTATACGGATCGATGCTGACCGCCGGTGCATCCGAACGACACCATGAGGTTCTTGAATGCGCGACTCTGAAAGTTGCTCACGCTCGCATCCACAAGCGACAGAACGCCGGCAAGAAACTGATGCACACTTGGTTGACGACTCAAATAGTCGATGACTGCTGCGTCCTTACCGGTCAACTGCTTGAACTGTTCTTCACGTCCGGGATTTGGCAGACTACGCGCGTCGAAGACAAAACCGCCACCATTCCCGGTCTCATCCGCAGGCATTTGCCGATGGAATGAAAAGCTGAAAATGCGGACCGTCAGCCCGGGTGTAGAAGAAGATAGACCTTGCAATTTCTCCGAAGCCAACATGCTTTGCAGGGCGTCCATGAGAGCGGGCAGGGCTATGGGCAGCTTGACTGTTTGAGCAAGCCAGCGCAAGTTCTTCAGTGCGTACGGAACACTCTGCAGAAAATGCGCTTTGCGCTCATAAAACCCTCGGAAACCGTAGGCCCCGAGCGCCTGAAGAATGCGAACATAGACGTACGCGTAATAGTGTTCCATAAACGCGTCGCGCTCAACCTTTATAAAGCCGCCAAGACATTCAAGGTAGTAGTCAAGTAATTCCTGGCGCAATGCGGGCGGAAGATCGGCTTTGCCATCGTAAAGCAGAGACGCGATGTCGTATTGCAGCGCGCCTTTCCGGCCGCCCTGATAGTCAAGAAAATACGGCTCCCCGCTGCGCAACATGACATTCCTCGATTGGAAATCCCTATAGAGAAAATAGTCGTGTTTCGCGCTTAACAGAAACCTCGTCAAACGGCCGAAATCCTGTTCCAGAGCCTGTTCGTTGAAAGGTATGCCTGCAAGGCGCAGGAAGTAATATTTGAAGTAATTCAGATCCCAGGAAATTGACTGGCGATCGAAGCTGGCCCGTGGGTAGCAGACCTTGTAATTCAGGTCACGGCCTGCCTCGACTTGAAAACGCGGCAACACAGCAACTACCTTTCGATACGCTTCAATCGCCGAAGGGGCAATGGTGTTGCCGGCACGATTTTTGCCAAGATATTCAAAGAGCGTTGTGTCACCGAGGTCTTCTTCAAGATAGGCGCCCTGGCTCAAATCCTCCCCATAGATTTCCGGCACTGGCAATCCGTACCGTCGAAAATGCCTGGAGAACTCAAGAAATGCTACATTCTCCTCTTTAACGGAATAGAGGATACCTATGGCACTTGATCCTTTGCCGGATAAGCGCACAATGGTCCGTCCCGAGCCACCTAGTTGGCCTTGCAGTGGTTGCACGTGTTCGGCCGGCAGCTGGAAATGCTGCTCGAAGAGTCCCTTTAGAACATTCATGATGGTCTTTCCGGTACTTGCTCGTGTTGCTTGTCAAGGATATAGAGGCCAGGGATGCGAGGGCAAGGCGCGCAATTCAAACAGCGGCTGCATAACTCTCTAGTACCGTGACCGCTTGATT
>PLZC01000031.1 GCA_003151985.1 Acidobacteriaceae bacterium
CACTCATCTTGGCACAGAGGGGACTACCATGGACATCTACCAACAGACGGTCAAGGAAGAAAGGAGAAGTGCACAAGCACTGGCGTTCGACCCTCTGATGGGCTTGGAACGTTCCAGCACCCTTGAGCACCCAGATGGGGAGGAAAAAGAAGAGGTCAGGCTTGAAACTGATTGATTCTATTGATAAATATGGTAGGCACGACTGGACTCGAACCAGCGACCTCTTCCGTGTCAAAGCGGCAATGATAACAGTTTCAACAACTTACAAGTGGGTGCGGGAACTGCCAAGTACTCCTAAACACCTGCAAGCACTCCGATGTCAAGCAATTCTTGGGTTGGGAGTTGGGTTGAGATGCACTGTAAGGAACACTTGGTAGATCTCTGATACCAATCTGTCATCACACATAGAGTAATCAAGCCGCCTTCTCAAAAATCCACGGGAAGGCGGTCATGGAGCGGAGTTCTTCTGGCGATCAAGAGGCGCCGCCAAACCAGCGGGCTCACATCCCGAAGCACCACTCTGAACTGATAAAGTTCTGCCATTTGAGCAGCTTACCGAATCTTCCCCGGAAGCCGCACCATCAAACACCCGGATTCTTCCGCTCTCGTCGCCTTCCGCGCCGCGCACGCAGGATGTGAGCTGCCAATTCTCGGGTGTGCATTTACCTCGAAGTCGCCCTTGAGTCTAGGTACCCTCGGGCTAGCTCGTCGCTGCGTTCCATTGCCGCCGGGCAGCGGAGTCCGTACCAGAGGCAATATGATGTTGCACCTACGGCTGATAGAGCCATAGATCCCCCACAACACCAGTCGGCAATTCGCCGCCGTAGAGCCAGAGACGGCCATTGATGTCGGTCCAACTGGTGAGCCGTCCCCGGGCGCCCGGAACGTTCGAGGCAGAGGGTATCCCAAGTGTGCCGTAAACTCCTAACGCATTTGGAGTATTACTCCCGCTCATCCAGGTCCAGGTGCCCCCGGATGGATCGAATTGCCAGAGATCATTCAGGCTGCTATTGTTTCCGAACCCTCCAAAGAGCCAGAGATGGCCATTGGCGCCGGTCCAACTTACGGCATCACTCCTGGCCCTCGGCGCATTCGAAGTCGATGGTATTCCCAGAGTCCCGTAGACTCCGGAAGCGTTCGGGGTATTGCTTCCGCTCACCCAAGTCCAGGCACCTACGGATGGATCATATCGCCAGAGGTCGTTGTACGATACTACGTTACTTCCACTTGAGTCATAGGAAAAGCCCCCAAACAGCCAGAGACTCCCATTCGCGTCAGTCCAACCTATGGAGTCGCTCCTCGCCCCCGGGACGTTTGAAGCCGACGAAATCCCTTTCGTGCCATAGACGCCCGAGGCCCAGCACACCTTACTCCCGCTCATCCAGGTCCAAGTACCTGCGGATGGGTCGAATTGCCAGAGATCATTCAGGAGGCCATTGCTTCCAGTCGAACCGTTCCCTGACCCTCCAAAGAGCCAGAGATGGCCATTCGCGCCAGTCCAACTTACGGCGGAAGTTCTCGCCCCGGGTGCATTTGAGGTCGATTGTGTTCGCATAGCCCCGTAGATTCCGGGAGCGTTCGGAGTATTGCTCCCGCTCATCCAAGTCCAAGCACCCGCGGTTGGATCATATCGCCAGAGGTCGTTAAAGATGCCATCTGAACTGTAGGCAAGAATTACATCGCCTCCAAACAGCCAAAGGCCTCCATTTGCGTCAGTCCAACTAATGGATTCTTCCCGTGCTCCAGGGACGTTTGAAGCCGACGGTACCCGTTTCGTGCCGTAGACTCCAGAAGCCCAGCCCACGTTACTCCCGCTGATCCAAGTCCAGGTGCCTGCGGATGGGTCATATCGCCAGAGGTCGTTCAGATAGCCGTCACCTGCGGCACCTCCAAAGAGCCAAAGACTGCCATTCGCGCCTGTCCAACCAAGGGAAAATTCCCTGGCCCCTGGGAAGTTGGAGGCCGCCGGGATTCCGAGTGTGCCATAGATCCCCTCTGCAAAAGGGGTACTACTGCCATTCACCCAAGTCCATTCACCACTTGAGGGATTCTTTGCCACTGTGAAAACAACCGAGTTGGAGACACCGCCCTGTGGCGCGGGATTCGTCACCACCACCGGATAGTTACCCGCTTTAGCAAGGTCCTTGATCGTCAGCGAGATCGTTAGCGAATTTGCGCTAATATAGGCCGCGGCGCGGCTGACGCCATTGAATTTCACGGTCCCCGAGGAAACGAATCCAGTTCCTCTGATGGTTAGCTTCTGCGCCGACGAGCCTACCATAAGTTGGGCCGGAGTAAGTCCCGTAATCGTCGGAACTGGGTTTGGGGGAGTAACAGTGAACTCAGCCGCAGCCGAAGCCCCCCCTCCTGGGCCCGGATTCGTCACCGCTACTGGGTAGCTACCCGCCTTTGCAAGGTCCAAGGCCGTCAGGGATATCCCGAGCGAGGTTGCGCTAACATAGGCCGCCACATGAACCTTTTTGTTGAATGTGACGGTAGAAGTTGAAACAAATCCTGTTCCGCGCACAGTCAGTTCCTGTGCCGCCGAACCAGCCTGGAGAGACGTGGGATTAAATTTGGAGATCGACGGTATCGGGTTGCCAACCGTCACCTGAGTGGGGTTGGGCTCAATAGCCTCGTTGCCCGCACCGTCAAAGAGGTGCGAACCGTACCAGTACTTGCCTTTCGCCGTTGGCTTTCCGATGAGCTTCACTTGCACGGGGCCGCTTGCATTGAGAGATTGCGACGAGCCCTCCTCTGTCCATGTCCCGGGTTTACCGTTCGCATCTGGCGCCCGCCATAGTTCCGCACGAGACAGCTTGGCTCCGGATGAATCGGTTGCGGTGTACGAAATGGTGATTCCACTTCCGAGGGGCACGGTGTTTGGACTCACAGACCACGAGGTAATCACCGGAACGCTGGCGAATGCTGTCACAAATTGGTTTGCATCGACAGAACCCCATCCGGTTACTAAGTCATATCCTGGAGCCGCAACAAAACCAATATAGGATGTAGTGCCCGATGTTGGAACCCGATTGGTCCCTACTGCGACGTCGTTGAAAACTCCAGGAGTCGAAGCGGCGAGAGCGTAGATCCTGGGATTTATGTTTCCCTGTCGCGGGTCAAGCGGGCTAAGCCTCTGATCGACAAGCGCCACGAGTCCCGCGAAGAGAGGTGCCGCGGCGGAGGTTCCTCCTTCAATATTCAAGTTTTTGTTTGAACTAAAAAAGCCGTTTACGCAGTAGCTCGGCATGCAGGTTAGATAGCCGTCGTGATCCGCAGATGCGGCAAAAGCCAAGTCAGGCACAAGGCGTTTTGTATTGTTTGGCGATCCGGCCGATATACCTTTACCTACCTGCCAGGCAGGCCTCGGAAAGTCGATGCTTGTCCCACCTCCACTTGCACAGCCAATCCCGGTGAATAGAAGAAGATAGAAATGACAGCCCTTCCCCGACCCCATCTTGGTGTCGTTCCACGTGACTTCCGGGATGTACTTGAGCGCCGAGCCTCCGCTGGCATCTGCCGCTCCCCAAAAGGAGCCAGACGTTTCCTGCAGCGTCGTGCCGCCAATCCCTGTAACGTAAGCACTACTCGCCGGATACTCGACAGCGAGTCCTTTGGATGCGGAGGTGGCCGTGCCGTCGTCACAACCCGCGGCACCCGAATCTCCGCTCGCCGCAATCACGGTCATTCCTTGCGTATTCGCTTGCATGAAAAGATCTTCAAGCGTCGAACTTGCAAAGGTAGTTTCGCAACCTCCAAAGCTAATGCTCAGAACCTGTCCAAGATTCTGATTGATTGCGTATCGCGCTGCATTGAATGCGTTCGCTGTATACACGTAGATAATTGTGGAGCCTTTGGCTACCGCGCCAGCGACCTCTATATCGAGGTAAGCCTCGTCCACATCACTCGTTTTAGTACTAGGACTGCCATCTGCTGTATCCGGAATGGTCTGCAAATTGATAGCTGGTAATCCATTTAGCTTCCGGTAGTTTGAAATGTTAACGTCATTTGGTGAGATAGCCGCTTGACCCACAATGACCAGCTTGACTCCGCTCCCTGTGTAACCTGAATTGTAGAGAGGCTTGATGTCGTAAATTGTCTGAATATCCTCTGCTGCAAGGTAGTGCTCCGTCGTGCCCTGGTTGTACTCCGGCGCGGCCGCAACAATACGTTGCACATGCCTTGGCTTTGGATAGAAGTCGTGCAGGCCAGAGATTCCCATGATGAGCGTTCGAAAGGCCGCCGGGATCAAAACGCTGGTGCTATTTGCGAAATGCGCTTCATCCCTAACCATGTAGTTGTGGATCTCGACCCCGAAGGCCGCCTCGGCAGTTGCGACATTCCCGTCGAAGGTAACGAAGTTCCTTCCGTTGGCGATCTTAACGTTGGAAAACCCAGCTCCGCCAAGCCACTCAACCACCTTGGCAATGTCATCAGGATTTGCGCCGAACCTCCCTCCATATTGCTCCGGCGTTAGCCACGCGTGGTAGTCAGGCATAGCTGGATTCTGCTGATCCGCGAGCAACTTTTGAAGTGCTGTTTCCTGGGCCGCGGTCTTGGCGAAGCTAAGCATGATAGACGTGAGTTGTTTGCTCCCGCCAATTCGACCTTGGTCAGTCGCCCCCTTCAATTCGTGCCTGACTGTGTTGGCGAGCTCAGACCGATCGCTTGCTTCAATAGGTCTCGTGACTCTAGCCGGAGTTTGGGCAATAAGCGCAGGGGAGGCCAGTAGCAGAACTACCGGCAGCGACTTCGCAGCGCAACAATTTCCCCCCTTGATCCTCGATGAAGAGATGAAGAAGCGAGCGTTGGAAACGAGGATTGATAAAGTGGATTTGAAGGTGGAGCCCTGAGACATGGTGATGCCTCCTAACCGGCATTGGTGACTTTTGCCGCCTAAATGTGGCAGCGTTTTCGAAGGTATCATTTTAACTGCATTCTCCGCAGGGTTTTTTGACGGTAATCAATCATGCAAGGCAGACGTTATTTATCACTTGTCGCAGAACCAAGGCAAGGTCATGCCCGGAATGCGCGGCGATCTGACGATTCTGTCAGAAGATCCGGGATCGGGAAATCCGGAGGCATTCACCGCAATTCGATACGCCATTCGTGGCGGCAAGGTGATCTGGCATCGAGATTAGGGTGACACTCTGTTCTGATACGCAACTCGAAGCACGGCACAACGTCGATCAGGAGCGTGTGGTGACCCACCCTTCCCCGATTTGCACCGAAATTGGGTCATTGACGGGTAGGCGGTCATCCAACCAGAACGGGTATAGTGTGCCTGCGAATTGTTCATAAAGTACCGCTGTTGCTCACGTCCATGCCCGGAAAATCTGCCAGCAGATTTTCGCTACAATGGCGCTTCATTTCGATCAGGAATCGCGCTCGGTCTGGCAGGCGACCTGAGTGGATGATTCTGGATTTATCCCAAAAACGGCAGTTGAGTGGCTGCAAAACTGGCCATCTCCTTGCAGCTTTAAGTCTTTGCAAAAATCGGTGATATCACCACATTGGTGAGATGCGGAGCAGTTCAAAATCAAGCCGGATCAGTCACTTCAGCACCCAAACAAACGCCAACCGCCGTTTCTAGGTTTATCAGCACCTGTAACCGTCACTTTGCTTCCATTCTTTTCTGTGTTGATCTCCACAATCTCGTTCCATCCGATTCTCTTGTTCCGCGCCAACCAGAAGACTTCCTCAAGACCGCTGTCGGTCACCAATACAGTCCCAGGAAAGCGCAAAGATCGATCCGATGGAAGCCAAACCAAGTAGGGCTCCCGGTGCGAATGTGAGAGGCTCTCTTATGCCATGCCGCAGGTAACTCGCGGCAATGAAACACATCCGAACCGCAACATACATCCACGCCCACACTCCGAACCACCTCGGAGCAAACTCAATCTTGCCGCTTGCGCGGACCTTGGCGGAGCGTCGATTGGAGAACATGCTGGCGATAAAAAGCGCGAGCGTAATCCAGAAGAAAAAATGAATGTTCCAATGGATCACTTTCCAGATCATCGGTAAACCCTAACTCCGCTTCGTTTCACCGTCGATGACGGGGAGCACAATCAGGTTCAGGTTCAGGTTCAGGTCGTGGCGCGGTTGGCTGCGGAAAACGGCTTGATTCAGGGGCCCCTGACCAGGGCCGGTGAGGGCTGTGGCAACCCATCCTTGCGCAGAGAAAAGCGCAAGAATGGGCACACACGGGTTTGTGACGGGTCAAAGGGCTGGCCATCCGCCTCCGCCACTTAGAAGATCAGCTTGAGCGCAAATTGGAGTTGTCGCGGCGACGAAGCTGCGGTTGTGCTGCCGATTTGTCCCACGCCCACATTGGGTACGGCAACACCATTCGCGTCGTAGGCATTGATGGTCTCGTTCGGATTGGCGAAGGTTGGGGTATTGAGCAGGTTGAACGACTCTGCCCGAAATTGAAGCTTGGCTTCCTCGTAAATCGGGAAGGCCTTGAACAGTGAGAAGCCCAGTGCCTGCGTACCTGGTCCGTAAACCTGGTTACGCTGCTCGTTTCCCAGTAGATTCAAGCCTTGCAGTTTGAACCTCGTAACGTCAAACCACTGGTTCAGGGAGCGGTGGAAGCCGGACTGTGAAGAA
>PLZC01000030.1 GCA_003151985.1 Acidobacteriaceae bacterium
CGCCACTCTTAGCGGCCTTCTTCACCGGCACCTTTGTTACCTTGGCTGTCTTATCTGCGGTTGTCTTTGCCTTTGGTGCAACAGCCTCACTCTTCAAGCACAAGGCACGCGCCCTCTGCAAGGCGTTGATGCCGCGCTCGATTTCAGCCAGTAGTTGTTTCGTGCTCATTCAAAATCCTCCTTTATGAGTCTACATGAGGAGCAAATTTGACTATCAGTTATGCAGCCACTCAATGAAGCGATAGGTTTTGCGCTGCTTGGGACGGGACTGGTTGCGCTTGGTGAAGACCGGAACATGTATGGATTCTGGGTCGATGGAGGAAGGTACCCTACCTTTAAACGAACGGGTTAAGGATTGCGGCTCTTGGCGCGAGTTGCGCTCCGCTTCTATGCAGAAGGAATCGCTGCGTTTCTACGAACTTGCCGCCACTGTTGGTCTGCGTTACGCTCCGAGTGCCGCAGGGAGGCTGTCCTTTCAAAGAGACATCCTCTGAAAACACCTAGTGTCGTACGAGGAACCTGCTGATTTTGTTGCTCTTTTTATTTACTGGTGACAAAGCCGTTTGATATTCTTAGAATGACGCCCCACACGGTGGCGGCGAATTCAGCACGCAGGAGACTTACATGGCAGATACAGCGAAAAAGACAAAGGCGACTGCAACGCCGCGCCAAGCCTCAGCAAAGAACGTGAAGGTTGCTGAAGTAGCAAAGCCAACGACAGCAGTCCGCAAGGGAATCGAGCTTGTTGCAAAGGTCGAGTTGCCAAAGGAGGCAAAGGCAGCAGCCGCAAAACCAAGCAAGACCGCGACAAAGGAAGAAAGCGTCGTCGCGATTTCACAGGCGAGGGTTGTGTCGCGAGATATGATTGCGCAGGCTGCGTATCAGCGTTGGGTTCAGCGCGGCTACCAGCATGGATATGCGTTGGATGATTGGATTAGGGCGGAGCAAGAATTGCTGAAACTCGCTTCGTAAAACGGCGCAGTCAACGCTAACGTGGGCTGCTCCCCTTGTTGCTGCCCACGCAGCGAATCCCGTTGGATTTGAGCCACTTCTCAGAAACGCGAAGAAGTTGAGCATCAGATGTATTTGCCCCGGGCTTATCCAATCTAGGCAAGGTCCATCCGTTGTGAAATCTTGCGGGTCCGCTGATGATCGGAATCTTCCCTTTCCCTGAGACAACATCCACGATGGAACCCCAAGGTAGCCCCACCAAATCGCGTGGCAAGGTTTGGCGACAGTCGGACATTCAATATCTTCCCACATATNNGAGTAGATTCGCCACGACGTGTCGATGGCAAAAACGAGGGATCTCACACGCACAAAAGAAGATGATGCGGCGGTTCTCCTTGCCGTATTTCAGAGCTTCCTCAAATAAAAATCTCGCTGAGTGCGGCTCCTTAATCTTTATCCCGCCCTCTTTTGTCCCTATCTTGATATTCCCAAGGCTAGAAAACCATTGGTAGCGACCTTTTGGCAGGAGCCGCTCAAACGCATCATCGCGGAATCCTTCTGCACGAACGCTGCGTTTAAGCCGAATATCAACAAAGACTGGAGGACTGAAGCCCTTCTTCCTCTCTGCTGCGTCGATGGCTCGAATCAACTCGGGAGTCGCACTGCCCCATCCCCAGTAGCCAAAAGTGAAGAGCGTCAGCATCGAAATCGAAATCTCCTATCTTCGTAACCGATTCCGTCTGGTTGTATCTCCTTCACAGCTTGCAACGTCGCCTAATTCACCGTCAAATCTGTACCTTGCTTTCGCCGGACTCGCTCGATTTCGGGTGTTTCCACCCGCGCTATTGCCACCGCTGGGTCGGCTTGCCCAGTCATCACTTCCACCAGCGCGGGCGCGTAGCGCTCGGTGATGGACCAGACGCTGTACACTAATCGCGTTATCTGCTGGTCACTTGGTACCCCGTCATAGAGCGGCATATCTGCCCTGCATCGAAGCTCACCGTCTGATGCGTCCATCTCGAATCGGGCAAATCGGAGCTGCCAGTTGGCTAGTGACATGGCCTCGTATATCGCCTGGCGGCGATGTGCGGGTGCAAACAATGGGATGTAGGCGCGTACGATTACCGCCGAATCGGTTACAGAGATGACCATCCGTACGCTCACGGGGCCTGATCTGGCCAGAAACGTCAATTCACCGTCCTTATCAATTTCGGCAGTGACGTCCTTCGTTCGAAGCAGTTCTTGAATTCGTTTCAATAGTTCCACGGAAATTCCTCCAACGCATTGGTGCGTTCCGACTCGGTCCTTCTCTCCCTTCGGTGGAGAACTGTCCGGAGCAAACCCCTACGGGGCCGGAGACATCGACCATCACCGCTACGACAACGACGACCGAAACCACACGTTGGAAGATGGTGCCGAAAGCCCCTCGCAACACATTGCCCCGAATCTCCAAGGGCAGATAGAGATGCGTCTGGGGCTCAAGCTCGAACAACAGACGAGCAACGCGCAATGGAGGAGGTGTGTAAAGCGCCCCGGCCAACTCGACACAGGGATCCTCCCTTAGCCTTTCGGCCAGCATTGTTATAGGAGCATCTACTCCGCAAAATTCCTTCGGAAGAGTCATCTTGGAGTCTTGTTGCGGCAATCGTTACAGGCCCGGACACTCCTGTCAATGACGTCTTAAGAACACAGGACAGACTGGGCGATGGCCATCCATTCCAGCCCTTTTGGGATCTGTGTCTTCGGCGCTTTCGAGAATTG
>PLZC01000441.1 GCA_003151985.1 Acidobacteriaceae bacterium
AACGCGTTCGCTGCAAATTCACCTTGTAAGTGATTGATATTAATATACTTAGAATGGTCGGGGAGAGAGGATTTGAACCTCCGACCCCCTGGTCCCGAATACGGGAGACAACATTCCCTGTCGTTTATATTCAATAGCTTACATTCTTCTCAGCCAATCTCATTTCTGCCCAAACGTGCCCATTCTGGGCTTATGGGTGACCTGCAATGGGTGACCTAAGAGCGCATCGTTCTGGACGGTTTGGATTGGATTTTAGGAATCGCGTAAAAGCCCTGTGCATATCTTCGCCTTATTTTCGCCTATACTGTTCCTGTGTGGAACCTACCCCAATCCCGGCTATGTGACTTTGCTGTCCGGTGCAAGGGATGCGGCGAGACCATCCCTGCCCCGGTCGGAACCATGCCAGACAATTGGATTGTTGCCTCTTGTCCGTTGTGCGGAACAAGGAGGCGCTACCTGCCAACTGACATCTTCAGAGGGAAGCTGTCGCACAAGCTTCATGGCGGGCAGCATCGCGGGGTGGTGAGCTAATGGGTGAGATGAGGAGGGCGATTGCAAGAGAAGAGCAAGACCGACGAACGCAAGACCGTTTCGCCTCGACCATCGTTATTGCTGCTTCCATCATCGCTGCTGTTCGTTACCAGGAAACGCGTTGCCCGGCGCGTGACGAAACTCACGCCGCCAACGTTGCAACACGTTCGGGTTGACCTCCAACCCGCGTGCAACCGCGGCCTGGATCAACCCGCCAACCCCAGCCACCACGACAGAGAAAAATCTACACTAAACTCTCACGCCACCTGTCTCAAACTCGTTGACACGCTCCGTTGGGCTCAGCTACCTTCGTGGGCGGTGTTACCAAGGCCGGGAGCAGGACCGAGAACACGGTGCGGTTGAACGGACTGCGGGAGTTGGAATGGCCTCGTATGCTTCCACCGTGCTTCTCAATGATCTGCTTGCTTACCCACAGGCCCAGGCCGGTGCCTGTTCCCTCTTTGGTGGTAAAGAGAGGCTCGAATATGCGGGAAGCCGTCTCAGGCTTGAATCCTTTGCCGTTGTCGGATACAGAAATTCTGATCCGGGGCTTGCCGGTGTTGACGCAGGTAGACTTCGACACGCGCAGTGTAATCACGCCATCCCCTTTTACGGCTTCAATGCTATTGAGTACCAAGTTCGAAAACACCTGGCGCAGCTCTCCGGCGACGCCTGACGTCAGCAATTCGTCCTTGTACTGCTTTACGATTCGGACTGCTTTGGATTTTATCTTTCCCCTCAACAGGACGATCGTTAAATCGAGGATTGAATTTACAGACACCGGCGCCGGGTTGGACGATTCGTGGTAAAAGCCGAGGGTTTGCCGGGTTATATGCGATACATTGTTAAGTTCCTCTTCGGCGATCTCCAGGTACTTCCGTACCAGAACCGGATCCCGGGAGTTTGTTTTCGCCAGGTAAACCGTGTTCATTACGGCCGCCAGGGGGTTGTTGATCTCGTGCGCAATGGCGGCAGCCATGCGGCCCGCGACCACCAGCTTGCCATTGGCCAGCATGTTTTCGTCGGATAGTTTCCTGGCGGTGATGTCGGTGGCCACTCCCAGCCATTCAAACAGCTCCCCGTCCTTGTTCAGCAGTGGAATAGCCCGCGAAGAAGTCCAGCCCAGAGTCCCGTCCAAATGACGGATCCTGTGCTCCAGGAAAAAAACCTTCTTCCTGCTAATTGCATCGGCAATAGTGGCCGATACGCGGGCCTGATCCTCCGGATGGATATACTTGTTCATCCAGTCCCGGTCCGGCTCTGATGTATCGGCAAGGAGGCCGAACCCCATCAAGTGACGCATTTCGCTCCAGTCCGGGCTCATATGATAAACGATTTCAGACGTGGCCAGAATAAGCGCGCCTACCCGTTCCCGCATCTCTTGTGTTTCCGTAGCCAGGGTAGCCGTAAACGCTGCCGACATGATGAGCGTGCGTTTGAAGATAAAGATGGAGATTCCCAGGCACAGGGTGCTTCCAAGCACCGCCCAGCCGAGTTTGCTCCACCACCATAGTTGATGCGCGGTTGTATTACGCTCTTCGCGCAACTGAACTGCGGCCACTTCAAACTCCCGCAGATAGTTGCGCAGGGCGTCCATCTGCGCTTTGCGGGACAAGGCATCCGTTAACCTGAATTCGCGGTTCCCCGTACGGCGTAACAGAAGGTCCTCATCGGCAAGACGATGCCACTGGAGATACCCATGATAAAAGCGATCCAGCCTGGCCTGCTGTGCCGGATCGCCTCCTACAGACTGGCGTAACCTAACGTACCCTGGTTCAACGATCTCCCGAGCTTGCTTGTAAGGATCAAGAAACAGGTCATCCCCTGTAAGGAGATAACCGCGGGCACTGGTTTCCATATCAACAACAGCGGTCAGCAGTAGCTGACCCTGTTCAATGGCATGATCGCTCCGATCGACTTCTTCAAGCCTTGTGATTAGAGCGCCGGCTGTCCACAACGTGGCCCCTGCCAATGTCAGGAGAGCCAGCAGTGGAATCATGATCGTTTTGCCCAAAAATGGCTTAAATCTTTTCAGATCCACTGCGAACACCTAATAGTATGTTTTCCCGTCTGAAAGCCATGTCCCCAAAGGACTCCAGCATCCTTGTGCTGCTGGGGTGGTCTTTTAATGGCTTTTCTACCCATTACCATACCCCTCATCTGATACCGCGTGCAATAGCCGGATTGTTCAGTGACAAGGGTCGCCTTGACTTAGTTTAGCGACGGCATGGGTGAACCGCATACTCTGCGCGGCGGTCGCTGAACAATACGGCGGCTTGTAGTGTCTGAGTCAGTGGAGGCGGAGCAGCAGTTTGGACTTGGCGCACCTGCGTCCGCTTCGATGGCCCTTTCTCACCGCAATCTTCGCACACGCGAGATCCGCTCACTAGTGTTCCTCCTCAGCCCGGGTGGGTATTTCCTCGGCATGGATGGCAGCTCCACTATGCCGGTGAGCCGGTCGAGGGAACCCGGACACCATACTCCGCATCGGTCATCCATGATCTCCATGCCGCAGTTCTCTGTGAGTGTGAACTCCCCTAGTGTGGGGTCGCGCACAACGATCTCCGGGTTACCTCCGGGGCGCCCATCCTCAATGGCATAGAGGCGTGTCACTTCCGGGTACTGTTGCCCGTTGACCCGCAGGTCGATGTTCACGTGGAGTGCAGCTGCCGAAGGTTTCCATGCCCACAGCGCAGTCCATGCTGCCGAAGGAGCAGAATGAAAGGTAGGGAATTGCGGCCATCGGGCCGGTAGCCTGGATGGCAGGCAAAAGGAGGCTGATTCATGGACGGGACTCAAACGAAGGTTGTCGCGTTGAACGGTAGCGCAAGAAAAGGCGGAAATACGGCCATCCTGCTTCGATATGTTCTTAAGGAACTCGAACAAGAAGGCATCGAAACCGAACTCATCGAACTGAGCGGAGCCAAGATTCACGGTTGCCTGGCATGCCGCAAGTGCTCAGCAAGAAAGGACCGCCGGTGTTCGCAAACCGGCGATATGGGGAATGTCTATATCGAAAAGATGGAGGCGGCGGACGGCATCCTTCTCGGTTCGCCCACCTATGTCGCTGACATCTCCCCCGAAATCAAGGCCTTGATGGATCGCGCTTGTCTGGTTTCCAAGGCAAACGGAGGTATGTTCCGCCGCAAGGTTGGCGCTGCCGTCGTGGCGGT
>PLZC01000432.1 GCA_003151985.1 Acidobacteriaceae bacterium
ATCTATTCCCGACACACACCTAGAAGACATTGCGGGTAATGGCTCTTACCCGCAATGTGGGGCACTGGCACTCATAGGATCTGCGTTTATGAGCAGTAAACGCAGAATCCGACGGAACTCTTGCGAAGGCAAACGCCGGTTCGCCACCCAAACCGATGCCGTCGCCGCCATGATCTCGTTCCAGAAGAGATCCAAAGATCACACCCTCGCAGCATACAAGTGTCGGTTCGGAAATCACTGGCACTTTGGCCACTTCCGGGGCCCGAATCGCCGGCCGAAGAGAAAGAGATGGTGAGCGCTCTTCCGCTCAGTATGAGGCGTTTGCCTTGCTCCATGTTCGAGCAATCGAGTTCGGTGTCGTGACTAAAGAAACATATTCACACAAGGCAGAATTACTCCACACTAAACATCAACCAAGAAAGGGAAACATGAACATTCAGGGATTTATTGCTAACCTTGCAAGCCAGACCACCAGCAAGGAAACACTGCGCGCCTACCAACAGGATCTCGACAAATACGAAGCCTTCCTTCGTATGAAGGGATTGCGGGTGACGCAGGCGAAGCCGAGCACCATCACAGCATTTATCAACCATCTCACCGAATTGCACGGCGGCGCCCTCGCGCCGGCCACTGTGTCTCGCCGGCTTTCAGTGTTGTCCGCGTATTACGAGTTTCTACGAAATAACTTCGACGGAAACATCGCCAATCCAGTCCAGCGGGTGAAGCGGCCGAAGGTCAATAACGAGGCGTTTCGTGCCGTCGACGACAATGTCCTTGCCACTCTAGTTGATGGCATCACTGATATCCGGGACAGAGCGATTGTCCTCCTGTTCGTGTACTCCGGCCTCCGGCTTTCAGAGCTCTGCCAGTTGAACAAGGACGGCATTGTTTAGCGGAAACGAACTGGGCCCGACGGAACAGTCCAGTTCTTCGGCACAGGAGAAGTCCTGGGTAAGGGGCGCAAGCGGCGGCAGTTCATGATTGGCCCTAAAGCCTTGCAGGCGCTCCGCGACTATGTCAAAGAGCACAGGACCACGGATGGCAACCCGGCTTTGTTCTTGTCTTCTCGCCGTCAGAGGATCAGTTGCCGGAATGTCCAGGACATTGTGAATCGCTGGTGCCTGAAGTTGGGTGTTTCGCATATTCATGTGCATCAGTTGCGGCATTGCTTCGCGACAAGAAATGTAAATTCCGGAATGTCAGCCGCAGTTCTCCAGGAACTCATGGGGCACTCCAGCCTGTCCACGACCCAGAGGTATTTCCGCATTCAGCCTGACCGGCTCTCCCGGGAATACTTTGCCGTCATGGAATTCATCCGCCAGTCCTCTCCCGTATAGAAGGACTTCAGCTGTCCACTGCTCGAGCCTTTGATACATTCCACTCACACCATAACCTTTTAATAGCGCCAAAAGCGCCATGGAGTCATCATGAACATCAAGGACCACGCACGCCGTAAACCAAGAGTACATTCTTGGGCGACGCTCTCCAATGAGCAGATCAGCAAGATTCTTTCATTGTCTGAAAGAGATCAACTCGTACACGACATACGCGATGTCGTGCTGATCGCTACAGGCACCGGCATTAGAGCCGGGGAGCTACGCGACCTTCAGTGGACCGACGTCGACTTGAGTCGACGGGAACTCACCATCCGTTCTAATTCCGGTAGCATCCGCAAGGTGCCATTGGGAGATGAGACACTTGGCGTCTTCGAAGCAAGACGCGCGCGCCAGCCGGAATTAGAACTTGTTCTTGGAGTTTCACCACGGCGCGTAATTGAACGCGTATCGCGTAAGCTGGCCGTCCTTTCCAAAAGTATTGGCATCGGGAGTATTTCGATGTATCTCCTGCGCCGGACATTCGCTGCACGCCTCGTCAACTCTGGCGCAAACATCTGGTCCGTCATGGGCATCATGGGGTGGTCTATGCCCCGTTCAATAACTCACGGACAGCATTCTGCTCCTGGGCCTTTGGTACATGTCGCGGGGGGCATACCGTCAGATCAGCGCAACCAGCGCATTGGGGAGAAATTGTACTAAGCAGCATGTAGCCCTTTCATCGCCGAGCATATCTAACTATAACTTCTGGCTAGATATGCGGAATTGATTAAGAGCTATGTAAATTCCCATCCTGTCACTAATAGACACGCACCAGTAAGTCAGTATTTCACCTGGAGATTAATATGAATGGCTTTCAGGATTTACCCACGGACCGCATCCGTGTTTCACCGCGTCACCTCGGGCAGATGCGCAGACCCAACTTCTGCGGTCATTGCTTCTGGTATTCAGTTGCCCTCGGGTTCAGGCATCCCTTCGACATGTCGATGCCTGGAATTCTCTTCAACATGGATCGCTTCGAGAAGATTCTTGTCGAGGCCCACTTCAAGTCACACAAGTCTGCTCCGAAGTGGCTCTTGAGCCTCGGTTGCAAGGAACCCATAGCATTCACCGCAAAGATGACCGAAGACCTTCCGAAGCTTGGGCTGACACTGGTCGGCATGCCTGACGCTGTCTTCAAGAAGAAAGACGGGAGCTTGGTTCTGGTCGATTACAAGACTGCCAAGTACAAAGGCGCCGACGACCCTTTCATGCCCATTTATGAGACCCAGCTTTGGGGCTATGCTCGCTTGCTTGAGCATGCAGGTGTCGGAACTGTAAGCAGCGCGGCACTGGTCTACTTTGCTAACACTTTGTCCGACTACGGGGAGAAATCCCTCGATCTCCTCACAAGCGAAGGCCTCCGTGTTCCCTTCGCAGTGCAGATTCACGAGGTTAAGCTCGACCTTCCCGCGCTCAACCCCTTGCTCAAGGCCTTTCGGGACTATGCGGATAGGTCTGCACCGCCGGAATCGGTCGACGGTTGCAAGGTCTGCAAGCGGCTTAACTTGCTCTTCGATCTGGAATACAAACGGCGCAACACCGAGAAGACCGCTGAAAGGCTCGAGAACAGTGACTCTGCGATGTTGAGCTATCTCACTCGGACGTGGGAAGACGAGAGGCACCAGTCGCGCGCGCTGGAGTCTATTGGCTGGGAAGGTAACTTGGCCGATTCCATGTCCCATGTGACGGACTGCATCCCTGCAGCCTGGGATTACTAGCAGCCACGTTGATGGCCGACTGACATCAAGTGTTCAAGGTTGATGTCAATTGGCCAGCCGGCCAGAGACCGGCTGGCCTACTTCGATGCTCCTAGTACCTCGTAGCCCGCGCCTCGGAACTCATTCAGGATCACTAAGGGCAAGAACGCTCGTAGTTATTACTCTCAGCCACATGTCATCTTCAATACTGGCTTCATAAACAAAGATGAGTGCGTGCCGAACCGCGTTAACTCTCGCTGGCGAAAGCCATAACTCAGAACTCCGTTTGCCCATAACTCATCTATTGGCAGACAGAGAAAAAGGACGAACCAAATGCAGACAGCTCGCAGTACTAATGACACTCTGCTCAAGCAGGTTTGGGAGCCGCTTCTCACTCCCATTGAGGCCGCAGATCTACTGCGCATCCATCCGAAGACGGCACTCCGGCTGGCCCGCAGCCACGGCATCCCCGCGATCCGGCTGGGCAAGCACTGGCGCTTCCGCGCTTGCGATTTGAGATCCTGGGCGGACTCCCAGATTCAACCCTGTGTTGAGCCCAACGAGCTCTCGGAATAGAGATGGCAAGCAATCGCAATTCCACATCTTATCAAGAGGGATACATAGAGCGCGTCCAGCACGCGAAGGGGCCAGATCAGTGGACATACCGCTGGTGGGAAACCTCGCAACAAGACGGGCGCCGCATCCATCGCCGCAAGCTCATCGGCACTGTCGAGGCATATCCTACGATCGGCGCCGCCAAGCGCGCCGTCGAGGGTTTCCGTGCCGAGATCAATTCTGCCGCGACGAAGACCGTTCGAATGACAGTTGGTGAGGCATGGGGACATTTCCAAGCCAATGAACTGCGTGACCCCGATGTTGATCGGTCTCACACCACCATTAAAAGTTACCTCGATTACTTCAAGGCCAGGATTCTTCCCACTTGGAAGGTTGTCGCTCTCGATGACGTCAAGTCTGTCGCCGTTGAGAAATGGCTCCGCAGCTTGGCGCTCGCGCCTGCATCAAAGGCGAAGATTCGGAACCATATGAGCTCGCTCTTTTCCCATTGCATCCGCCACGAGATCTACGGCAAGCTGAATCCAATCGCATCGGTGCGACAGGGCGCGGTCCGTCAACACGATCCCGATATACTGACGCTCGATGAAATGCGAGCGATCCTCGGCAACATCAAACCGGCTGCAATCAAAATGATGGTTGCCGTAGCGGCCGCATCGGCGCTCCGGCGAAGCGAGGTGCGCGGTTTGAAGTGGGCGGACCTCGACCTGGACAAATGCTGGTTCAACCTACAGCGTGGCTATGTCTCGCAGGCCGAGACGAAGATGAAGACAAAAGCGTCGCGGAGGGGCATGGAGATGCTTCCCGCGCTGGCTGCAGCTTTGCTAATTTGGCGCGATCACACTCCATACAACCAGGATGATGACTGGGTATTCGCTTCCCCGTTCACCAACGGAAACCGGCCGTACTGGCCAGATTCCGCCTTGAAGGATCACATCAAGCCGGCCGCCGCTAAGGCCGGAATAACCAAGCGTGTAGGGTGGCATACGTTCAGACATTCTCTGGCGAGCTTCCTTGGACAGCAGGGCGAAGATGTCAAAACTGTTCAGGAATTATTGAGACACGCCACGTCACGAATAACGCAGGACGTCTACCTGCAGGGAAGCACCGAGGCCAAGCGCTCGGCCCTGAATCGGGTCGCTGGAATCCTTGCCGCCCCCAGCAAGAGTTCATAGGCAGCAGATGAACGCTGCCTATGTTGCGGTACACCTGCGGCCAATTGGGGTCGAATGAGTGGCGCATGGTCACCGAACACATGGCGACTTTCCGGGACAAATCCCGGCCTACAACTCTCCGAATGGTGGACGAAAAGGAGACCAAACGATTTCCGGACTGACAGTGTTCCCTTCTTGCGGCTTTAGATCATATGAAGCACGCCGCGCCAATTGCGAGTCGAATTCCGGTTTGTCTCAACGGGACCTTTAACACGCCGCTTTTGAAGGCCTTAAATACGCCTGTGATAAAAGTCATAGCTCGTGCTCTGACTCTTTAATACCCTTCAATGCAGAAGGAAGAAGAGGACATGGGCACACAGACGGAAGGGGAAGTTTCTTTACACGGAGAGATGAACACGCTGATCCGCCGGTCAAAGCCAGACCGCTCCCAACGGATCAGGAATGTTGTGCAGTGGCTGTTTGTAGCTTTGAATGGCTGGCTCGGGGTGCGGTTCTTTCTGTGGGTCAGCTACTTCGAACGCGGCGGCGAGGGCCTCTATGTGCCTCGTCCTGCCGGAGCCGAGGGATGGCTGCCCATCGCTGGCCTCATGAACTTCAAATACTTCCTGCTCACCGGCCTTGTGCCGTCAATCCATCCGGCGGCCATGTTTCTGTTTGTGGCCTTCCTGTTGATGAGCCTCATACTGAAGAAGGCCTTCTGCGCGTGGCTCTGCCCTGTGGGAACGCTTTCGGAGCTTCTATGGAAGCTGGGCCGCAAAATCTTCGGGCGCAATCTGCACCTGCCCCGCTGGGCCGATCTTTCGCTACGAGGCATGAAATATCTACTGCTCACCTTCTTTGTCTTTGTCATCGGCACCATGTCAGTTGAGGCGTTACAGAGTTTTATGTCCACGCCCTATGGCTTGATCGCAGACGTGAAAATGCTGAATTTCTTCCGTGACATGGGCGATACAGCGATGATTGTCATTGCTCTATTGGTTCTCAGCTCGATGCTGGTCCAGAACTTCTGGTGCCGCTATCTCTGTCCCTATGGCGCGCTGATGGGGCTGGTCTCGCTGCTGAGTCCGGTCAAGATTCGCCGCGACGCCGAAGCCTGCATCGATTGCGGGAAGTGCGCGCGCGCCTGCCCGGCCGGTCTGCCGGTGGACCGCCTGATGCAGATCCGGTCAGCGGAGTGCAGTGCGTGTATGGTCTGCGTGGCGGCCTGCCCCGCGCAGAATGCCTTGCAATTCTCTCTGCCGCCGAGACGGGCCGCAGCGCCCGCACAACGCTGGTTTAGCCGCGCACTGGGGCCGTTGGCTGTCACCGGTATTCTCGCGTACATCTTCTTCGGGCTGATACTCTTTGCCAGGGCCACGAATCACTGGCAGACGAACATCCCGCGCGCTGTCTATATGAACCTGGTGCCACATGCGAACGAAGTGACCCACCCGGGCATGTAAGAGTCTTGGTCCTGAGGAGTGCACAGTCGGTTTTCCCATACTTGCGAATGATCCAGCCGCGATCGTTACACGAGAACCCTTCCCAAGCAGCACGGATCTATTCGCGCCGCGCGCGGAATTCCCGGCCAATGACCGCGATGGTTCTGCTGTTTAGCATCTCGACCGCCCGAGGGAAAACGATCTTCTCCTCTATCTGGATATGTTCCTGATAAAGATGTTTCAGTTTTTCTGCACTGGATCGCAGTCGCTGTTCGTCCTCCGGGCCCAGCACGCCAGCCGCAATCCACGCCGAGTAGAGGGTATCCACCGTCGCGTGCAGATCATTGGCGTTGCGATGGTCGTTTTCGAGTCCGCCAATCTCCTCGAAGTTCCCGGCAGTGGATTCTGCGCGAAGCCTGGGAAACAGAGATTCTTCCTCGTCCGCAGTGTGACGCTGCCCGCCCACGCGAAAGTAGTGGAGAGCGGACTGCACGGCCTCCGCCTCCTCGTCCGTCAATGCTCTGTCGTTCGCACGTTCAGCTACCACCCATAGGATGTGGAGAAACCGCTCGATTCTGCGATGGCAGTCGATGAGCATCCCAATCGGGTCGTCAAATCCACTATCTGGCTTCGCACCTATCTGTATCGCCATCCTCTGCTCTCCTCTGCACCCGGCCATTGATGATTGGCAGCTTCATTATTGCAACATTGGCGCACAACTCCACCCGAAGCTAACTTACGCCCCCTGCAACACGTGAAGAGTCGAGGCCCTTCTGACGCTCGGAGGAGGCAGAATGTAACCTTTGGGAACATAGCTGCAACAAGGCTCTTCTGCGTTCGGATTGCCTGTCAGTGCAAAGGCACGTGCACGCGAACCGCCGCAGATCTCTTTGAATTCACACAACCCGCACTTCCCCTCCAGGTTCGAGGTATCTCTCAAACTCCGAAAGAGAGCCGACTCGCGGTAGAGGCCGCTCAATCCATGTCGGCGGATGTTGCCCGCGGACAGCGGCAGAAACCCGCTGGGAAAAACTTCTCCCGTGTGAGCGATGAAGACAAAGCCCTTGCCGTCGTTCAGGCCGCGCGGCGCCCGCCCAATGGCATAAGCGGCCTTGTCCTGGGTTTCGTGAGTTTCAACGCCAGCCTTACGTTCGGCGACTCTCTGCTGAAGGAGAAAGCGTCTGTAGTGCTGCGCCTCGGTGGTTTTGATATCAAAGCTCGCGGTCTTTGAGAGGCCGTAAATCTTCGTGAAGACTTGTTCGAATTCGTCGGCGTTCAGCAGATCGTCGAGTTTTCCGCGTCCCGTTGGAACTAGGAAGAAGACGCTCCAAAGCGTGATGTTCAGGCTCTCCATAAGGGCGACAATTGCATCGATTTCAAGAATGTTCCTGCGGCTGAAGGTGGTGTTGATTTGAACCGGCAAGCCAACCTCATTGGCACAACGAACCGCGTCGAGTGTTCGCGCAAACGAGCTGCTCATTCCACGGAACGCGTCGTGGGTCTCGGCGCTCGCGCCATCCATGCTTACTGCGAGCCTGGCTAGTCCAGCCTCCTTGAGCCGGACAACAATCTCTCGCGTCAGCAACGGTGTGGCGCTCGGCGTGAGGGATACGCGAACTCTGGCAGAATGAGCATGGCCGATTAACTCGAACAAATCGGGCCGTTTGATCGGGTCGCCTCCCGTAAGCACAAAAACTGGAATCTTCAAGGCCGCAATCTGATCGATCAGGCGCTTGCCCTCAGCGGTGCTGAGTTCCATGGGGTGGCGATCCGGCTGGGCGGAGGCGCGGCAATGCACACACGCCAGGTCGCAAGCCTGTGTCACTTCCCAGATGGCAATGAACGGGCGTTCGTTGAAGTCGATCGTATTGATTTGCGGGTTCATGGCCTTATGAGACTGCCGTTGCGGCATCCCGCGCAGTGACCAAAGTCGCTTCCTGCTAGAATTCCCGAGTGACCTCTCAACGCATCGATCTCGCCACAGTCCTCGAAAAAACCGCATTGCTATCGAGTCTTTCTCCGCCTGAACTGCAAATGCTTGCAGCTAGATCGGTGCGCAAGTTATTCAGTACAGGCGAGTTGCTGTTTTCTGAAGGCGAACCCTGCAATGGACTGCATATCATTGCGCGTGGCAAGGTCCGTCTCTTTAAAACCTCCGTAAACGGCCGGGAACAGGTGCTGTCTGTGAATCTCGCCGGAGAGTCTGTCGCCGAGATACCTGTCTTTGACGGCGGTCCCTACCCTGCTTCTGCGGTAGCCCTCGAAGAGACGGAGATTGTATTCATCTCGCGGCGCGACTTTAACGCCTATTGCCTTGAGCATCCCGAGGTTCCACTGAAGGTACTGACAGTGGTCGGCGCCAGGCTGCGAAACCTCGTGGGTATCATCGAGGAGTTGTCGTTCACCACCATTCGCCAACGGTTGATTTCGACATTGCTCAAACTAGCTCAAAGCGAAGGCCGGAAGACCACGCGTGGCATCGAGTTTCAACTTCCAGCGAGCCATCAAGAACTGGCCAACCAGCTTGGCACCGTGCGCGAACTGATCTCGCGCAACCTGATGCGGCTGCACGCCGAAGGGCTACTGGATGTGGACGCGCGACAGATTGTGGTGAAGGATGTCGAGGGCCTGAGCGCCCTTTTGGATATGGCATCGTAGCCGGTTTTAACTCCGAGTGACATAAGTTACTGCGTGCCGGTTGGCCATTCGCTACTGTTGCAGGTGGAGAGTGCCCATGCCTACCTCAACACAGTCCGTCCGCGAGATCGTTGCCACGCAGCCATCAGCGGCCAAAGTATTTCAACGCTTCGACATCGACTTGTGCTCACAGGCGGAGAAGTCGCTTGACGGTGCGTGCGCCGAACTGCAACTTTCGGTAGATCAAGTCCTCGAAAAGCTCGCCGATGCGGAGACTCAAGAGCTCGGCGGTCCGGCAGTAGATCCTGCAAGCCTACCCATAGGCCGGTTGATTCAACACATCGTTCGTGTCCATCACCAGTATGTGCGCCAAGAGTTGCCGAGACTGGCCGAGATGGCCCAAAAGCTTGCGGCCAAGCGAAGCGATCGCGCTCCTGAACTGAAGAATGTCGAGGAGTTGATCGAAGCACTTCGTGCCGACATATTCGCGCACATTCAGAAAGAAGAGCAGGTTCTGTTTCCATTCATCTCACAGATGGATCAGGACTCGATCGTCGCCTATCCGCCCGCCCATGCATGTTTCCGCTCGGTCGCGCATCCTGTCTCAAAGATGATGCAGGAGCACGAGTCCGCCAATCACGTTGTAGCTGAACTCCGCCGCCTCACCCTCGATTTTCAGCCGCCTGAGTGGGCCTGCGCCACACACATTGCGCTTTTTGCTGGACTCAACGAATTTGAAACTGACTTCAAGCAGCATGTTCATCTTGAAAACAACGTGCTTTTCCCACGCGCCATCGAATTGGAAGCCGAACTGAACAGCCGGGGGTAGAAATGGTTACGGTTCCTCAAATCGAACCAGTGTTTCAGATTGAAGTCTCAGACTTGACGACGGCAATCATTGTCCGCGAACATCAGAAAAGCCTCATGCTTCGAGCCTGGATTCTGAGCGGTCTGTTCTTTATGGCGCTGCCCGGCACGCTGCTGGGCTTTTCAAACCTGATGGCAATCAGCGCGCACCATGGGCTCGCTTTCTTGCCTGCCGCGTGGATGGAAGGTCACGGCCATGCACAAATGTTCGGCTGGATCGGGAGCTTCATTCTTGGGATCGGCTTCTATTCTCAGCCTGCGCGTGATAGGTCGGCAATCAGGATTCAGCTGACATGCTTCGTCCTTTGGACCTCAGGTGTTGCTATGCGTTGGGTGGCAAACATCTACGCATGGCATTGGCGTTCCCTGTTTCCGATCTCCGCTGGATTTGAATTGATCGTGGTCCTCCTGTTCCTTGCCGCCGCTTCACGCCACAAACTGCCTGAGTCGACGCAAGGCAAGCCTCCGAAATTGCGGATGGAGCCATGGATGGTCTCCGTGTTGCTGGGAACCGCGGGCCTTACCGCTGCAGTAGTTTTCAATTTCGTTGAGTGTCTGAACCTGGCAACTCACGGGACGCTTCTCTCTTTTCCGCACGCGCTCGATCAGAAATATCTCGTATTATTGGGCTGGGGATTTCTTGTTCCAGTGGTGTGGGGTTTCTCTGCGCGCTGGCTGCCTGCATTCCTCGCAATTGCGAAGCCAGACGCTCAATTGATTCGAGTCGCTCTGTGTCTGGATCTGATGGGAGTATTGTGCGGCGTTGCTGGATTGTCAAAACCAGCGACGATCCTGCTCGCTTCGAGCGCAGTCGCCATTGGGCTCGCGCTGCATCTCACACAACGGCCTCACGGGCGACCAAAGGTGCAGGGGATTCACCCCAGCTTTCCATCGTTTATTCGAGTCGCCTATATATGGTTGGTGATTGCCGGATCAATGAGCATCTGGGCTGCATTTGCCGATCAGCACGGAGGTATCTGGGGTGCATCTCGCCACGCTCTTACAGTCGGGTTTGCTGCCACAATGGTCTTCTCCATTGGGCCGCGCATCCTTCCTCACTTTGGCGGCATTCACAGCATCTTCAGCAAGCGCCTCATGTTTCTCAGTCTGCTGTTGCTACAGCTAGGCTGCACGTTGCGTGTCTCTTCCGAACCTCTGGCTTACGAAGGGCTACTTCCATTCGCATGGTGGGTGCTTCCCGTCTCCGGAATGCTGGAGTTGAGCGGAGTGCTTCTCTTTGCGGCTAACCTCACGCTCACCTTCCTGCTGGGCCGCTCCGCGTTCGCGCACGCCCATGCATGAAATGACTCTTGTCACTCGCGATCATCCCACTGATCGCCGGCAACAACCTCCTAGCTTTTCTGAAGAATGAACCGAACTTATGATTCCTGTGACTAAAGTCCCTGCGTTGTCATCTTCCGCACTCTATCCTGGTTCTACGGTGGTACTTCAAAGGAGATCCAAACCTGCGGACAAACTCCCGCTGGGTGTTGTGTCGTCGCTTGACCAGCGGCAAAAGGGAAGAATCTTATGACGAAAAATGGTTTAGCTAGGCCTCTCTCTTTTAGCGCTTGGGCTAGCTCTCATGATGATGCCCACCAAGTCTCTCGCGCACTGCGACGGGGCGGACGGACCAGTTGTCAAGGCTGCTCAACAGGCGCTCGCCAAGGGCGACGTGAATCTCATTCTTATATGGGTAAAAGCCAATGACGAAGCTGAGATTCGAAATGTGTTCGTCAAAACTCTGGCCGTGCGCAAACTAAATCCAGAAGCCAGAGAACTCGCCGATCAGTATTTCTTTGAATCGCTTGTTCGAATCCACCGCGCAGGCGAAGGCGCCCCATACACTGGCCTGAAGCCTGCCGGGCGCGACTTGGGGCCAGTCATTCCCGCAGCGGATAAGGCCATCGAGACCGGGTCCGTGGATTATCTGGTGACTGTGATTACGAACGAATCTGCGAATGGCATCCGTGAGCGGTTTCAGAAGGTTATTGCCGCAAAGAAGTTCAACACGAAAGATGTGAATGCAGGGCGGGAGTATGTGAAAGCATACGTCGAATTTCTGCACTACGCTGAGGGGCTTCACGAATCCGCCCAAGGGGGCAGCGACGAACACTCCGAGAGTGCCGACAAACATCAGGAACGCTAGCTTAACAAGCGATCCCCCCGGCTATGCCAGAAAGGCAGCCAGAATTGGCGGGGGCAAGGTCACAGAAGATCTGCGGAGCACGACAGGGGCTTTGCCGTTGGAAACGAATGCGAGTGAGATGGTGAGCCGGGCACTCGGTGTATGTTCTCTCGTCGCAGGGTATGCAAATGAAAATCTGGACAAATGACAGCAGTTTGAAGTTTAAGCAAACGCATGATGTCAGGATCACTGAAGAAGACCAGCACCACATCGGAGGAAGACAAATGAACGATGCCCCTTGGAGAACGAGAAAGGTTGTGATTGTTGGCGCCGGCGCGGTGGGTTCGACCTTTGCCTACGCGCTGGCTCAGAGTGGTTTGGCCGATGAGATTGCTTTGCTGGATGCCAACCATGATCTGGCCATGGGCCAGGTGCTCGATCTGGCTCATGGCCAAACCTTTTTTCCCCCTGTCAAGATCCGCGAAGCCCAGGCTGAAGATTATGCCGATGCGCATTTGATTGTAATTACGGCCGGGTCCAAACAACGGTCCGGTGAATCCCGTCTGGATCTGCTGCAACGAAATGTTGAAATCATTTACAAAATCGTGGATGAAATCGTACTGCAGAAGTCATCCGCCGTGGTTTTGATTGTGAGCAATCCGGTGGACATCCTGACGTATGCAGCCTACAAGCGGTCTGGATGGCCGCGTGGGCGCATCCTCGGGTCCGGCACCGTTCTGGACAGTGCGCGTTTTCGCTATATTTTGAGCCAGAACTGCGGTGTAGATGTGCACAATGTCCACGCTTACATCCTGGGTGAGCATGGAGACAGTGAATTTGCCGCGTGGTCCATGACGAACATGGCAGGCCTGTCCATCGAACAGTATTGCGGTCTGTGTTCAAAATGTGATGACAAGCAGGCATGCCGCAGCGGAATTGCGGACGAAGTGATCCATTCTGCCTACCACATTATTGATTACAAGGGGGCTACATCGTTCGGCGTCGGCCTGGCTCTGACGCACATTGCCGCGGCCATCTTGCGCAACCAACATGGAGTACTTACGGTTTCATCGGTATTGGATGGAGAATTCGGCCTCAAAGGCGTGAGTCTGGGGGTTCCTTGCATCGTCTCTCAGAATGGTGTTGAGCGAGTTTTGCAGGTTACTCTGCCACCTGACGAGCAGAGCGCTCTGGTGAAATCCGCCACCATTCTGAAGGAATCTATCGAACAACTTGATTTGGCAGTTGCATCAAAAGCCGAGACAGGAAAACAGTAGCACCATGCAACCGGAACGCAAATTGGAATTCAAAGAGCCCTCAATCGCCGAACGTGCGAAAGTCTCTAAATTGGTGAACTAACTGGACGACGTGGTCGTCAGCCGCGAGATCGTCAAGAAGCCTACTGGCAACGTAACAATCTTCCCTTTCGATGAAAGGCCGTCAAGTCTGAAAAATCTGCAACAGGAATTCGCACTACCAGAAGATAGGGTCTTGAGCCCTGTTCTGCACAAGGACGACAAGGTGAACGTCACACTGTTCGGCTTTTCGGCAGGCCAGGAGTTCTCCGCACATTCAGCTCCGACGCCGGCCATTCTCTATTTTCTGGAGGGAGAAGCTGAGGTCCAATTGGGAGAGGACAAGGTCAGCGCGCAGGCAGGTTCATTTGTTCATATGCCGCCGATGTTGCCTCATGGCATCTTGGCAAAATCTTCCGTCAAAATGCTGCTCGTTTAAATAAAAACTGGGATCAATTGAGCCTCATAAGAACTGGCGCGAGAATTCCACTCGCAAGACGCCTCCGGGACTGAGTCTAGGATAGCGGGAAAGGTGTTACGCTCCGCGATTTCTCGCGTTTGGAAGACGGGATTATTCTCGCAGTAGGAGATGTGCTTGATTCAGCTCAAACGTATTTACGAAACACCTTCCAGCACAGACGGCGCTCGATTTCTTGTTGAGCGCTTATGGCCCCGAGGTGTGAAAAAGTCTTCATTGGAAATCGACGCATGGTTGAAAGATGCAACTCCCAGCGCGGATCTGCGCCAATGGTTTCATCATGACCCGGCGCGGTGGGATGAGTTCCGCAGGCGTTACCTTGCCGAACTCAGGCAACATCCACCTTCGTGGCTTCCCATGCTGGAAGCGGCACGCCGCGGCACGGTCACGCTGCTCTACAGTTCTCATGATTGCGAACACAACAACGCCGTTGCGTTGAAAGAGTTCCTGATACAAAATCTTTATGCAGAAAAACTTTCTGATCTGTGACAAAAGTCGCTGCTTGTGTTGCGTCCTGTCAAGTTAACTGCGGTGTTGTCCTGAAAACACCGGATCACAAGAATGAAATGGATTGCTATCTTGCTTGCGGAGAGCCATCGTGCGTAGGAAGACAGTTTGGACTGCCCTTTCCCTTTTTGCCGTTACCTGTAGCGCGATTCTCTCTGGCGCCCAATCCCTTCCTTTCAGCACATCCCCGGTGAGTGTTTCAGTCTATGACCGCTCTCGCGTGGACGCCTCGCAGTGGTTCGCCGCGCCGACGCAGTCTGAAACGTACAGTTACGTCGAGTCCCTGTTGGCATCAACTGGCACCGAACTTCCGGGTAGCTCTATTGCGGCCTGGAATTGCATCACTTCTCGGCCACTGAGGCAGGTCAAGTCTCGCGGAAATCGATCGAGAGCAATACAATCGGGACGATTTAGAGCCGCACCAGAAGATTTCAGGTAAGGAATTGAAGGAGGAATATCAT
>PLZC01000397.1:0-19018 GCA_003151985.1 Acidobacteriaceae bacterium
TCGACACTATTTACGGATAAGCTCTAAGGCTCTGGACGGGCTTGACACGGGCCGATTCGGGTTTCACTGCTTTTTCCCCGCTCAGAGCCGCCGACACTGCAAGGACAGATTACTCCCCTGCATCCATCTAACGAGAGCAAACCGCCACGCCAGCGCCCAGCGGCGCCTAGCTCAGGCGCAGAATAATCACCTAATCGCAGTTGTTCGCTGTTTTCGGTGCGTGGCCATAGGGCTAAATGGCAGGAGCATTTGCGACAAAAATGCAGCGTCGTCGAAGTACATAGGCGTCTGGCCGCGAGCCTTTCTAGAAGGCCATTAACCCACCGTCAGCCATATAAAAGCCTCCTGTGCAATAGGCGGAATCGCTGGACGCTAAGAAAACAGCCAGACCCGCCACATCTTTCCCGGCGCCAAATCGGCCCAAAGGAATTCGCGCAAGCAATTTAGGCTGATTTGCCAGATTTGTGAGGAAGCCTTTATTCATGGGGGTATCCATTGTTCCTGGGATGATGCAGTTGACCCGAATGTTATATGACGCATAGTCGTTGGCGAGCACTGCCGTCATGCCCAGGATAGCCCCCTTGCTCGCACTATAGGCCGTTAGCCCCGCCCCCGTACCGTTCAATGCTGTCGGTGATCCGAGGTTGATAATGGCTCCGCCATGGTCCATCATTAGGGGAAGAACGTACTTGGTGCACAACCACATGCCTCGCGCGTTCACCCGCATCGTGGTGTCCCAGATATCCGCAGAAAGCTCATGCGCTTTTGCATCCTTTCCGTGGAAGAGGACGCCTGCGTTGTTGTGGAGGATATCGACGCGACTATACTTCTCGCGAACCTGGTTCGCTAAAGCAATCACATCAGCTTCAACGCTTATATCCGTCTTGATGGCCACAGCGTCATGCCCTTGGGCCTTTATCCGTTCGACTGTTTCTCGGGCCGCTTTCTGATTCACATCCGCGATTACCACCTTTGCGCCTTCCAGTGCAAATCGTTCGGCCACGGCACTGCCCAGGCCTTCTCCACCACCAGTTACGATCGCGACTTGATCATTCAACCGCAGACACATTGGGCGTTCCTTTCCCCTGACGGACTAACTGTGGAAACAATGGTTGACGACGCAGAAACCCCGGATCAGGACCGGCCTTGTGCTTTGATCCGAAGTGCAATGTCTACGGTGTATGGCGGTGTTGAAAGAACGCAGTACCCGCCCGGATGCTGGAGGTTCTCCGTGGCAATCACCTTACCCCGCGCCGGATCGACCCAATCAACTTTGTAGTTTCCCTCTGGCAAATCCACCACTAGCTTCTCCTGATAATTCCCGGGCTTCACCGTATAAGCACTGCTTCCATCGCCGCTACGGTGAATGTACGTTGCGTACTGGCTGCCCGCCTCGCTGATGGTGCGATGATGGACATCCGAGCCGTCCAGTCCGCTCACGACAAATCCAGGATCGGGCCGCATCTTCAGAAAATCGAAGCTCTCCATGAAGTGCCTGAGATGCTGCAAGGCGTCCAAGATCTTTTCGTTCTCTGGTGTTTTGCCCGCAGGGTTTTGAGGCGTATAGACCCCATTCAGATTGTTGAAACCCGCACCACCGCCGACGATGAATTCCCACGCTTCAACTCGCATATCGGCGATTTGGTCACCCTTGTACCAGATTGGGTACCAGTCGGTTTCATTCAACTCGATGGGCTTGTTGATACCGTACTTGTAGTCAAGACCGCGCAGCCCACCCATCTCCCCTCCGCGCTCGGTTGGATCTGTTCCCCTCAAGTATTGCCCGGTGATGATCGAAAGGCGAGGATCAGCCGAGAAGTCCATCGCACCGCTAAATGGGCCTTCAACTTCCTGCGCAACAAGGTGCTTCTTTGGAAGATCGCGTTCGGCGTCCAGGGCGGCGCTCACCATCGCGCTGACCCAGGGGCCTGCCCGCTCCACGCCAGTGCCAATAGATGCGCATTCGTCGCAGATTTCCAGTATGACGTTGTCAAACGAGTTCACTTCGCGCGTGATTTTGCGCACGTAGTCCGTCTCGCGCCTAGTCAGGTCGTCGCAACCTAATGCCTGCGCATCCTTCCAGCCGCACCTTCCTACCCCTTGAATATTGTTCTCGTAGTAGAGCGGGGTAATCGGCCAGGTATCGGAGTACTGCGAATTGAAGAAACAGATCTCGACCACCACGCCTCGTTTAGCGGCCTTGGCCACGAAATCTTTCAAGCGGGCGAAGTACGCCGGATCCCAGCGATCGAGATCGAACTTGTTTCCCCCGCTGATATAACCTGGCTGGTCGCTGCGCGCCCAGGGCAAGATCAAATCCCGGGGTTTCGGGCCCACCGGATTGCCGGAGATCCACTTATCCGTCGTCTCAAACATAGCTCCCGGATAAATCCGGGTGTAATTCAATTCGTGCGCTTTCAAGGCATCTAAATACGGAACGTAGTCAAACGCCTTATTAATGACTGCTCCGTAATGTTCTGCGGACGTGATCAGAATTGTTGGTTTTCCTTCGAAAAGAAAATAGTGGGGATTCGCAGGATTTACCTGAATCGTCTGGCCCATGAGTCCGACAGTCATGAAGGTGCAGAAACAAGCCAGCGTAAAGACTTTTCGCAAAATCATTGAATTCTCACCTCCTTGAGAACGATCGACGACACAAACCCGGCCACCGAGCACGACGGTACCCCATTTCTCAGCCAGGGGAAGTCTCAAACCGATACTCGCCGATGAACTCCGATGTATTGTGCCTGTGTGAGGATTGGGAGGAGTTCAAACAACTTTGCCACATACGGGGTTGCACAATGCGCATCGAACCCAGCCTTATCGGCAAACGACTCGACAAACGTGAAAGTTGCGGGGTCGTCAAGATCTTGGTTCACTTCATACCTTATGCATCCCGGTTCTGAACGTGTCGGAGCAACCAGAGTCGCCAGAAACTCTTGGAGTTCTTTTTCTTTCCCTGGCTTCGCAGTGAAATGGGCAATGATGATAATTGCATCATTGCCCGCGAGTGTCTCCTCCTGGTGCGAGGGATGCAACTCGCGATGCAATCGCACCTGCTTCGTCTCTGCCAGTTCGTCCGCCTGGGCCGAAAAAGTCACAGAGTAGGGCATCTTGACGTGGGCGTCGAATGCTTCACGACTAGCAAATTTCTCTGCGAAAGTGAATGCAGCCGGGTTATCGATTTCCTGATTCAATTCGTAACGGATGCATCCCGGTTCTTTTCTAGTGAGCTCAGGAAGAATCTGCATGCACTTCAGAAGCTCCTCTTCTTTCTCCAGTCTGGCGGTAAAGTGAACGACAATGCTGATTTCCTGATCTGTGGCGGACATAGTTGTGTTCCCTCCTACGCTTCGAGATGAAGATACGGCCAGCATAGATGTGCAAAACCTAAGCGTCTATAGCAAAGACCTAAATGTTTCTAAAGAAATTCCGCGCTGCCCGTGGGAGGTTGTGACGACACGGAATTCTGTGCAACTCGGCTGTGGAGATCGACAAGCTGTGATCAAGAATCCAATTGGCGAGTTGGGGGAAACTATCTGCGATTCCAGTTCCGGGCCTTTTTTCTAACAGACTTTAGGGGGATTGTTATAGCCGCTTCCGGTCATTCTGTAGCAATTTAGTTCACACTGGCAAATGACATCAGCGCTTGACTGTCAACCTGCACCGGTCACCGTCGGGACGGAGGCAAAATGAGATTAAACGAAAAAGCAGCGATTGTCACTGGGGGTGCATCGGGAATTGGGCGCGCAACCGCCGTTCTGTTCGGGCGTGAGGGGGCCAAGGTTGTAGTAGCTGATTGGGCCGTGGATCCGGGCCTCGAGACCGTTAGTCAGATCCAAAAGGAAGGCGGCGAAGCGATGTTCATCCAAGTGGATGTTTCCAACGTCGCTCAAGTTCAAGGCATGGTGGATGCCGCCATCGGGGCATTCGATCACGTGGACATCCTCTTTAATGGGGCGGGAGTTCTGTTTTATGGCACGATTCTTGAGACGGACGAGCATGAGTGGAACCGAGTTCTCGGGATAAATCTCACAGGCACCTACTTGTGTTGCAAGGCCGTTTTGCCGATGATGATTCGCCGCGGACGTGGTTCAATCATTAACGTTGCGTCCACAACCGGGGCGCATGACGCGTGTGCGAATGCGGTCGCGTATGTGACATCGAAGGGCGGGGTCACACTTCTTACCCGAGCCATGGCGATCGATCATGCCAAGCAGGGTATCCGCATCAATGTGCTCTGCCCTGGCGCGACCGATACCCCGATGCTGAGAACGGCGCTAACGCCATCTCAAGTTGAAGCATTGGCAGCCACCCAGCCGATGGGGCGGTTGGGCGCACCCGCAGAATTGGCCCAGAGCGCACTATTTTTGGCCTCCGATGAGGCTTCATTCGTCACTGGAGCTACCTTGTATGTTGATGGGGGCCAAACAGCAAAGATATAGAACAGATCCGAGGTAATTCCATGGTATTCGCAAGTGGATTAACCAGCCCAGAAGGTCCCGTAGCTCTTCCCGATGGCACGTGGCTTGTTGTCGAAGGTCGACTTCACCGCGGCTGTGTTACGCACATCAGTGCCGATGGTCTGCAAAAACGCGTCATCAAGAAGACAGGGCTTCCCAACGGTCTCGCGGTCGACTCAACCGGTGCAATTTGGGTTGCTGAATCGCTGACCCCTTCCCTCGTGCGTGTCACAATGGATGGAAAGGCAGAGGTAGTCGCCACCGATTGTGACGACGAACCATTTCTATTCCCAAATGATCTCTGCTTTGGGCCCGATGGGAGCTTGTATTTAACCGACTCCGGGATTCACGTAAACGACTTCGCCCCTGAAGACAACCTTCGACCCGGCTACATGGACCTTCGATATGATGGCCGCATTTATCGGATTGACATTGGAACAGGCAAAATCGAGAAGATCGACACCGGCATGAGCTTCACCAATGGCATCGCCTTCGGGCTGGATAATCAACTCTATGCAAATGAGACCTTGACGGGAGCTGTATATCGCTATGAATGGAAGAATGGAGGGGTTATCGGTCCGCGTATACTGTTCGGGAATGTGATTCGAAAGGATGCCGCACCGGGATTTAAAGGACCCGACGGGATGGCATTCGCGACTGACGGCAGACTTTTTGTCACCGTGTTCGGGCAAGGCGACCTAATGGTGCTAGACCCTAATGGCGATGTCTGCGGGCGCATTGAGACTGCAGGAAAGCTACCATCAAACGTGGCATTTTGCCTGCCTGGACAGAAACGAATCCACGTTACAGAGTACGAACTGGGGCAGCTGGAGGCGTTTGATGTTGGTGTAGATGGCCTGCCTCTTTGGACCGAAATGGGGTCAAAGAGCCTAGAGATCAACCACTGATGCCGATGGCTGCGCACGGCCAGGAACACGTTGAAAATGAAGGCGCGGGGCGACTACGGCGCGTTTTGACCGCTTGGGACCTGATCCTCTACGGCATAGTTGCAGTCACACCTATCGCACCTGCAACCGTCTTCGGCCTCGCAGAACTCCGTTCCCACGGTCATGCGGTCGTGACCATCCTTGCGGCTATGATTGCGATGGTGCTCACGGCTGTGAGTTATGGCCGGATGGCAGCGCTCTATCCTTCTGCCGGTTCGGCTTACACTTACGTCGGTAGAAGCCTGCACCCATACTTGGGCTTCGCGGCGGGTTGGACCATGCTGCTGGATTACTTCGTAAACCCTCTTTTCTGCGTATTGTACGGTACGCTCTCGTTGATACGAGTGTTGCCGGGACTGCCATTCATGGTGGGCGCGGCCCTGTTCGCTGGAACAATAACTTTTTTCAACCTTCGGGGCATTCGCTCGACTGCAAGAACCAATCAGATCATCCTGGGGTTCATGTTTACCGTACTCTTTTGCTACGTAGTGCTTGCTGTTAGGTACATTTATATCCGCCACGGCCTTTGCGGGCTCTTTTCCGTAAGACCGTTTTATACACCGTCTAAATTTGACCTTCGCGACATAGCGGGCGCCACGTCATTTGCGGCTCTGACCTATCTTGGTTTTGACGCGGTTACGACGCTTGCCGAGGATGTACAGGACCCGCGCAAGAACGTAATGCGTGCTGCTGTTGGCGTGTGCGTCTTCACGGGATTGTTCGGCGGTCTGCTGGTCTATCTGGGTCAGTTAGTATGGCCCGATTACACCAGTTATTCCAATATCGAAACCGCGTTCGTTGATGTGACCCGCCGGGTCGGCGGAATTCCGTTGTTTTGGGCAATGACATCTCTGCTTGTGGTGGCGCTGCTAGGCGCCGGCATGACCGCCCAAGTGGGCGCGGCTCGTCTTCTTTTCGGGATGGGGCGAGATAATGTGATCCCTAGTCGCTTCTTCGCTCACCTTCACCATCGCCGGAATACCCCGAACCGCAACATTTGGCTTGTCGGGTTGCTGGCCTTCTTTGGCGCACAAATTTTGAGCTACGAGACAGCAGCTGAGATTCTCAATTTTGGAGCATTTCTTGGTTTCATGGGAGTCAACCTTGCCGTGATCGGAGAGTTTTGGGTTCGGCGCCGAGGAGGTCAGGACAGGTCTTTCGTTGCCGATCTGGCACTGCCGTTTTTGGGCTTCTTGTTCTGCACTGCAATCTGGTTAGGGCTGGCGTCCCCCGCAAAGATCGCAGGCAGCATCTGGCTTGTGGCTGGATTGGGCGTTTTGATCGCACATACTCGCGGATTCCGCCAAAGCCTGTCGTTGCCGGATCCGGCCTCGTATGATTCCTGAGGTGGATCGATGATGATCATCGGGTTTCCTGGCTGACCGGAGAATACGGCACGAGAACTTTTGGATTTCCAGGGTCAGCTCTCCCCGCCTAAGTCCGCATTGCAGTCAACAAGACACCCAAACTAGTGGAGTTCAATGTTTGAGGAAGAAGACAATGGCCATGAATGCACAAGACCTTGAAACTCCGGCTCTCCTCGTCGACCTCGACGCCATGGAGAGCAACCTCAACCGAATGGCTGTTTTCTTCAAGAACCGGCGTGTAAAGCTACGCCCCCATTTCAAAAATCACAAGGTTCCGCTGTTGGCATGGAAACAACTGGAGGCAGGAGCGATTGGTATCACCTGCGCCAACCTTCGCGAAGCGGAAGCGTTAATCACCCATGGTGTCCGCAGCATCCTGATTGCCAGTGAGATTGCCGGGGAAAGCAAAATCCAGCAGTTTGCGGACCTGTCACGCCACGCGGATCTTATGGTTGCCACGGATAATGAGTCCGTCATCAGGGACATTGGCCGGGTTGCACGCAATCGGAAGACTGAGCTCAGTGTGTTGGTGGACATTGAAGTCGGGCTTGGACGGTGTGGTGTGGAACCGGGTGAACCAGCGCTGAAGTTGGCGAAACTCGCGAAGGAAGAAGGCCTCCGCTTCCGCGGTCTGATGGGATACGAAGGGCATCTTCAGGCCCTGCAGCCGAGTCCGGAGAAAGACGATCTCGTTCGAATTGTGGACAAGTCACTGGTCGATTCGAGAAGGTTGATCGAAGAGCACGGAATTGGGGTCGAGATCGTATCGACGGGCGGCACGGGGACATACGAAATAGGCGGTAACTATGAGGGAATCACTGAGATTCAGGCTGGATCCTACCTCCTGATGGACAACATGTATGTGCTTCGCGGATCGACTTATCTGCGCACCTTAACGGTCCTTGCCACCGTGATCAGCCGGCCGCAGCCCATGCGCGTTGTGCTCGATTGTGGGGTTAAAAGGCTCAGTGCCGAGCGCGGGCTCTCCACGGTAAAGTCTGTCGAAGGAGTCGAGGTGAAGGCCTTGCATGCGGAACACTGTCTGCTCGAAATCACGCAACCGAATGTGCATCTCGAAGTCGGCCAGAAGATTGAGCTATGGGTCCATTACAGCGACGCCACCGTTAGCCTGCACGACTGCATGTTTGGAGTACGCAATGGAAGAGTGGAAGATACCTTCAAGATTCAGCGATGACAATGGCGACCGCCCGAGGCATAACAGTCGATTCTTCGGATACATTCTCCTGGATCCCTGAATGTCTCCGGCGATGACTTTGTCCCGCATCGCGGATATGGCTGTGAAGTCGGGATCAAGTGACATAGATGCGCCAGCCAGAGTCGATTTGGGTTTTGGATTGACCGACAAGATGCGGCAGTGTAGCCGCATCCGGCCTGGCATCAACAAGATATGGATTCAACCTGGATTGGCAAAAGAAGCAGACGTGTGCCCCATCTTATGAAATCAGAACCTCGCACTCCGAACTCGGATTGCGCGATGTCCCCAGCGAAGTTGATTCAACGAAGAGAGTAATCGAATGTTCCCGCGGCCGACCGCCCGCTCTGCGACCCAGCAAATCTCGAAAGCAGGATGAACAAAAGGACCGTAGTGCAGCGAACAACCCACTTTGAGCGACAGAATCATCAAAGATGGGCCAAGACTAGAGAAATCAGCAGCTTACAGCACCATTTTTCAGCAACCTCTTACCACTAGAATGAACAGCCGGAACCCCTTCAGACCTCAGCCAATGAGGCTGACCCGACGACGTGCCGGGAAAATCGGCCGAAAGGCGAGAGAAGCCACCCACGCCCGAGAACCTTGACAAACCTCGTCAGCGGGAGTTTACCTTTAGGCCAACCCGGGGTCTATCCCGCAACTGGGAGACAACTGACTATGCGAGTTCTCAATGCTTGGTGCGAAGACCACTTCCACACCGTCGACCCCCATGTCAACGCGAAGGGGATTCACGTATG
This sequence comes from Acidobacteriaceae bacterium, assembly GCA_003151985.1. GTDB lineage: Bacteria > Acidobacteriota > Terriglobia > Terriglobales > Acidobacteriaceae > Telmatobacter. The sequence goes on from PLZC01000397.1 coordinate 8,749, forward strand.
GCCGTTCGATCCCAGTTTCCCCGTTGACGTTCGGTATCTGACAAATGGCCGCACTCCGAATGTCCGGATGAATCGGCATGACTACTTTGAAGTGCTATATCTAATGTCCGGTACCGCCAAATTGAGGGTTCAAGATCGGTTCTTGGACTTCCATCCGGGTGATTTGAGCATCGTGGGGAGCACGCTGTACCACCGCCTTGAGCCCAGTGAGAATGTTCGATTCAGGGTGGCAGCGCTGTTCTTCCTGCCCGAAGTCATAATGGGCGATGGCGGGCCGGATTCCATCGAATATTTGACCCCATTTCTCCTCCAGGATGCCCAGTTTCCTCATATCATTCCGGCACAAACCGGAATCCCATCAAAGATCGCGGAATTGATGCTCAGCATTCACAACGAACTTCCCTCCAATGCTCCATTGGCACGCCTGGCGGCAAAGACTTACCTCAAAACGATCCTTCTGTTGCTGGCGCAACGGCACTCTTCCTACCCTGGGACCGTTCGGATCTTCGAAAGGCAACAAAGGGCCCTGGCGCATCTTCAGCCGCTATTCTGCTATGTTGAGAGTCATTACGCCGATCAAATCAGGGTGGGAAACGCTGCCAAGATTTGCAGAATGAGCGTGTCGCACTTTATGGATTTTTTCAAGAAATCAACCGGCCAGTCGTTCATCTATTACTTGAACTCCTATCGCGTTGAGCGCGCACAGGAACTGCTCGCCAACACGGATTTTGCCTTGGCCGAAATTGGCCAGATGGTTGGATTCTGCGACCAAAGCTATTTTGGGATGGTATTTCGCCGGCTGATCGGAATGACCCCGTCCGGCTATCGCAAGCAGTATTGCAAAGATGGAGACGAGGCAGCATCAATTCCAGCAAGCAAACCTCCTGTGAAAGTCGTTCCATCGGTGGGCCCGCCGAATAGGACGATGTTAGGCTTTGGGCGAAACCAATCGACCCAAAATGTCGCTCTATCAGCCCTATCGAATTCCCTTTGAGTCTGGCGAGGATTCCAAACTACCGCGGCATCTGTCAGTTCACTCGACCGACACTCTATCGCAATTTCCCGGCAAATCGCCTTGGCAGAAGGGGCCGGCTATGCCTACTTTGGCAACCGGGTTCCCAATAGGACCCTTGAATTTTCAGACTTTTGTGGCGGTTAGCTGCGGCTTCCGCAAGTTCGCACCGGTTTGATAATCGAAAGCACTGTACCTATGATGAAATGCGAATACCCGGACAGACTAAATGCCGGGAAATCCCTTGGGCCCGAGGCCCCGTAGTTTGATCCTCCCGTGGGCACGAAGCCACCAGCCGGGATACGTACAGGGCGGGAATAAATTCGACTTGGACAAGTGGGACCCTGAGTATTTCGCAAGACTTCGGGATTTCATCGCTCATAGCGAGGGTGGAGCGGGGGAAGCTACAGAGCGGAACCCGGACGCTACAGCGAAAACCTGCTGCTCGATCTGCCCGGAGGGATCTACAAAGTGGATTGGGTCGATCCGGCCTCCGGGTCTTTAGTCCACTCGGAATCCGTCACGCACCAGGGAGGCACCAGAGTGTTCACCACGCCTACTTACACTCTGGACATAGCTCTGCGCATCAAGCGCAACTGAGTATGACCGAGGCCTTGGTTCTCCTGGCGCGCGCCAGTGCGCTGTCCCCGTCCGCAGGAGTAGGCGTAGATGGCGTTCCGTTCCCGGCGCTCTTTGCGCTCGTCGAACTCTCTTTGTTGAGTCTCCGCCTGGACCTGACGGGCGAACTCGACCTCGGCGACGCGGAGCGTCTCAACACGATCCAAGACGCGCCGACGATGGGGGTCTCGGGTGATCGGCGAGGAAGCTGCCGAGCGGGCTCCCATCGAGCTTGGCGGCAAACTGGATTTCTTGCCTCCAGAGAAGTCCCCACACGATGAGGCGAAAACTCCCTCCGGTTCATGGGTGGCGTTCTGGTCTTCTCGTCATAGGAGCGAGCTGAGCCGTAATTATTTCAGAGAAAATAGTGACATTCTCCTATCACATTTCTACGCCTCAGTCCAAAGTTGAGAGAAACTAGGAGTCGTCTCGGGAAGTCACCGATCGACGTGCGTACCCCTGAATTGAAGCACTCTGCGATCAGTGGCGGCTGGTGTTGACCATCAACTCAACCCGTTAATCGGAGGCAATGAGTATGCGTAAAACAGTTTTACTCATCATGGCATTGGCGCTCTCAACAACTCAAGCGTGGGCTCAAGCAACGTCCGGATCGATTGTGGGAACCGTCACTGACTCGTCGGGGGCTTTTGTTGCTTCTGCCGCAGTCGTCGTCACCAATCTTGATACAGGTGCGGTTTTCAAGACGACCACGAGCAACACGGGGGATTTCGCCGCGACTCCTATCGGGGTTGGCCGTTACTCGGTTCAGGTTGAGGCGCGTGGTTTCAAGAGTGAGATAAGCACCAACATCGTGGTTAACGTTCAGGACCGTCTTCGCTTGGACTTCAAACTGCAGATAGGGTCGGCGTCGGAAACGGTTAACGTTCTGGACGCAGCGCCGATGTTGCAGACCGAATCGTCCAACCTGGGCCAGATCGTCGATAGCAAGAGTATCGACAGTCTGCCGTTGAACGGCCGCTTTGTGACCAAGTTGGCCGTCCTCACCGCAGGTGTTGCTCCCACCCCTACAGGTGCGGCAGATAGCAAGACCGGTGGTTTCACAGCCAATGGCGTTCGACCGTACGAGAATAACTACTTGCTCGATGGGGTCGACAACAACAACATGCAATCGGGTCTAACGAGCGGTGCCACTTATGTAGTCATGCCCCCACCGGACGCAATCGGTGAGTTTAAATTACAGACAAATTCCATGAGTGCCGAATTCGGCCATTCGGCTGGCGGGGTGTTGAATGCCACAACCAAGTCTGGCACGAATCGATTTCACGGATCTGTGTTTGAGTTTCTCCGCAATAGTGCTCTGGACGCCAAGAACTATTTTGATGACCCGACGAGTAAGATCCCCCAATTCAAGCAGAATCAATTCGGCGGAACCTTTGGCGGACCGATTCGAAGGGACAGAACATTTTTCTTCGGCGACTACCAGGGTACTCGAATTCGGAAAGGCTTGACCCTTTTTGCTACTGTGCCATTGCCGGCATGGGCGACCGGAGACTTCTCAAGTTTGTCCACTGACCCAATCAACTCTCCTACCATATTTGACCCGGCGACCACAACGGCGGTTAATGGTGTTGCGAGTCGGCGACCATTCGCAGATAACCAAATTCCCAAAAATCGATTCGATCCGGTGGCTGTGAAACTCTTCAGTATGTTCCCCCAGCCAAACGTTGCGGGGGCAGGTGATTTCAATAACTATCGTAGTAACCCTACTTTGGCCGATGACTCCAATGGCTTTGATACCCGCATCGACCATAAGATCTCCGACTCCGATAATCTCTTTTTTCGTTTCAGCTTCAATGATGAGACTCTGGTCAATCCAGGGGCGCTCCCACCACCTCTATATGATGGAAGCTTCCTGACAGGTACAACAGTCTCTTCGGTTCGTACTGGCGCCTTGGCATACACCCACATCTTCAATCCCCGAACCATCAACGAGTTTCGTACCTCTTACCTCTACAACAATTCCGCGCTTCGGGCATTCAATACCAACGTCGACGGGGCTGCGGAACTCGGGATCCCAGGGATCCCGAATGTACCCGGAAACGGAGGCTTTCCGACCTTCGGCGTCGCAGGCATTAACGGGTTCGGTGGATCGCAGTTCTCGCCAACTATCGAAGTCCAGAACGAGTATTTGCTGATGGACACGTTGACGCTGGTGCGCGGTGCTCATGTGCTAAAAGTCGGATTCGAGGCTAGACCTCGTGTCAACTTTAGTTTCGAACAGCCCATCGCTCCCCGCGGCAGTTTCGCATTCTCGGGTCAGTTCACCCGCGATCCGAACAATCCGAATAATACGGGAGCTGGTGTTGCCGATTTCCTCCTTGGCATCGAAGACTACGGATCGATTACCACTTCGGAAAACAATCATTTCCGGGAACCTGCTTACTACTCGTTCATCCAGGACGACTATAAAGTTAAAAAAGGACTTACTGTCAACTTGGGAGTAAGGTACGAGTTTGTCAGCAAAGCGAAAGAGGAGAACAATAGGCAGGCAAGCTTCAATCTGGAAACGAAGACCCTCGATATTGTAAAGGGTATAACAACCGCGCTGCCCTCCAATTTCGATTTCGCCGATATTCCTGTAAACCGCAATGCATCTGAAACGCTGGTTCCCAATAATTATCTCGATTTTGCCCCTCGGGTCGGATTTGCCTACAATATGTTGCAAAAAACGGTACTCAGCGGCGGTTTCGGTGTATTCTTCTCGTCGTTCGAAGCCGGTCCTCTAAGTGACCCGAATCCGGGACTTAATCCGCCCTTTCACCGTTCGAGTACTTTCAACGCCCCAAGTCTAACCCAACCCAACCCGAAAGTCTCTCAGCTCTCTATGGGTTTTCCTGGTACCGCTCTTTCGAATCCAGACACTGCTTCCTTCTTTTCTGAAGATTCACATCTTAAGAACCCGTACGTGCTGAATTGGAATCTCGCTGTCCAACGGGAATTGGGATGGAATACGGTCTTTGATATCGCATATGCCGGTTCCCGAGGCGACAAACTCTACGAATTCCGCGATGAGAATCAGCCCTTGGCGACGAGCGATCTCACGGCTCCCTTGGATCCTCGGCGCCCCATGCCATATCTGCACCAGGGCTTGACGTGGTGGGGTAGCTCTGGATTTTCTGACTATCATGCTCTTCAAACCAAACTGGAGAAGCGATTTACCGATGGTTTGACGTTTCTGGCTGCCTACACCTTCAGCAAGACGCTCGATGAAGCGTCGAACGCATCCTTCGGATTGGGATCATCCGGTCTCTTTCGTGATGCTACGCGACACCCAGAATGGGAGAAGGGACTTTCCGACTTTGACGTAAGGCAGCGGTTCGTGATCAGCTATAGTTACGACCTTCCATTTGGACACGGCAAGCAATTCATTGGCAATGCCAGCAAGCTGACCGAAGCCTTCATTGGTGGTTGGCAACTTATAGGCAACGATGCTTTCCAGACAGGGAATCCGACTACCATCGTCGCTAGCTTTAACTCGGCCAACTCGACCGGACAGACCCGTCCGGACATGGTGCCGGGTGTTTCGTTGAAGCCGCCCCATCAAGGCCCAAATGGGTGGTACAACCTTGCCGCGCTACAGCCTGCGGTCCTCGGAACGTATGGTGACGTCGGGCGTAACACTCTCGAGGGTCCCGGTTTGATCAGCGCAGATTTTTCTCTCTTTAAGAATTTCAACCTTTCGGAGAATCGACAGCTGCAGTTCCGCGCGGAGTTCTTCAACCTGCCGAATCACCCGAATTTTGCGGACCAAAGCATTCAAACAACATACGATCAGCCTGGTGCAGGCCAAATCTCAGGGGCGCTGGCGGCTAGGCAGATCCAACTCGCTCTGAAGATGTCTTTCTAAAGTGGAAGCAAACCTTCGTCGGAACGCCAAGGCTCAAGAAGTAGGGTGCCGCAGTGATACTTCTAATTGGGGCACTCTGGCGTTCCGATGAATTGGAGGAGAGAAGCTTGATCGAATGGCCGGGCTGCAGGTCAGACGACCGTTGCCATCGGGGAAGGGAGTGTTCAAGACAACGGGAGTGTGCGCGCTCGATATGCGTGGCGCTTATCATTAGCATCGCAACTTTTGCAGCCGCCGTGCAGTCGTTTGAGCCTCGGGACCAGATAGAAGAAGCAATTGCGAATCGTCAGTTTCCCCGCGCACTGCAGATTATTGACTCATCTCTGGGGCGTCAGCCGCAAGATTGGCAACTATGGACCTTGCGGGGGAGGGTTCTTGCCCACATGGACCTTCAGGCCAAAGCGCTTGAGGCGTACCGGCACGCCATTCACTTGAAGCCCTCCTACCTTCCGGCTCTCGAAGGTGCTGTGGAGATAGAATATTCAACCGGTGACCCACATGCCAGGGGAAGGCTCAATCAGATCATCGTTCTGCAACCCACAAATGAGCCGGCGCATGCGATGCTTGGCGAACTAGCCTTTGAACGCCACGACTGTGGAGACGCTGTGGCCCATTTTGAGCGTGCCTCAAATCCCCTGAGTCAGAAACCCGAGGCCTTATTTCACTTCGGGTCCTGTCAGTTCCAGTTGAAACACCCTGACGAGGCCGCGAAGATATTCCAGCGTGCCGTTTCTCTCGATCCCGGAAACGCCGATGCCGTTTTCGATCTCGGATTGAGTCTTTTGGAAGCCAAACGGTCGACCGAGGCAATCAATGTCCTGCAGCCACTTGCCGATAGGGCGGATCCAGAATCAGATGTTCTCAATCTCCTCGGAGAAGCGTATGAGTCGGCGCAGCGCACCCAGGAGGCTATTCAAGTGCTCCGCCGGGGAGTCGATCTCTATCCCCAAGATCCGCAGCATTACGTGTATCTCGCTAGTTTGTGTGTCAAACACAATGCATATGGCATAGCGGGCGACGTGCTCAACTCCGGCATTACCAGACTGCCGGCATCAGCAACTCTTCGGACCATGCGAGGATTGCTCTTCATTCTCACCGGACAGATCAATGATGCCGAACAATCCTTCAGCGAGGCCACGCGACTAGCGCCAAACGATCCTTTTGGTCAGCTAGGAATGGGGATAGCGCTTTCGCGTTCGGGCCGGGCTAAGGATTCGGTTGAAGTTTTGCGAGCTCAGGTCTCCCGCAATCCTAGAGATGTCGAGGCAGACTTCCTTCTTGCGCAGGAGTTGTTGCACCAATCGGAAGTGCCAGGGTCGCCACAGTTCGAGGAAGCTAAAGCTGCAATCGAGAAGGCGCTGGCGGTGAATCCGGATTTCGTAGGGGCTCGCTATCTCAAAGCCCAAATCAGTTTAGATCTTCATCAAGATGCCGATGCGATCACAAACCTCGAGCAAACGATAAGCCTCGATCCCACGTTCAGAGACGCAATTTACATGCTCCTGAGAGCGTATGCGCGAACCGGGAGAAGAGCCGAGGCCACAAAGCTCAGTTCCAGACTTCGTGACCTTCTGGCCGCTCAACTATCTCGTCAGAGTCACACGGTGCTTCTGATGAAAACTCCTGCAGAGAATCCTTAGCAGCCCTAGAAGAGTACAATTCGCGTTGCCCGATTGTCAGGGGCATTAAAATCTCAACTCAATGACCCGAACGGATTTGCGGGTCTTCATAGTCGTGATCTTCTTGGCGTGATGAACCGGAGTCGAAAATGAATTCTCACAGAATCCTCAATGCCGGTCGTATCGTTTGCTTCATTTTGGTGTTTTGTGCCCCCTTGTTGATTGCGCAGCAGGGCTCAGCGCCGCCTTTGCGCGCTCCCGCGACTCCGCTGGTAGTGCATGACCCTTACTTCAGCATCTGGTCTGCGGCAGATCGGCTTACAGGCGCGCCTACCAGCCACTGGAGCGCGACTCCGCGTTGGGTAGCCGGGGAACTTGAAGTCGACCATCCTCAACCGTTGAAGGGCCTCATCCGGATCGACCAAAAGAGCTATAGATATCTCGGCTATTGGCACAGGGACGACGGGATTCCGGCTATGGAGGAAACCGGGCGGCAGACTACTCCAACGCGAACCATCGTCACCATGAATAGTCCCGAGATCGAGTTGACAGTGACGTTTCTAACACCGGCGTTTCCCGATGACATGCGGATCATGGCGAGGCCCGTCACATATCTCTGCTGGGAGGTAAAATCGCGCGACGGCAACCCGCATAATGTGGCTCTCTACCTGGACGCGGATGGGTCCATTGCCACCAACTATCCTGACGAGCCGGTCGTATGGTCGCGTGCGGAGATCGAGGGCCTGCATCTGCTTCGTGTAGGCACCTCCAAGCAGCCTATTCTGGAGCAATACGGAGACAACCTGCGGATCAACTGGGGATACTTCTACATCGCGGTCCCCGCATCCGAAGGAACAAGTGAATTGGCTGCAGGAAACCAGGGCTATCTAAATAGCTTCCTGACTACCGGCCATATTCCTCAAGAGGACGACCTGGGTCAGCCACGCGTGCCGCAAAGCATCAGTCCATCGGCTCCGATGCTCAATGTCGTTCTGCCCCTAGGCCAGGTCGGTACAGCAGCCGTATCGCGTCATGTACTGCTGAGCTATGACGACATTTACTCCGTGGAGTACATGCGACAGAAGCTGCTACCATACTGGCGCAAGGAATATTCCGAGTTCAGCAGGTTGCTTCAAGGCGCGGAACGCGACTACCCGACTTTGAGGAAACGAGCCGCGCAATTTGATACCGACCTGGTGAATGACCTGCTGGAGTCCGGAGGACCGGAGTACGCGGCTATCGCAACGCTTGCCTTCCGCCAGGCGATCGGTGCCCACAAGCTCGTCGAGGATGCCGATGGCGTCGCCTTTTTCATGCCCAAGGAAAACTTCAGCGGCGCAAACATCTCTACAGTCGATGTTCTCTACCCATCTGCGCCGATGTTTCTCTTGCTCAATCCAAAGCTCGTGGAAGCGCAAATGGAACCAGTGATGCGCTATGCCTCGACCGCGCGCTGGAAGTTTCCCTTCGCCCCCCACGATATCGGGTTCTATCCCCTCGCGAACGGGGCAATTGCCGAAGCCAGCAAGGGGGAACAAATGCCGGTGGAGGAGTCCGGAAATCTGATTCTTTTGGCCGCCGCGATTGCTCATGCGGAACATGATGCCGGTTTTGCCTCTCGTTACTGGCCACTCCTTACCAAATGGGCCGAGTATCTTCTTGCCAAGGGCCTTGATCCGGAAGACCAACTCTGCACCGATGACTTCACAGGTCATCTCGCGCACAATTCAAATCTCTCCATTAAGGCGATGGAGGCTTTGGCTGCGTATTCCCAACTGGCGGAAATGCGGGGCGATCAAAATACCGCAGCGAAGTACAAGACCTCCGCCGAATCCATGGCCATCAAGTGGGAGCAGACGGCTCAAGACGGAGACCATTACCGCCTGGCCTTCGATAAGGCCAACACTTGGAGTCAGAAGTACAACCTTGTCTGGGATAACATCCTCGGGCTGCACTTGTTCCCGCCTAAGGTAGCTGATCGCGAAGTTTCTTTTTATAGGACTCACCTAAACCGCTACGGACTGCCACTGGATAACCGCGCAACCTACACCAAGCTGGATTGGACTCTGTGGTCGGCTACCCTCGCCCGCAACCCCTCCGACTTCCAAGCCATCGTGCATCCGGTATTTCTGTTTCTCAACGAAACGACCGATCATGTGCCGATGGCGGATTTCTATGACACGATTTCGGCCCACGCTCTTGATTTCCAGGCGCGATCAGTGGTAGGCGGAGTCTACATAAAACTCCTCGCCTACCCCCAGGTATGGAGCAAGTGGGTTGCCCGCGCCACTCAGACTGCGACCGATCCAAGACCAACGGCCGGAGATAGGAGATAGCTCAGACATTGTTTTCTCGAACGCAAATAAGAATGGAGGGATTCGGCGGTGATAGAAGGGATCGCCCGCATGATGCCCCCCACCATACCCCAAATCCCAGTCATAAGTTGCAATGCTAGGTAGGGAATCCCGGGATTCCCTACCTTTCGCTGCAAATTCGGCCAGGAATCCGGACGGCCAAATCGAGGCCGAAATGAACTATTTTCATGGCTTAGAAAAGCAGGGCTTCCGGCGCGTGCGCGAGGGTTTTTGGGGTTGGAAGGAGGGAGCGGCCGCAAGGGCCGCGATGAAGCGATGAAGCCGCGCGGCGTCAAAGAGGGCCATTCTCCACAGGCGCCGGGCGAAGAGCAGAACGATGATAGCGGCGTACGAGACCCGATGCCCGGTCCCGGTAATCAACTTTGGATTCGACAGAGGGTTTTGGGCTGGCAGGACAGAGCGGCCGTGAGGGCCGCGGTGAATCCCGCGCAGCAACGAAGGGAGTTAGGTTCCGATCCGCCGCGCGAAGTACCGACCAGACTCTGAAAATCAGAGTCATCACCATCCAGGTTCACCTCTCAGGCATGAACAAGAAGAGGGATCACGGCCCGATTATGGTCAAGGGATGACGGCCGATGGAACACAGATGCCGGTCAGGTAATCGAGACGGGCTTCTACAGGACAGATCCGGTGACAGGAAGCCAGCAAGTTAACTACATAGTAATTGGCAAGTGCTTACATGTTGGCATATTGGTACACAGAAATTCACCTATCTAGGAGATTCACCCTATACTAGGCCGAGGATTTCGAGGCCAAAACTGGTTCCTTAACGTCATAA
>PLZC01000397.1:19052-19539 GCA_003151985.1 Acidobacteriaceae bacterium
GGACGGAGAACCCAGTTCGAGCTTGACCTCCTTTAAGGAGGAGGGGTGCCAGGAAGAGGCGAGGTCCGGGTCATGGGAGTGCGGTTTTGGTCTGGCCCGCGCGCGCGAGAGGCCATGGCGATTTGGCCAGAGGTGCACTGTGAACGATATATCCAGGACTCCACGCTGGCCGGCTGGGTAGGTGCGGCCAGCGAGTTACTCGCACCTTTGGTCGATGCATTGCGCAGACATGTTCTATCCGCAAGCAAAATTCATGCCGACGATACACCGGTTCCGGTGCTCGCTCCGGGAAACGGGAAGACCAAGACCGGACGCCTCTGGACTTATGTTCGCGATGAACGGGCTGCAGGCGAAAACACCCCGCCAGCCGTCTGGTTCGCTTACTCGCCGGATCGCAAGGGTGAGCATCCAAGATTGCATCTGAAGAGCTTCAAGGGTGCTTTGCAGGCCGATGCCTACGCGGGATTTCATCATCTCTACGACAGTG
>PLZC01000344.1 GCA_003151985.1 Acidobacteriaceae bacterium
CGGGCGCGGTGGGCATGGAGTTCGCGTCAATCTTCCGCACGTTTGGCTCCGAGGTGACTGTTTTGGAGTTCCTGCCCAGGGTGGTTCCGGTCGAGGACGAAGAGATTTCGAAGGAACTGACACGGCTCTTCAAAAAGCGCGGCATCGACGTGAATACCGNNGCCGGGCTGCCGCAACTGGCCCACGTGGGTGCGATGAGCGGCATGGTGGCCGTTGCCAAAATCGCCGGCCGCGCTTTCCGTCCCGTGCGCAGGGATCGCATCCCGGGCTGCACCTATACCGAGCCGCAAATCGGGTCTGTTGGGCTGACGGAGGCTCAGGCCAGGGAAAAAGGCCATGAAGTCAAGGTGGGCAAATTCCCCTTTGCGGGTAACTCGAAGGCCACGATTGTTGGCAGCCACGATGGCTTTGTGAAGATCGTGTCGGATGCGAAATACGGGGAAATTCTCGGCGTACACATCATTGGTCCGCAAGCTACGGAACTGGTTGCCGAGGCGGTCGCGGTAATGGAACTGGAAGGCACAGTCGAGGAGATGATGTTCACCATCCACGCGCATCCAACACTTGCCGAGTCGCTGCTTGACGCTTATGGGGCGGTCGAAGGGATGGCGATCAACGCGTAATTCAAGTGGTTCTGAATTACACCCGGTCCAACTCCGCAAACAGCTCGGCAAGCACGATGCGAATGGGCGTTTCGGGAATCGCCAATTCGCCGGAGCGAGCGAGTTCCAGGCCATTTGCCGTTCCGCGATAAGCAACGCGGGCGTACGGGTCGATCACCCAAACATGTTCGATCCCAAATGTCCGATATTCTTCAGCCTTCAAAGCGGTGTGGCGCAAGGGGCTCTCAGGCGACTGGACTTCAATCACAAGGAGGGGCGGCCGGGTAAGTATGCTCTCTCGAGGAGTTCGCTCACGCAACACGGTCACGTCCGGAACGCGGAAGTGCGTCCTTTGGGTTTGTACCCGCTGTTCGGGCAGTGGATATACTCCCCACTCTTGCCGGTTCTTCAGAAACAACCCGATCAACATTCCCTGAACATACGCATGTTCAAATTCGCCCAAGTCGCGCCCCTCGATGACCCCGTCTACAAACTCGCAGTCGTGCTCGTAGACCGTCGAGAGGTATTGCTCGACGGAGACGGGATGGTCGAAGGCGGGCTGCGTTGCCATAGAGACAGTATCCTCCCAAGCCGATGAACTTGCCAACAAGAGCGGCATGGTAGCCTTGGCAAAAATTGTCGGCCCGCCCAAGTTCGCGATCCGGTGGGCCGGGGCGTCAAAAACCCCCACCAGATCTTAATGGTGGTGCCCGCTGTTATGATGGCCGCCAAACACCCGTCCGCCGCCACCCGAGTGCCTTCCCCCGCCGCCACCCCTGGGAGCCTTGGGAGCATGGTAGGAGTAATGGGAACTCCCTCCGCTGTGCCCCCCGCCGAAAAGATGGAATCCGCCTGAGTGCTGCGTCTGGTACGACCCGCCAAATCCTCGGCCCCCCGAGCCTGAATAGGTGCTGCTATCACGAAACGAATGCTGTCCAAAATTTCCTCGCTGCTGGGTCGGTCCTTGTGCGCGCCAGTTGTACTGCGGATTCGATGAGTGAGGAACGCTCGGACGGCCTGTCCAGGATTGCCCCCGGAATTGTTGCGAGTTGCCGTAGAAGCCAGAACCGTTTCCGGCCCCGTATCCGGACTCATATCCATAAGAGCGGGCGTAGGATTGCGGCCGATTTGGCAAGATAGGCCGGGATACGGGACGGCTGGGCGAGTAGGCTCCATAGCCGCGGCCCTGATCCGCAAGTCGGTTGCCGGCGTAGTTCCCGGAGTTGTGATTGGACCACCGGGAAAAGTCCCCCCCGTTGTAACCCCCGACAACGTGCGCGAAACCGTCGTGTGAAGGATAGAAGCCGTTTCGCCCGCGATCGAACCCGCCCCTGTTGTCGAATCGGCCCGAGTCGAATCGCCCGCCCCCCCGCCCGTTACCCCAGTGGGCCACAGAGGTGCTGCGCGAGTAGTAATTCGAGTCATGGTAAAGGACGGACTGCGTCAGCCAGTCCAGCGCCCAGCCCAGCCAGCCGAAACTCATGCCGCTGAAGGCGTTCAGAGCAACTCCGGCGCCGAAGCGAACGGCGCCTGACCCGACCAATGATGAAGCAACCGATCCGATTGTATCCAGGAGCGAAAATCCCGGATAAGGCGACACCGGCTGACCGTAGACCTGCCAGGGATTGTAGGCAGGAACGTAGACAGTTTCGTTCACCGGGGCTACCTGGATATAGCCCTGGTTTTCAGTGACCGATTGCTGCGGAGTGTCCTGAAGGTTCCCCGCGGCCTCGGCGCGCCGGCGAAGCACCTGGACGGTTTGGAGCACATCCTGGGGCTGGTTGTAGTAGGCGTTCCCGAGGCCGGTGGCCCACTGCACGTCCCGGTCCATCATTGCCAGAACCTGGGGAAAGGCGGTGAGCGCCTTCACGCTGGGGTCCCAGGTCGTCTGAGAGTTGGCTCCGGCCGCAATCTGCTCCGGGGACGCGTAACCCAGGGCCCGAAGCCAATTGTCGGCGGCCACTACCTGCGCCGGATAGGTGGCTGCGGCCAGGATCTGGGCGATCAGCGTGTCAGGATAGAGCGCAATTGGCGCGACCAGCTGTTCGAGCTGTTCCGGAGCGAAGAACTGGGCGGGTTGCTGGGACTGATCGTAGGCTTCGCCGGGATCGGGGTATTGGCCGGACTGGTACTGGTACTGGCTGCCGGAGTATTGGCCTTGGCCGGCATAGGGCTGCTGCTGTTGGGGATAGGCTGGAAACTGATTCTGCCCGTATTGGCTGTCCTGGTTCCATCCCTGCTGGGCGAAGAGGCTTGCCTGCGTCAAAGGCATCAACAGCAGCACGATCCCCAGGGGTTTGAGATGTTTGCATGAGTGCGATACGGCAACTTGCGCCGCATCGCGGCAGGGAGCGATGTTGGGAGGCGCGCGAAACGGCAGAAGAGACGCGCGCGAGAAATTCGGGGATTTCATTGTCCCTCACAGTGGAGCCCACAGGGCCGCGAGACCCAAAGACCCTTGCGAATCAGGATTCTTCTGCGGTCCGCGATTCGTACCATGTATCCGCTTGCCGGGGGCGCTCACGGCAGTCCGCTGCCCGAAGGCGGAGAGTAGCGTAGACCCGGTCCGGCTTGGTTAGTTGCGCGGAATTCTATAGAGATGAGAACTGTGCTCGAGGTCCCCTGGATGGCCCTTGTCCGCAGGGCAATCGCATGAACGGCTATTCCACACCTGCGAGGTCACAGCCTGTGGGCGAAGCCGGTTCACCGGGACACGCGAGAGGGCAGCGTTTCCCAAGCGATAGTCGGCATTTTTAAGGCAAAAGACGGCATTATTGGCTCGAAAGTGCGCCAAATCGAAGGTTTGGTGTTACCAGTTGATTAATAGGACGTAATTGTAAGTCGTTCATCATAAGCGCGTTACGAGAATTGTTGGGATAAAAAATTGGAAAAAAAGGAGTGGGGGGGTGGGGTACGCGTTTTCACCCGTTTTCCTGCCCCTGAACCACATCCCATCGCCTCCCCAGTATGCATCAACAGAAGGTAATTCTCGGCAAATGACACCAGAGGGCGGAGAATCGGAGGGGCGAAGCGGGTCAGCCCCAAAAGGCGACTCATCGGCGACAGGCTGTTGATGCGATTGCCCTGCCCTTGTCCGCCCTCCCACCCGGGCATTACCTACCCAGGGTTTATCATCAGAATTGGCGTGAGCCGCGGGCGGTCGCGCTTTCGTTTGCAACCCAGGCATTGTGCGATCCCTCCTTCCGGAGCTGGAACGCCGGGCGGGGGTACTTCTTCTTGGACGATGGGGAAACAGTAGACATGCGAGCTAAGACGGCGGTAGTGCTGGGCGCCCAATGGGGCGACGAGGGCAAGGGCAAGATTGTGGACGTGCTCAGCGAGCGGTTCTCTGCCGTGGCGCGCTACGCCGGCGGGCATAACGCCGGACACACCGTTATTCACGGCGGGCAAAAGTTCGTGTTGCAGTTGATTCCCTGCGGCGTCTTGCGGCCGGGATGCAAGGGCATCATCGGCAACGGAGTGGTGCTGGACCCGATTGCCTTCCTCAAAGAAGTGGCCAAGCTGCGTGGGTTGGGCGTGACCGTGGATGACCAGCTTTTTGTTTCAAACCGGGCGCAGGTGATTCTGCCCTACCACCGCATGATCGAGTTGGCGGCGGAAAGCGCGCCGGGACGGAAGAAGATCGGCACCACCAGCCGCGGCATTGGGCCGGCTTATGAAGACAAAATGGCGCGGAGCGGGCTGCGGGTCGTGGACCTGCTGCGGCCAGACCTGTTGAAGACGCACATCGAAGCAGCATGCGGCGAAAAGAACGCCATTGTTCGCGCCCTGTTTGGGACCGACCCGCTGGATCCGGCCAGGATGTACGACGAATATGCCGCGGCCGCCGAAGAAGTTCGGCCCTTTGTCACCGACACCGGCAGGCTGCTGAACAAGATCCTCGCCGAGGGCGGCAGCGTGATGTTCGAAGGGGCGCAGGGCACCATGCTGGACATTGACCATGGGACTTATCCGTTTGTTACTTCGTCGTCGGCCACCGCCGGTGGGGCGGCCACGGGAACCGGTGTGGGACCGACCGCCATTGGCACTGTGATCTCCGTGACAAAGGCCTACGTGACCCGGGTCGGCGAAGGGCCGTTCCCGACAGAAATCCACGATGCCGTGGGCGACCACTTGCGGGCGCGCGGCAACGAATACGGAGCGGTGACCGGGCGGCCGAGGCGCTGCGGATGGCTGGATATTCCGCTGCTGCGCTACTCCAACCAGGTGAATGGCGCGGAATGGCTGGTGATTACCAAGCTGGACGTGCTGGACGAACTGGCCGAGATTCCCATCTGCGTCGGCTACGAGATCGGCGGCCAGGTGACGGACGCCATTCCGGCCGACGTTCAGGGGCTGGAACAGATCAAACCGGTCTACACGACGCTGAAGGGCTGGCGAGAGTCGACCGAGGGAATTACGGATTTCGATAAGCTGCCACGGGCGGCGCAGGAGTATCTGCGGTTTCAGGAGCAGGAGAGCGGAGCAAAAATCGGAATGGTCTCCACCGGTCCGGATCGGGACCAGACCATGGTGCTGCCGGAGTTTGCCGCCGCTCTCAAGGGCCTGGACAACTAAACTTGAGGTACCGCCTGCGGCTGGAAAGCCCAAGGCAGAAAGAAAAGGCCGCCTTATGATCAGCTTTGCCGTCCGGCTGAAGTTTGCCTCGCAAGATCGCGCCGACGTAGTTGAATCCCTGCGTATATTGGCGGCCGCCTCACGGCAGGAGCCGGGGTGCATCAGCTACATTCCCCACCATGTGGAAGATGACCTGGACACCGTGCTCATCTACGAGCAGTACCAGGACGCGAAAGCCCTGGCGGCGCATCGCGAGACAGAGCACTTCAAGAAGCACGCCGTGGGCGGACTTTACCAGAAAATGCGGGAACGGAGCGTCGAAAACCTGGTTGCTCTCGTATAACCCTGTGCAGCAGTCCAATCGGCCGTGAGCCCGGTTTGGAACGGTGAGCGGCTTTTCAGGAAAAAATCCTTCCCGCCACAGAACAACTGTGAGCCAGATCATTGACCGGCAGACCGATTCGGAGCTACCATCCGATACGTTTATGCATAGCTACCTCACAAACTCCTCCAAACGCAAGGGATGCAGGGTCGCTCTCGCCGTTGTTCTCGCCCTTACGGCGTGTTCCGCCTTCCTCCACGCTTACCAGATGCACCGCTCAGAGAAGCATGAGAGCCGCCGCGAGATCGATTTGCTCGAAGAAGCCTGGCGCAACGCCGCGCTGAAAGCAAACACCGCGGTCATGGACGGCCTGCTTGCCGACGACTACATGGCAATCACCTCCTCCGGTACTCTGCAGACCAAGGAACAGGCCCTGACCAACCTGCGCACCGGCCGGACTCGCTTCGCCTCCATCGGTTTCTCAGAGCGCAAGGTGCGCTTTTATGGAACCACTGCCCTGGTCACTTCGGTTGCCGTAGTCAGCGGGTCAACTCCGGAGGGAGAGTTGTCGGGCAGTTATCGGTACACCCGTGTTTATGTGCGGGATGAACATGGCAAATGGAAGATCGTCAGCTTCGAGGCCAACCGAATCAGAAGCCAGGACGAGCGAAGATAACTAGAGTTAGACTGGACGGAGTAACTCACGATCGCGTGACGTAAGTGCATCGAGATCGTAACAGAAGTGCAATAGATAGTTACCATTGAGTGGCTTCAAATTAGATGAATTATCTGGCGTGTCAAGTAAGATATGCCTTATACTCCGTATGGCTTCGTATACATTCAAGTGCAGAGAAAAGCGCACTCCTGGTATGAACCATGCACACGTTGGGGCGGAACGATCGTCTTGGATGCCCTCCTCAAATGGCCCGATCCCGTTGGCATAAGTTCTTACTTATGCAGATTGCAAAAGTCTGGAATTGGGATCGCAAGTTGTATCGCAGGAAGCATGACTTGTCTGTGAATTTACCAGATAGAGGTCAGTCCCATGAAAGCCGCCAAGTTATCCACGCTTAGATTCGTTCGCTATTGTTCCTGTTACCAGGCTTGGCGGGTTTGGTGCTTTCTGCCGTCCTCTCGACCCACTATATGGACACCTTGCCGCAGTCGCCGGATCCCGAACAAGCGCGGGTTGTTCCGCGCAATATCAACGGAAACGTGGTGTACCAGACGGAGGATGAGGACTTGCGTCTCAGCCTTCTCGAGTATTCCTCCGTGGGAATCTTCGTAATCGGACTCTCCGTGGGTTTGGTTTATTTGGAGAAATGGGGCGGTTATCGGGCACGGGAACTGGAAGAAGAAGAGGCGACGGAATCTTAGGTCATTGATATCGTGCGGTTGCGGACTCCGGAGTGTCCCCCCCTCTCTGAATTCTGCTCTACTACAATAGACCGATGCCCGAACTGCCTGAAGTGGAAACCATCGCTCGTGGCGTCCATAGCCGCCTGGCAGGCGAT
The DNA here is from genome assembly GCA_003151985.1 of Acidobacteriaceae bacterium. Classification (GTDB taxonomy): domain Bacteria; phylum Acidobacteriota; class Terriglobia; order Terriglobales; family Acidobacteriaceae; genus Telmatobacter. The sequence continues at coordinate 7,017 of PLZC01000344.1, forward strand.
CGTATCGTTCTCACGTGGTTCGCCTCCCATCCAGAGCCATTCAAAACGCCACCCGCGCAGCAGGCCAAGGGACTGGAAGGCCGCACCATCCTCGCCGTTCACCGTACTGGAAAACACATTGTTTGCGAGTTGGGACCCGCCGCCGGCCCACAAGGCGCAGCCCGCCGGAATGCGGCCGGCACCGATCCGCAAGCTCAATGGATTGTTCATCTCGGAATGACAGGGCGGCTGCTTGTCACCACTCCGGACCACGCTTTGGCCCGGCACACCCACGCGCGCCTTTCGCTGGCCAGCGGGCACGAGTTGCGTTTTGTCGATCCGCGTCGGTTTGGACGGCTGGAGTTTCGGGATCTCACCGGCGCCACAGGCTTCAGCGGGCCGGGGGCGGAGCCGCTTACCATCGGATCGGACCAGTTTGCCGCCCTGTTCCATCGAAGGCGGTTGAGCATCAAAGCCGCTCTGCTCAACCAGGCCCTGCTTGCCGGTGTAGGCAACATCTATGCTGACGAAAGCCTTTTCCACGCCGGTATTCGGCCGAGAAGAAGGTGCTTTCGGCTTACCCGGGCCGAACTCGAGCGACTTCGGTTGACCTTGCGCGAAGTACTGGGGAACGCTATCCGCCTGGGAGGCTCGTCGGTGTCGGATTACGTCGACGCCGATGGAGCCCCCGGCTTCTTCCAACTCGAGCACTGTGTTTATCTTCGAACCGGCCAGCCATGCCGGCGATGCCAGGCTCCAATCCGGCGGATTGTGGTTTCGGGCAGGGGAACGCATTTCTGCCCGAAATGCCAACGGTAAAGAAAGGTGGCTCACGCTTTGACCGGCCACAAAACCGAGGGCCCCATCTTTCGCTTTTTTCTGGCGGAAGGGTGGGTGACCATAGACCCCCGAACGGGGCGGGTGGGCAGGTTTCTATGGCTTTTTGCATTATTACTAAGCTCGGCATCCCATAATGCAGAAAACCGGGACAGACAAGACAACGCAAATCATTGAAGACAAACAATCCTTGGATTGGACCGCTAATTGCTATTAGATAAGCGCCAGTGATGAATAGGCTGCTGGAAAGAAGTCCGGCCAGCCCAAGAACAGCAGACGCCCGACAAGAGCAACCGCCAAAGAAGCGGCCCTCAAAAGGGATGAACCGGTCGGGAAAGTCTGAAGAGGCACGGTGGATAAACCACCGGCCACCAAATTGTCTGGGAGGCCAGTGACCAGCGTAGTACACATTAAAAGCCACTCCGTTTGGAGTGGCTTTTAATGTGTTTGCCGGCATCCAACTTCAAAGCGGGGATTCTTTCAGTTCAAACAGAGGTACTTTGCCACAAAAGGTTACTTGCCAGCCGGACCGCTTCACTGTACTATCAGACTTGCCTATCAAGCGGCTGACGCGGGCCACCCGTACGCGGGCAGAGCAAGCTCGCCGCCGAGCAAGGAAACTTCGCTAACCGGTTCAATCTTTACAGACTGGAAGTGGCGAACGCTCCCGTAGGGGATGGCATCACCTGAGGAAAGCTCTGGCCGCATCGTACCGATCCTGACATCCGGATGGAACTCGAACGGGTTTCTGTGTACTTGGCGGCAGGGTTCTTGGGAATCATGGCAAATTGCGTTTGGAGCGTGGCTCCAGGCAACTTGCCCGAGTTCCAATTATGTATTGACCGCCAACGCCAAGGATCGCGCCCTACATCACAGCCAAACCGGCGGACGAGGGACCTGCGGCAGGGGCAAGGCTGGGTCATCAGCGAGTGAAGGCAAACACCGGGGCAGGAAAACAGATTCACTTAGAAGAACAATGCACAATACAGCGCAGTGCCAGGAAGTAAACTCATGACGACAGAATCGACGCAGCCTCAGCCTGAGCTGGGACCGGTCCCGGCCAACGGCCAGGGACAGTCGCAGGGGCATCGGCGCCGCCGGCGCCGCCGCAAGAACAAAAGCAGCCAGCCAGGCGCACTCCAGGCGCAACAAATGCAGGCACAACCGTCGCCGGCACAACAGCCCGAAGTGCCGCAACCTCCGGTGCAGCCGCAGGCGCCCGTTGTCCAACGCAAGACTGCTCCTGCTCATCAGGCGCATTCAAACTCGCATCAGGGACAGCATCCAAGTCAGGGACAAGGACAGGGGCGGAAGAAAAAGAAATTCTTCCAAAAGGGCTCGGCGACCGCCGCGCAGCCTGGAAACAGCGTATCGGCGCCCCCACAGGGCAAGCGCAAGGGCAAGCAACGAGGCCCAAGGGAGTTTGTGGGCCCCATGGACCACAGCTACCGTATCGCCAACGGCAATATTGCCGACGGTCCCCCTTCCACCATTCAAATCACCAGCAACGGCCATGGCGGACATTATCAGGACAACTTTACGCCCTCTCCGACTGTTCCCGTTCGGGAGGATGCTCCCACGCGCATCTTCTGCTTCATTGAGGACCTGTTCTTCCTTGCCAAAATTCAGGAGACGGCTCGCAAGCTGGGTGTGAAGGTGGAGTTTGTGAAGGGGGACAAGGAGTCGGTGGCCAGGATAACCGACCTGCCGGAAGCCGAGAGGCCTACGCTGGTAGTCTTTGATCTCAACAATCTGAACGCCAAGCCCATTTCGCTCATCCCCAAGCTCAAGACCAAGTTAAAGAAGGCCACATCGATCATTGGCTTCCTCAACCACCTGCAGGGCGAGTTGAAGGCCAAGGCTATCGAAGCCGGTTGCGACACGGTGATGCCACGCTCGGCCTTTTCACAAAGCCTGCCCAACCTGCTTCGCCGCTACGGCGTGGAAGAAGAAGAAGACCACATGCAACAGCCGGTGTGAAGCAGTCAAATCGCGTTAGAACAAAAAGGCGCTCCCATAACGAGAGCGCCTTTCCCTTTTGGCAACCGAAAATGGGCCTGCGATGGAGCCTATCAGTCTACCCTGGAGGCCAACTGAGCGGTCGGCCGCCCAAAAGATGGACGTGCAGGTGATCTACGGTCTGCCCGCCGTCCTGGCCCGTATTCAGCACCACACGGTAGCCCTTGGGCAGCCCCTTGGTGCGGGCAATCTCTGCCGCGGCCCACAGCAGGTGACCGAGTACCGACCGGTCATCCTGAGTGGCATCTGCCATGGAGACAATGTGTTTGCGCGGCGCCACCAGCACGTGCACGGGCGCCTGCGGATGGATGTCCGCAAATGCGTAGCACACGTCGTCCTCGAAGACTGAGGTCGAAGGAATGGTTCCATCGACAATTTTGCAGAAAAGGCAACTCATAGCGAGAACAGTGTACAGGAACACGTGTCACCTCTCGCGGTTGGCTAGATAGCCAACGCGATGAAGGTGACCACCCCGGATGTTCCTTGGCGCGAATTTCTTAGACACAACACCGGGCTAGGACGTGGGCTTCAGGATTTCCGGTGGCACAGTGGCCTTGATTGTGGGCATCGGGGGGGCGGGCTCCGACTTGCGGATATCGATTCCGCCCTTGAAGAAGGCCCCATCCTCAATGCTGATGCGCGCCGCGGTGACATCTCCAGTGAGCGCGCCTTCAGAGCGAATGTCTACGCGATCGGTGGCCGACACGTTGCCGTGAATCTTGCCCATAACCACGATTTCGCGAGCGCTGATGCATACCGCCACGTTGGCGTTGACCTGACCGTTGACACCGACGGTGACGCGGTTTCCGGGAAGATTGATGCTGCCTTCGACCTTGCCGTCGATAAAGAGGGAATCGGAGCCGGAAATTTCGCCCTTGATGACCAGTCCCTTGCCGATCGTGGCCTGATCGCCGGCCGTTGGCAGGGTGCGTGCGCGCGCGGACTCGGGCGCTGCGGGAACTGCGGGTGGCAATGGCGACCGCACGGGCTCCAAGTTAAAGTTGGGGGTCACTGAACCGGATTGGTTGGGTTTCCACATAGCGCTCACGGTATTGATTTCCTTTCCTCGGAGGCTGGGTTGCGCATGCAACCCCGTCCCGGGCCCTGATTCCTAGAATCTCCGGCTTGCCGGCGCAAGTTCGCAGGCTGCCTTGCTTGCGGCCACCCAGGACGAGGCTCCGGGTGTTCCGCAGAATTGTATATGCGGCCAATTGTAATACGTGAGGCATTGAGAATTTGGCCACTGCAGTTGATTTTAGCCGACCAACGGCCGGCTGGTTGCAGACGCATTTCCTTTCGGACGAGTTGCCGCCTCGTGATTCGCGGCATGGCAACCGCATGAAAGGCTATTCGACGCCTGCGAGGTCACAGCCTGTAAGGCAAAAGACGGCACTTTTTGGCTCGAAAATGGCCGAAATCGAAGGCTTGATGTTACTCGTTGATTAATAGGCTGAAATTGTAAATCGTTCATCCTTAGCGCGTTACGATAATTGTTGGGATGAAAAAATTGGAAAAAACTGAGGGGGGGGTGGGGTTCAGATTTTTCACCCGTTTTCCTGCCCCTGAAACACAATCGATTGCCTTCCCAGTATGCAACAACGGAAGGTAATTTTCTGCAAATGGCATCAGAGGCGCGGAAGGGGCAGGCCGAAGGACGGCTCATCGGCGACAGGCCGTTCATGCGATTGCCCTGGGAGTCGGGGGACGCCCTCACCCGCAACATGAAGAGCGCTGTACTCTTGACATATGACCGATCGTGAACTGGTGGCGCGGGTTGCCCGCTCTGCCGGTCAAAAAGCCGGATACAAACAACTGGTGCGGGAACTGGGACTGGGAGGCGGCCGGGAACGCCGTTTGCTGCTGGAACAACTGGCCCGGTTGACTGTTCGCGGAGAGCTTGCCAAGCTGGACCGGGAGCATTGGAGCATTCCGCGGCCGGTTGGCACGCGCGAAAATCTTGCCGCCGGACGCCTGGACCTGCATCGCGACGGCTACGGGTTTGTGCGCCCCAATCCGCGGCAGGCCGTAGGGCAGGACGATATTTTCGTTCCGCCGAACGAAATCAACGGCGCCATGCAGGGCGACCAGGTGCTGGTGGAAGTGGAGCCTCCCAAGGCCGATGGGCGCCGCATGGGCCGCATTGTGCGAGTGCTGGAGCGGCGCAACCCAACCGTCGTGGGCGTTTTTCACTATGAGCGCACTGACCGGACGCCGGGTTACAACACGGTTGTGCCCTTCGACGAGAGGATGACGCAGCACATTCTCATTCCAGAAGGAAAGGAACTGCCGGCAGCCGGCGATGCCTCGCCGCACCGGGTACTGGGTAGCGAGGCTACTCAAGCCGAGGCGCACAAGAGCCTGGAGGGGCTGGTGGTGGATGTGGAGATTACCAGTTGGCCCACGCCGACGCGGCCTCCGCTGGGCAGGGTGATCGAGGTGTTGGGCGATCCCGACGACTTTGGCGTGGATGTGGAGATGATGATCCGCAAGCACCAGTTGCCGCGGGTCTTTCCGGAGAATGTGCTGGCCGAGGCGCGCAGCGTGGCGCATTTGGACGAGGATGTGGCTCAGAACCGGCGGGATTTTCGATCGTTGCCGATTGTGACGATCGATGGCGAGACGGCGCGGGATTTTGACGATGCGGTGCTGGTGACCGAGAAGGCGGGCGGCGGCTACGAATTGCAGGTTCACATTGCAGACGTGGCCGAGTATGTGCGCGCCTCGACCGATCTCGACCTGGAGGCGCGGCTACGGGGAACCAGTGTTTACTTCCCCGATCGCGCGATTCCCATGCTGCCGCAGGAGCTTTCGAGCGGCATTTGCAGCTTGCGTCCCGGCGAAGACCGGTTGGTGTTGAGCTGCATCCTGCAACTGGACGCGGAGGGGCGCATTGAGAGCTATGAAATTGTCGAGGGCGTGATCCGCTCGGCGGCTCGGATGACCTACACGGAGGTGCATGCGATTCTGGAGGGCGATGTTGAGACACGTGCGCGCTTTGCGGCCCTGACTGCGGGCTTCGAACGCATGCGCACGCTTGCGGGGCTGATGAACAAGCGGCGCGAAGAGCGAGGCAGCATCGACTTCGACCTGCCGGAGCCGGTGATTGAATTTGACGAGCAAGGGCAAATGCGCGGAGTGACCAAGTCCGAGCGTACGTGGGCGAACCGGCTCATTGAGGAATTTATGCTGGCGGCCAACGAATGCGTGGCTACGTGGTTGGAAGACCTGGGCGTGCCGTCGATTTATCGAATCCATGAAAAGCCCGAGCCGCGCAGGGTGGTCCAATTCGAGGAACTGGCGGCCGCATTTGGATACTCACTGGGACTGGGGGCGCTGCCGGTGAAACGCATGCAAACCCGCGGGGAGCGGCGGGACGCACACGGACGAGGGCGCAATCCACGCATGCACGAGGTGCCGGAAGATATTCCCGTCACACCGCGCATGTATCAAAAGCTGGCGGCGAAGATCGAGGGCAAACCGGAGGAGCGCATTTTAAGTTACCTGATGTTGCGTTCGTTGAAGCAGGCGCGCTACTCGGAGATCAACGAGGGGCATTTTGCGCTGGCGGCTCCCACGTACACTCACTTCACCTCGCCCATTCGCCGGTACCCGGATCTGATTGTGCATCGCATCGCGAAGGCGCTGCTGAGGAGAGGAATTCGCGCGCAAGGGGATGTGGCGCGGGGGCGTCATGATTCGCCCTGGACGCACACGAATGAAGGGTTGGTTGGCTCCAGCTCCGGGGGAGGGTTGAGAGCAAAAACCGCAGCTCCTTCGACTCACCCTTCGCTGCGCCCAGGATTCGCTCAGGATGACAGTCATTTATTAGAGCCGCCGATTTCCGAGGCGGAGCTGGCGCAGATTGCGGAGGAAACCAGCCTTACAGAGCGCCGCGCCGCCGAAGCTGAGCGGGAACTGGTGGAGTGGAAGAAGGTCCGCTTTATGCAGGACCGCGTAGGCGAGGAGTTTGCGGCGCTGGTGCTGAATCCGGCGAAGTTCGGGCTCTTTGTAGAGCTGACCGATCTGTTCGTCGAGGGGCTGGTGCCTATCGACTCGCTGCGCGACGACCGCTACACCTGGCGTGAGAACACGCATGAAATTATCGGCGAGCGCACGGGGCGGCGGTTCCGCGCAGGAGATAGGGTGCAGGTGATTCTGGATCGCATCCTGGTGCAGGAACGCAGGCTGCAGTTCTCGGTTGTGGAAGAGGGGATTTCGTTGACCGGAAAGAAAGTTCCGAAATCCCACCCGAAGGCGAAGAAAAAGAAGGCTACGAGCGCACCGGGGCGTTCATTCAAAGCGAGAAAGAAGCTTGGGAAGAAGGGCCGGCGGCGGTAGAGCTCAGGAACTAGCCCGTTGAGGTTCGTGGTCTCCCACCCTTTCGCCAGAAAAAAGCGAAAGGATGGGGCACCCAGCTTTGTGGTGATTCAGAGGGTGGGCCACCCGCCGAAGAAAAAGAAGGCTACGAGCGCACCGGGGCGTTCATTCAAAGCGAGAAAGAAGCTTGGGAAGAAGGGCCGGCGGCGGTAGAGCTCAACAACCTGCCCATTCAGGTTCGCGGTTTCCCACCCTTTCGCCAGGAAAGAAGCGAAAGAGTGGGGCGCCCCGCGTTGGAAAGCGCTCTAGACGCCGGCCTGCTTCTCAGCCAGAGCACCGATGACGGGCAGCTTGTAGCGCTTCCCGTTAAAGGCGTTGACCACGCACAAAAGCCACACGATCAACCAGGCCAAATCGATCAGCCTCCAAAGCATGTAATGCATGGAATATGGAAGGAAGATCAGGGTCACTCCCAGGCAAATTCCCAGGACCAGGCTGATGACGAAAGCCGCAATGCTCAACAGAATCGACTGCCAGGCGTGGAAGCGCACGAAGGGGCTCTTGTTATAGGGTTCCACGAGCAGGAAAATCAGCGCCGGGATAAATGTAAAGTAAGCGAGCGCGCCGGCGGCGGTGTCAGAGAGACCTGTTTGAAGAGGCGCGGATGGCGGCGGCGGTTGGACTGGTTCAAACGGAGTAGGGTCGGACACGGTATCTCCTTTGATGTGAAAATTCATCGCGGTACAAAAAGGGCGCCACGCGGCGACGGCACTGCGCCTGGATGGCTAGTTTCGATTGTTGGTGCGCACAGGACTTGAGACGAGATAAGAAAAGCCCCGTCTCACAGGATTGTCAAGCAAAATCCGCCCTCGTCCTGTGATTGGGCATTGGCAAGTAACTGAGCATCGTCGTTGCGCACATTTCCCACTCGCGCGCTCACCGGCCAGGAGAGCATTTTTTCGGCGGGGAAGGGACGAAGCAAATCCACGGGCGGGTGGGACGGGTCGCCGGGGTCGAGCCAACGATCGTAGTCGCGCGGCTCAAGAATCACCGGCATCCGATTATGGATGGGCTCCATCAGCTCGTTGGGATCTGTGGTGAGGATGGTGAAGGTCTCCAGGGGCTCGCCCTCTTTAGGCCGCCAGCGCTCCCACAGACCGGCAAGGGCATAGGGCTCGCCACTTTGGAGCGCGATGGCAAAGGGGTGCTTGGTCTTTGCATCCAGAGTCGGATCGGGGCGCTGCCACTCGTAGAAGGCATCGGCGGGCACCAGGCAGCGGCGTTGTTTCAGGGCTTCACGAAAGGCGGGCCTTTGAGCGGCTTCCTCGGCGCGCGCATTGATGGTGGTGTAAGCCGGCTTGGCGTCCTTGGCCCAGAAGGGCACCAGGCCCCAGCGAAGCAGGGCAAACTCCCGCTTGCCCGAATCGCGATTCAAGCGCACCACGGGCTGAACGCTTTGCGGCGCGGCGTTGTAGGTTGGCGCGAACCAGGGCATGTCCTCCAGTTCGACGCCGAACCAGTCGGCGAGGACCTGCTGCGTAGATCGACGGGCGAATCGGCCGCACATACCAGCACAGGATAGACTGCCACGGCGGGGTGAATGCAATGCGGCCGAGAAGCTCGCCGTCTGGCATCCAATACAATGGGATTCAGGAGTACATCAGAGATGGCACATATGGTTTTTTGCGTGCGGAACAAGAAAGAGATGGAAGGCCTTGATGAGCCTCCGTTCGACTCGGAGTTTGGTCAAAAAATATTCAAGAACGTCTCGAAGGCAGCCTGGGCAGAGTGGGGAGAGCGGCAAAAGATGCTGCTGAACGAGTACCGCTTGCAGCCCTGGACCCCGCAGGCGCAATCCTTTCTTGTGGAACAGATGGAAGAGTTCTTTTTCGGCGCCGGGTCGGCAATGCCCAAGGAGTTTGTTCCGCCTTCGCAATGACATACGCTGCAGCCGCCGATTCCGCGTGGGCGGGCGCATCAAGCCTGGGTGGTGTAAACTGATTTGGACCCCAAAAGCCGGCTCCCACCGAGCCGGCTCGATTGTGTCGGGACGTGGCTCAGCCTGGTAGAGCACTCGCTTGGGGTGCGAGGGGTCGGCAGTTCAAATCTGCCCGTCCCGACCATTTAGAATCATAGACTTAGAGGAGAATGCGAAGTCCAATAAATCTCCATTGTGGGGGAATTTGTGGGGATAGCGACTCAACCGCTGCTTTCAGTCGCTCTATGACAAATGCCTACTGCAATAATGCCGGTTTCCCAGTCGCAAGCTGTTCGACTGCATTGCGCATCGCCTCTGACTTGGCGTGGCTGTAGAGATCCATCATTTTCCGACTCTGGTGACCGCTTATGCCTTGTATGACGGTGTCTAGGGCTGCCGTATGCGCCAAACCGGTAATGAAGTGATGACGAAGGTCGTGGATGCGGCATTTAACCTTTGCCATTTTAGTTGCACTGCTCCACGCTTTCTTCCACGACCCGACAGGCCTACTGAGATCGGTGTCGTAAGGGGTCATGATTCCCTTCTCTACCGCTCCCTCGCCTTTGAACCGTAACTTCTCGCTCGGAAAAACGAAATCATCGGGCCTTGCCTTGAGCCAGCGAGCGCGCCAAAGTTGGAACGCTTTGAGTGCGAAGAGATTCAAAGGGATTATGCGGCCTGCACCTCCTTCAGTTTTGGACTTCCCCACCTGGAACTCCGCTTTTATGAAATCCACTTGTCCCCACCGCGCACATCGCAGTTCTGCGTTTCGCAGTCCCGTGTTGCAGAAGATGACGACTACGGGGTAGAGGCTCGGGCTTGGACTATTGCTGCAGGCCTGAAGAAGCCGTGCCTCCTCCTCATCTGTTAGCGCCTTACCGACCTCCCGGCGTTCCGGCAGCATCTTCACGTCTTGCGCCAGAGCCGCCCATAACCGTGCTGACTTAAGAATCATCCGGAGCGTACCAACCTCCATGTTGATGGTCCTATTGGATGCTTTCTCCTGCTGTCGCTTGGACTGGTACCTCCCAATGTGCGCAGGTGATATATCGGCCAAAAGCATGGATTTGAATGAGCCGGAAAGGTGCTTCAGGTTGAACTCTTGAATTGAGACATTGGACTTGCTCCAACGTGCCTGATTGGCAGCCATCCATTCCCTTGATGCTGTCGAGAAGAGCAATGGACGCCGGGTGGTGTGGACACCGTTGGCCGACTCTTCTAATGCTTGTCTGCGTTTCCTTTCCGCCTTAATCGCCAGCGTCTTCGACTTGCTGCCAGTGGAGACGCGGATGCGCTGTCCATGAAAAACAAACTCATACCACCAGATGTTGCCGCGAAGGAACACGCCCATAGTACTTACCTACTTTCATTGGTACCTCGTCTAGCGGTATCACGGTCGAGGAACTCCAGTTTTATTGAGGGCCAGAGCTGGGGCCACCTTGAACAAGAAATCGTTTTGGTCACGACGAAAGCGACCAATCCGGGATGCGCTGATTCGATCAATCATGTACAGGGATGTCTTCTGAGTCACGCCGATCTCTAGCGCGAGTCGAACGGAAGACAATTGGCCCCCCAGCCGTCTGAATTCTGGGGGCGTGTCAATCCATAGGTATGTGGCCTGGATCCACTTTTCTAGACTTACGTGGGAACGCTCCATTAGCGTTCTCGTTCGGACAGTGAAATCCGTTTTGCAAGTTGGGCATCGAAAGTACCCAACTATGTGTCGTTTGTAGATAGGATCCGTGTTTCCGCAAAATGGGCAAGCTGGTGCACCATGCCAGCGAGATTTTTCCAAAATTCGACGCGCACAATCAGCTGTCAAATTCTCGCAATTTCCCGAGCTTCTGCGAATAACCAGTTGACTCACAGCCCAATCCTAGTCTGGACTTTTGGGGGAGTCAAGTATATAGGACATGTCGGGTTTTACTAACATCCATATAGGAACAACGAACGCAGCATTCGAATACGCGTTGGCCTATTGGAAGTGCGATGAAACTACTGACCGTCATGCAGGCCGCAGATCGCTTGGGCCTACGCCCAGCAACAATTCGATCTTGGATTTGGGCACGAAGAATCCAATACGTAAAGTTAGGCCGCTCTGTGCGGCTGCGGGAAGATACCATCGACGAAATTATCGAAGCCGGGACAATTCCTGCGCTAGACAAGCAATAGCGAAGCCAGCAAATGTGCTTCAAGTCAGCTGACAACTCGGCGTCAAACACGCGACGGAATTGTGGCAAGGACGGCAAAGAAGCTGGACAGCAACTTCCGAAAATCAAGAGCAGAAAAGATGGGCTGGACAGCGCACCCAAAATATGTCGGCCGAAAGAATGCCCGCGACGGCGCGGTTGGAATGGAACTGCGAATTCGCCTGTCAAACCTGACGTTCAGCAACAAGTGGTTCTGGATGGTCCCCAACTCGACCCAATTAGGCTTCTCCACAGACACAACGGTTATGTATCGTTCTCGGTGACCGATGGAGAAGATCTCTGGCCAAAGTGCGCAATTCGAGCCGATGCGCTTGGGCGTTTATTCCCGGGCATCAAACATGAATTAGTCCGGGACTCGTTAGTCTCATTGAATGCCGCCTATCGGCACAACAGGGGTGTAAATGGGTCAAAGGGGCACCCACAACATAGGAACGATACTCTGCGATTTCTCTGCGCATGCTACTGCGATCTCGACTTTTACAACAAAGGCCTGAGCCTAAAGAGCGTGATTCCAGAAATCAAGACACTGATCAAGCAGAGAAAGTTGCCACGACCTTCGATTCTTGTGGATGGTGGACACGGGCTGTGGCTTCTGTGGCTCCTGCATGATCCGAATGATTCAAGTAGGGCCCATGTTGGCGCGTGGATGGATAATCGGAATGATCACTATCAACTCTATGTGAGGGTCAATAAGGCGATTGGCCAGCAACTGGCTTACTTGGGGGCCGACATTGGTGCAACGGATGGGGCCCGGCATATTCGAGTTCCTGGCTCTTGGCGCAACGATCAAGAAGCGACCGTTCGGTGGAAGGTTCTGAAGTATAAGAATTCGGCACCTCCCAGCTACACTCTCAAGGAACTTGGCAATCTTCTTGGTGTGAAACCAGAAAGGGTGCGACGTTCAAGTAGAAATGGACAATCAGAGGCCCGGGCGAAATTTCCGCAAAGGAGAAAAGGCTGGAAAGTTGGGAGGCAGAACACGCTTGCTGCTTTTGAAACCCTGCTGGGGCTGCGCCAGGGCGGATTTGACGAGGGCCTTAGGAACAGGGCAGCTCTGATTTATGCCGAGCTTTTGAAACTGAATGGAGCTTCGCGCCAGGATGTATTAACAGCGATTGATCGAATGGGGAGAAAGTGCAGACCGGCGCTGAGCGCTTGGCGGCAAAGAGCCGCAATCAAGAGCGCTTTTAAAGCGAAGATGCGGAAGATCAGGTATCAGACACTTGCCAACTGGCTTGATGTGGGGATCTGGGAGGCGGACAAAATTTCTACTGTGATCGCCAAGCCATTCCCAGCGGCGGCGCGATTCGGATACACCGGCAACCCGTCTCTTACTGTTAAGAATGGAACACGTGCTTCTAGGCAGTCGGCTAGACACCATGAAATCAAATCCATCATTGGTGGCCTCAGTTGCGAGGCACCGCCGTCCTCACGTGAGATGCAGGGCCTGCTGTCGAATCGCGGCGTCCGCGTGAGCCACGTGACGATATGCTCAGACTACAAGGCTTTGGGCATAAAGGTGAATTAACGTTCTGGCACCCCGGCGACAGCTCGATGTTCGGCAACAGTATTGCAATATTCACCTAAGGGCCAAGCGAAACTTCTGGGCCTCCGGCTGACGGCTTCATCGTGCACACGCATTCGTTGGCGGAGTGCTGACGACTTTGAAGTTCGACTCAGCGGGTCAACTCCTCTTCTGGACCAGCGGCGGCCTGTTTTCAGGAACTGAGTCAATGCCCAGATTCCGCGGAGGGAGGAATCCAAAGACTCCGAGGTCTTCGCAGCTGGTTGCAAGCTTGCGGAGAAATGACGCCAGCACTTTCGTCTCAGGAGGTTGTTGAGCTGCGCTAAATGCCGCCGCCAATTGCCAAAACTCCAGCAGCAGAAACCGGTCGGATGAGGCATTGCTCGACAGAAGGTCGCATCCGATATACCCAAAATGCAGTTGCTGAGCAAGCTCCCGGTACAGTCCGCCATGGCGGACGGAAGTAACGAACGGACCAACATGGACCGAATTGACGTTGTAAATACGTATGGAATAGATCATTGGAACGTTCCTTCGCGGCAGGTGGGCGGTGGGAGGGGGTCGGCGTGCGGCGATCCCGTCGCGTAGCATCGCCATCATTTGGCGCCTATTTGCGGCGCGCAATTTGGTTATCGATAGCGCTATGAAGGCAACCGCCAGAGCGTTTGTATCCGATGGATTGCGGCAGTTGCGACGCACATTGGATGGCGGATTGATGCCGGAGACGGCGCAATCGGTGATGCGACTTGACCGCCCAATACACCCGGATGATGAGCAATCTCTGAGAGAACGAGCAGCCCCAAGACCATCCGCCAGCTGTACAAGCTTTCCACTTCGGATCTCGTTACGAGCAGGATTGCGATCTGACACTCACTTCAAAGGTGACCCAGATCCCGAGCGGAATCTTAAGATCAAGCCACTGTTCTCCTAGCTGACGGACGGAATCGGGCAGAATTTCCATGCAGATTTCAGCTATCAAAGCGGTGCTGCATTCCGCCATGAGGAAGTCCGCTCCGGCCCTGAGTTGAAGGTTAGAGAAAGTCGATGTTGTCGAGGATCAGGTCCATTTCGGGCAAGATCTTCCTCCGGCTCGAGGCTTCGGGTCACTGGGGCGCTGGCCCAGTCAAACTCGTCCGGATTGAATTCTACGTCCCTTTCTGTGGTCCGGCCGGTTGCAGTGCCGAGCATCTCGTTGGCTAGTTCGTCTGAAAATTCTTCTTCGCGGTCCTCGGTTTCCTCGTCGACTTCGAACCTTATGTCTTCCTTGTCTTGGTCCATGGAGTCTCTTTTCTGCTCGCCTTTGCGTCGAACGATCCCTCCCATTCTGCTCCAGCAAGTGCACTGGTGCGTGCGTCCAAGGACGACAAGCGTGACCACACAGACACAGAACTCTGGCCAGGAATTCACGCGAAGAGCGCCGCAAAGAGGTTTGCAGGTTCGAGCCGGAGGGCGTCCGCCATGCGGACGAGAGTGCACAAAGTTGGAATGGTCCGCGTGGTTTCGATCCGGGAGATGTACGTCCGGTCGGTCCTGAGCGCCTCGGCGAGTGCTGCCTGGGTGTAGCCGGCGCGGATTCTCAGGTGGCGAATCCGGCTGCCGACCTGATGCAGAATGCAGACCGGATCGGTCTTCCTTCCGTCTCGTGCGAGTGGAAGGACGAGGCAATTTGGGTTCAGTGAGCGGCCGCAGCGACGGCATTGGTTCGAAGTTGCGGCGGGGAACTGGCGCAGAAGTCAGTGCGGACAGGTCGCAATGACCCGGTCCTGTTCGGGACTGAATGTCACGGAGAGACTCCAATTGAGGGATCAGATGAGTAGTTGTCGAGGCAATCAAGGCGGGAACGAGGGCGGAGATTGGGATGGCCTTCGAGGATCCGGCGGCGGCAAAAGCGGAGTTTTCACTGCCCGGGAAATGAATTTTCCCGGGCAGTGAGATCCAATTTCGGAAACTTTCCTGCGCTCAGATCCCGAGACCGGCGGCCGCATTCTCGCGGAATATCTCGCCAGAGCGGATGTAGCGCCGCAGTGTCGCGACCGTTTTGTGGCCGGTCTGCTTCATGATGATGAACTCGCGAACACCGTTCATCGCCGCCTGGGTAACGCAGCCGGCACGGAGCGAATGCCCGCCGAGAGGAGCGGTATTCATGCCGGCACGCGCCGCGGCACGCTTCAGGATCTTGCCAATTGAGTCTTTGTGAAGGCCGCGCCGGGAAGCGAAACCGTTGCGGTCGACGCGACGGAAGACCGGACCGTCGGTGGCCTTCGCTGTTTCCAGCCATGCCCGCAAAGCCCGAACCGGGCAAGTTCCGCGATTCTCGGAGAACGGAATTCCGACCTTCCTGCACGCACCTTCCGGGTCAGTCTTTGAGTAATGGAGGCTCACCACCACTCCATGTTCATTGAACGAGAGATCAGAGACGCGCATCTGTGCAACCTCCGAACGGCGAAACGCGCCGGCAAAAGCCACAAGAACGAGGGCATTGTCACGACATCCAAGTACGGAATCCGGACTGGAAGCAACGATGCTGCGAACGTCAGCTGTCAGGAGTGGGGCCTTACCTTTCTGTTCAGTGCCGAGCACGCGGCGAATTCCTTTCAGGGTTTCGCCGACCACGAAGTGACGGGACGATGCAGGTGAGTCCTCAAAACCGGCAGCCTGGTGCGCCTTGGTGATCGAAGTCAGACGCCGTGTGATTGTTGAGACAGCGTGCGTTGACGCGAGATCCGAGACATAGAGAACAACAATTTCTGGCGTTGAAGGAAGCGATGGCAGATTGTGGGCGCGGCACCAGGATTCGAAATCGCGCCAGTCGTTTCGGTACGCCTTGAGGGTCGCGGGGGATTTGGCGCGAGAGATTAAGCTCTTCGCCTTCTGGATCAAGGTCTCGAGATCAGGGACCTGAACGGACGCGGGGCATATATGTGGATACACGAGGGGCTCCTTTCAACGGTCGAACTGAGGTGTGCGGGAGGAATGAAAAGGCGGAACGCGGATGTCGGGCGTTCTGGCACGGGACAAACCTGTCCATATAGACATGTGAGCGGCGTCTGTTTCTCTGATTCGTGCGGTCACATGTCTATATGGACAGGTTGAATAAAAGTGTCCATACGTGCTGAGGCGCTGAACGCTCAGCTGAGTGATGCGCTGAAGTATGGACAGCTTAAGGACATTTCGGGAGAATTCTGCTCATCTTTCGAGAACTGTCCAGTGTGGACAGGTAAGGCTATTTGGCGAGCGGGGCTTGTCCGAATCTGTGATTCCGCCAAAAAAACAATGGGTTAGCCGAACCCATGGATTTCCGAGATTTGTACGGGGGACCCCATCCGAGTCCTACTCGATTGGCGACCCTCAGGTG
>PLZC01000038.1 GCA_003151985.1 Acidobacteriaceae bacterium
TCGCGATTTGATGGCAAAACACAACCTGTAGCGGGCACAGTACTAAGTCAGCTACCCCGCTTTTAATAAAAGACACGAGACCGTCCCTTCGTTACAGAACAGCGGAGGTTATTTTGCTTCCGGAATGACCAGTAAGCGCAAATACTCTCGTGTCAGGATGGTTCGCAGCCTAATCGCCACAGCCGGATCGCAGGACACCTCCAGAGAACGGCAACGATCGATTGCGGTGCGAAGATGGCGTACAAACGCGACACAAGAGGGACATCCCTCTATATGGAGGCGCATCTGATCGCAGGCCAGAGGCTCAACCCTGCCGTCGAGGTACTCAGAGAGATTGGCAAAGAGGTCGCGGCATTCGCTCGGTCGCTCGCTCCCCTCAGATCGTCCTCGGCCAGGCTTTCTTGCGGTGGCCTGGGGTTTGGCCAATTCTTCGTGGGTGCCGCTTAGCATATTGCTCATTTCCTTGCGCACGCTCAGACGTGCCCGATGCAGCCGGATCCGCACCGTACCCGACTTCAAGTCGAGAACCTGCGCAACCTGTTCAGTCGTCAGCTCCTCCATGTCGTGGAGTACGAGGACAATCCGTAAGTTGGCGGGAATGCGCAATATTGCCTGGTGCAGCAGATGGTGCTGCTCCGCGTGCAGCAGGTTGCTTTCCGGGCCTTCCCCGGCATCCCTGAGCAACAGACCAAGTTCTTCATCACTAGGCATCAATTCGTCGAGTGAGAGCATGTGGTCCGGGGCATGTGAACTCTTGCGGCGCATCCGCCAACAGCGGTTTCTGGTCACGGTGAAGAGCCACACAGCAAGCGCCTGCGGGTCCTGAAGCTTTGCCAGGTGTCCCAGGGAGCGGTACAGAACCTCCTGCATAGTGTCTTCTGCATCTTCAGGATGCCCGCAGACCTTCATACTGAAGGAATAGACCGTGTTCTGCAGCAACCCGAGCGCCTCTTCAACAGCTTCAGGGGTGTTGAGCCGCAATAGGTCCGTAGCTTGAATCAGTTCAGGTCGCATCGCTTGGGGTCATCGTAAGAGCTCTCAGTATATCCTCCATCGCATGACGGATTACCGAACGTCTGTAAGGTGCGTGTTCACCGCTAAGATGCTTTGAAGCGATCTCATTGCGCGCAGGGCCCGGCTGATTTGTCTGTCCGCAAAGAGGCCTCGATCATCTCCAGACAAATCGTGGATATCTTCTTAAGCCAATCTCGTTCCTCGTCATTTCCAAGCTTGGAGCCTTCTCCCAGCCACGCGCGCAACAACGCTAACGCGAGGCCCACCTCGGCTCCTGGACGACTCTCCTCCAGCCTGAACATCTGGCGGTATACTTCGTCCTTCATCCTCTCGCTGCGATTTAGCAGCTTCCTCGCAGGCCTTGTCACGCCCATTTGCGCCGTCTTCATGCACGTTTGCCTCAGTTGGTTTTGCCGCCGGCGTCCTTCAACCCCATGGCACGAAAAATGGACATGGCCGGACACCAGTTGGTGAAGGCGGATTGCAACAGGTTCAGTCCGACAAACACAGTCAGCCAGAGCCAGTAGAGCGAAAAGAAATGCGCAAGTGCAACTGATAACAAAACCATCGCGCCTCCCATCAGGCGTACTGCACGTTCAACTGTCATAGTGAATCTCCTTCTTCGGTTTCAGGTTGAGCTTCAGCTCCCGGCTTGTGCGCAGAGTGAACCATGTAATAGAGCACCGGAATAGTCGGCCATGAGAGGAACGTCGAGGCCACTGCTCCGGCAATCAGCGACAGAGCAAGGCCCTGAAAAATGGGGTCTGTGAGAATTACGCTTGCACCCACCACAACCGCGGCTGCGGTAAGCAGCATGGGACGGAAGCGCGTCGCTCCGGCATCGATCACAGCTTCGGCCAGCGGCATTCCTTGGCGTATGCGCAGTTCGATGAAGTCAACAAGGATAATCGAGTTGCGCACGATGATTCCGGCCCCGGCAATAAAGCCAATCATCGAGGTCGCCGTGAAGAACGCGCCCAACATAGCATGAGCCGGCATGATGCCCACCAGAGTTAGCGGGATCGGCGCCATGATGATTAGGGGCACAACGAACGACCTGAACCATCCCACCACGAGCACGTAAATGAGAACCAGCACGGCCGCAAACGCCAGGCCCATGTCGCGGAAGACCTCGATGGTGATGTGCCATTCGCCATCCCACTTCATCGAGTAGTGGTCTGTCGACTCCGGCATTGCCGCGTTGTAGCGGGTCAGCGTGTATCCGGCGGGCAGGGTTAGATGGTCGAGTTGCTTGTTCATCGCCATAATGGCGTAAACCGGGCTCTCTTCAGCACCAGCTACGTCTCCCGTTACGTATACGACGCGGTGCAGGTTCTTGTGGTAAATACTCCGCTCGATATTGCCGCGTTCGATGACGACTAACTCGCGCAGCGAGATCATACCTCCATCTGCGCCGGGCAGACGGATATTCTGAAGGTCCTGTTCCGATGAGCGATCCGCACGATCAACTTCGACCATTGCAGGTACCGGCTCACGCGCGGCTGCATCATGGAGCAGCCCCACCTGCATTCCAGAAGTGGCAAGCGCGAGAGCATGGGCCACATCTGAGACCGCAATGCCATGCTGTGCCGNNACCTCATCCACGTGAATCTTGAGCCCCGGCTGTGGGTCTTCAACGTACCAGTCCGTATCCACAACCCCCGGAGTGCTCTGAAAGATGTGCTTGATTTGTTGAGCGACCTGAGTCTGCCCGTCGAGATCAGGGCCGTAGACCTCAGCAACAAGAGTTTGTATAACCGGTGGCCCAGGGGGAACCTCGCTTACCTGAATTCGTGCGCCATACTCGTTGCCAATCGCAATCAGCAAAGGGCGAAGCCGCTTGGCGATGGCATGGCTCTGCACGCTGCGCTNNATACGGGCCAGAGGTCCCCGTATAAGTCTGGTAGTTGAGCACGTCAGGCTGCTGTCCGAGTTCCGTTCCAAGCGCTTGGGCAACCCGCGCTGTTTGCTCGAGCGGCGTGCCATCGGGCATGTTGATGACCACTTGCAGTTCGCTCTTGTTGTCGAATGGCAGCATTTTTACGCGCACCAGTCCCATGGGAACCAGCGCAACTGAGACCAGGAACAATACAACCACTCCAATGAAGAAGAGGATGCGATTGCGTGAGGACTGAATGAGTGGTGTCATGATGCGGCGATAGAGCCTAGTCCGCCAGTTCTCGGTCTCCGGTTCCAGTATTTTCGCCCCTTCAAGATGCTTGCCAAGCAGTCTAAGTGAAGCCCAGGGCGAAACCACAAATGCAACCAGCAGCGAGAAGAGCATCGCGGCCGATGCGCCCACGGGAATGGGCCGCATGTAAGGTCCCATCAGGCCTCGGACAAAGGCCATGGGCAGCACTGCGGCAATCACGGCAAATGTAGCAAGAATGGTCGGGTTGCCCACCTCGGCCACCGCCTCCACCGCGACCTCGCTCATCGACCGGCCGTGGTTCTCCGGGAGCCGGAAGTGGCGCACCATGTTCTCGACTACAACGATGGCGTCGTCGACAAGAATGCCGATCGAGAAGATCAGGGCGAACAGAGTTACCCGATTGATGGTGTAACCCATCAGATAAAACACTGACATGGTGAGCGCCAGCGTTACTGGAATTGCCAACAGCACAACACCCGATTCGCGCCAACCCAGAAAGAGTGCAACCAGAAAAGTCACGGACAGGGTTGCCAGAAGCAGGTGCTCCAACAACTCGTCCGATTTATTCTTCGCTGTCTCGCCATAATTCCGGGTCGTTGTCACAGTCACGTCGTTCGGAATCGTGACGCCCTGCATTTCATGAATGCGCTTCAGGACGGCATTGGAGATATCGGTTGCGTTGGTGCCTTTGCGCTTGGCTACGGTGATTGTCACCGCCGGGTACTGGCCCGCTGCCGATGAACTCGAGTTCGTCGTTCCGAAGACCACATAATTCGCCGGATCGGCAGCGCCGTCAACAATCTTCTCCGAAACGTCCCGCAAATAGACCGGATGTCCGCGAACAACACCCACCACGACGACTTCCAAATCTTCGCGCCGCGTAAACAGGTTACCCGCATCTACGCGAACCTCCTGGTTGTTCTCTGCAAAGGTACCCGCTTGGACGCTTGCGTTGGCGGCTTGCAAGTGTCCCGCAATGGCCATTGGCGACAAGCCATAGGCATTGAGCTTTTCAGTGCTGAGCACGACGCGCATGGCACGCGGAAGCCCGCCGATGATCACCGTCTCCGATACATCTGACACCTGCCCGATGTTGTGTTGGATCTCGGCAGCGATGGCGCGGAGTTGATAGCCGGTGTAGTGCTCGCCCCACAATGTGAGAGCAAGAATGGGAACATCGTCGATGGAGCGGGCCTTGATCAGAGGCTGCGAAACTCCCGGCGGCATCCGATCGAAGTTCGAATACAGCTTGCTGTAGACCTTGATCAGCGCATCTTCCTGCTGCGTGCCGACGAGAAAGCGTACGATGACCAAGCTCTGCCCCGGCGCCGAAGTTGAGTACACATACTCGACACCAGAGATCTGATGCACAAGGTTTTCGATCGGCAGCGTAACGCGCTCTTCCACCTCGGCCGGAGATGCACCAGGCATCGCAGTAGCAATATCGAGCATGGGAACAAGGATCTGCGGCTCTTCTTCGCGCGGGATGATAGCCACTGAGAAGATGCCAAGGGCCAGCGATGCCGCTATGAAGAGCGGCGTCAGCTTCGAGTTGAGAAATGACTGAGCCAGGCGGCCGGCGATTCCAAGGTCTTGCTTCATGGCTTTGCCTCGATGCGCTTGCCGGCGATGTCGCGGTCTGCGGGCGCGTCAACCAGCTTTTCACCCGAAGAGATGCCCGACAGAACTTCGATGGGATCGCCTTGTTGAGCGCCTAGTGTGAGGTAGCGAAGTTGCGCAATTCCCTTGCCGTCGATAACGTACACACAGGCAAGCGAGCCGCGCATAACCACTGCGCTGCGCGGAATGAGTATTGCCTGCCTTACACCGTTGGCAAACTCGGCCGTTCCATACATGCCCGCACGTAGTTGGCTCGATGCAGGCAAGTCAATCTTGACCAGAAAGCTGTGGCTTGCCGGATCGGCTGCAGGCATAATCTCTTGAATGGTGCCAGCCACGCTTGTCGAACCTGCGCCGTTGATTGCAACCTGGACCTTCATTCCCTTGTGAACCACGCCGATCGCCGACTCGTCCACCGTTGCCTGCAGTTGCAGGGCTCCTGCCTGGTCCACCTGCAGCAGCGGCACACCCGGCGCAGCCATTGTTCCAGGATCCGCCATCCGCGCCGTCACTACGCCAGAGACCGGTGCAACCAGCCGCGTATAGCCAAGCATTGTGCGAGCGCCGCTCTCCTGTGCCCGCGCCGCACCGGTCTGTGCGCGCACTGCTTCAAAGTTGGCCTCCGCTGCCTCAGCCCGCCGCGAGACTTCATCCATCTCCTGCGGGCTTACACTCTTCTGCGACTCAAGCTGCTTGTACCGGCCCAATGTGCTCGTGGCCAGCGCGGCGTTCGTCTGCGCGGCAATCTGCGCATTCTGCGCCGCCTTCACCCCTGCCTGTGCCTGCTCCACTGATGCCCGCAGAGCCGCATCGTCGAGTACAGCCAGCGTCTGTCCAGCCCGTACACTATCTCCCTCGCGCACCAGCACCTGTTGAATGCGGCCCATCACCTGAGCGGACACAACCGCGGTCTCCCGCGCATGAACAGTGCCCGTAGACCGAAAGTTCAGAGGCACCTGTTGCTGCCGGCTCTCAACCACCCGCGCCTGCATGGTTTCAACAGCAGTCGGTGACGCGGAGTCGGCGCCATGGCAACCAGCCACCATCGCCGCAGTTGCTGCAATCAAAAATCCCGATAAGACAGTCCTCATTGCAATCCCTCCGCCGCATCGGGAGTTAGTGTCCCTGTCGCGTACAAAAGCTCGGTATAGGCCATGGCATTTCCGTACACGGCATGCCAGTAATTGAATTGACTCTGCCGCTCGGCATCCTCGGCCCGCAGCAAATCTGTAATTGTGGCAAGCCCTGCGCTGTAGCGGTTCTTCAGAATACGCAGACTCTCGGCCGATTGGTCCATTGCTGCCCGCGCCGTCTCCAACGAGAGCGACGCCGTCTGCCGGTAGATATGCGCTTGACTCACCTGCAAGCGCAGATGCTGTTGCGAGGCAGCCACTTGCGCGTCGATTTTCTGTTTCGCCGCAGTCTCCCGCGCCAGCTGTGCGCGCTTGCCCATGGGCAGAATGTCCACGCTGATCTGCACCCCGGCCACCCAGTTGTTGCCTCCCGAGCTGCCAAGGGAGCCCCGGTCTTCTTCCCAATTTCCGTAGGCGCTCACGTGCGGGCCAAAGTCGGACTTCGCCGCGCCCAACGCAGAAGCCTGCGCCGATTGCGCCTGTGCCAGAGCAGTAAGATCGGGCCGCGCCTTCGCGGCTGTGGCTATCTCCTCTTCCAGCGCGACCTGAGGAAATGTGTGCGGCTCAATTGGCTTCAAATCGGATGCCTTCAACTCCGTGGCGCCCATCGCCTCGCTCAACTGGGCCCACGCCAGCTCCAAGTCGCCTTGGGCTGCAATCAGCTCCTGCTTCCGTGCGGCTGCATTCACCAGGGCCGACATCCGGTCTGACTCCACCGCAAGCCCTGCCTTGACGTGTTCATCGATTGAAGCTAGCAGCGCCGCGGCCGTCTCCTGTTCATGCTGCGCAACATCGATCTCCCGCTGCGCGTAGAGTACAGACTGATACGCGCCCACAACGCGAAAGACGATCTGCTGATCGACAGCCTTGGCGGATGAAGCGGCGCTTGATTTAAACAGATCGGCGCGGCGTATCTCTTTCTGTGTCTTGAACGAGTCGAATGCCATCCACGAGCCTGACAACCTCGTCGAGAAGTTGCCCGCCGGCTGCGGATGGTTCAGTGCGTTCACTGCAAAATCGGCCAGCGTGAACTGTCCCTGTCTCAGCTTGGAACCGAACACATAAACGGGATCGTTTCCGCGGGAAATGTCTTCGGTAAAGCCGAGTTGCGGCAGCAGCGCGGTGCGCGCCAGGGCCGCAGCCGCTTTGGCGTCCTGGTTACCGGCGCGCGCAATCGCAGCCTCGGGGTTCTGCCCCAGGGCCTGATTGATGGCTTGCCGAAGCGTCAGCGGTTCTTGCGCCGCGGCGGCCAATGCCCCCATACAAAACAGGAGGAAAAGGCCCAAAGATCGGAAGA
>PLZC01000353.1 GCA_003151985.1 Acidobacteriaceae bacterium
CCAAGAACCTTTACTACCTGTGTATGACGCAGTACGACAAGCTCTATGACCTGCCGCTTATCATGCCGCCGGAGTCGCTGGATAACATCCTGGCCAACGTACTGGCGCAGCACCACCTGCGTAACCTGCGCGTGGCCGAGACGGAAAAATTCGCCCATGTAACTTACTTTTTCAACGGCGGCATTGAGACGCCATTTCCCGGAGAGGATCGCGTTCTGATTCCCTCGCTCAAGGTGGCGACCTACGATTTGGCTCCAGAGATGAAGGCCGAAGCCATTGGCGACGCGATTGTGAAAGCGATCAACGACACCGCATTCGATCTCATCGTGGCTAACTTCGCGAACGCCGACATGGTGGGCCACTCCGGCAAGCTGGAGCCTACCATCAAAGCTATCGAGGCGGTGGACGCGCAGTTAGGCCGCATCTATAAAGCCATCAAGGAAAAGAACGGAAGTTGGCTTATTACCGCCGACCACGGCAACGCTGAGCAAATGGTGGACTTAGTCACCGGCGCTCCGCACACCGCACACACCACGAACCCTGTCCCCATGATTTATGTAGCCGAAGACGGCCCGCGCTATCGGCTGCGCCCGGATGGCTCCCTGCGCGATATCTCGCCGACTTTGTTAAGCCTTCTGAAGTTAGGCGAGCCAAAACAAATGACGGGCGGGGATTTGCGCGTGCCGCTGGTGGGCTGAGGAGTAAGAAGCAACACGGTAGCTAGTCTAGTGTCCTGTCTGAGAAGTTCTCTTCATTCACGCTGTCATCCTACCGCGGCCGCAAGGCTTTGATCGCTGCCGGCAATCGTTCTTCAATCAGCTTGGCGCGCTCCGCCGCAATGCCGCCGAGATACGACGGCGCAGGCGTGGCCATGAGAACAAGGGCCAGTGCTATGACCGAGAAACAAAGCCCGGCGATCCCAGCCGAGACGAGCATGTGATATGTGTCGGAGATATCCAGACCGAAAATGTTGAAGGCAACATGCTCGAGTGGCTTGATGTGCTTGAGAACCGACAGCGCGAAGAGGAAGAAGAAGACCGAAAGCGAAGTCAGGACAGCAAGCGTCACGTCCAGGCTGCGGTGGAAATTTTGCCGGGCGCGACAGCGGGGACACTCGGCAAAATGACTCTCGTAGTCTTTGCGCATCTCCGGGTAAATCCCGGAAATGTCATAGCGCCAGCTCGCCAGGATGGCGCCAACTACTCTATCTGTACAACTCGTATTTGCCATATTGAATAGACTCACTTTGCAAGGTTGCGGTTGGCCGCTGTGGGCTTCTGCGGTTCACGTGACAACGGAAGGCCGAAAATGTAAAAAGCCCCACGGGCCATCTTGCCCTCCGTGGTGCCTCTCTCTGCTTGCCTGACCAAGGCGTCGAGTGCCTCGGCGTTTTTCCCTTGTCCAAATACCCGATACAGAGTGATACCCGTCTCTTACCATTGTAATTGAATTGACTTAAAGATAAATACTCGAAAGTGGCTCATTTTGTACAGCCAGGAGCAACCGATTGGCCAACAGGCTGGCTCGTCCGTTGAGCGCGCGCTCGGCCGAAACTCGCGCCAGTTCAGGAAGATTATTGTTTTCAGATAGATGTGCCAGGATCACGTAAGCAGCCTGGCCGTCGTATTCCTTCTCAAGGAACCCCGCCGCCGCTTCGTTGGAGAGGTGGCCGACCCGGGAAAGCACCCGCTGCTTGACCGACCAGGGGTAGGGGCCGTCGCGCAGCATTTCGAGATCGTGGTTGGATTCAAGCAAGAGCAGGTCCAACCCCTTGAGCTGCGCTTTTACGTTTGGCGGGATATATCCCAGGTCGGTGGCAACCGCCATACGCACGCCTTCCGCTTTGAAAACAAAGCCGACCGGGTCGGCGGCATCGTGGGGGATGGTGAAAGGACTGACGGCAATGTCGCCGATTTGGAAGGCCTGGCCGGCCTGGAAATACTCGACGGACGGAAGCCAAGTTGGGTCCTTGGCAGGGGTGGCGGTCTCCGCGGCCTGTGCGATTTCGGTCGGCGCGCACTCACTTTCAGCCTGAAGCTCGGATTCATCGGGGTCCGTTTCTTCAACGGCCGGCACGGGTTCCGCCTGGCGCTCGGCCGCCTGCTGCCGGCACCGCTCCAGCCATTGGGCATAGGTCATTTGGCGTCGCGGCGTCAGCCAGCGCATCCAGGCGCGGTGGGTGCCCTCGGTAAAATACACAGGAATGCCGAGTTTTCGCGCGGTAACCGAAACGCCGCTCACGTGGTCAGAGTGTTCGTGGGTTACGACGATGGCGTTCAGGGTCTCGGGTTCCTCCCCGGCCAGCTTCATGCGGCGAAAAAGCTCGCGGCAGCTTAAACCGCAGTCCACCAGAATGCGGGTGCCTCCGCCTGAGATAACTGTGCAGTTGCCCCTGGACCCTGACGAGAGCACGGTGAATCGCACCATGCTGTGAGGATACCGCGAATGGAGGTAAAAAACTCCCGTTCGTGGCCGGTGGGGACTTATGCTGGCAACAAGGCCGGCAAAACGGCGCCAGCCAGGTCGAACGGCACCTTTCACGGAGACGCGACCATGTCGATTTCCAGATACCGCAATTGCCGGGTTTTTTTGATGAGCTCAATGGCACTGGTGCTCGCAGGCGGAAGCGCTTGTCCGGCCAAGGCAGCCGAAAAGCCCAAACCCGCCGCGACCACAGGCTGGGATCGCCAGGCTGCTGCGCGTTACCTGGATAGCCGCGAGGTTTGGTGGCAGGGTTGGGATCGCGCGCAAAAGGACCACGGAACGCTCTGCGTCTCCTGCCACACGCAGGCTCCGTACGCGCTGGCGCGGCCGGTACTGCGTGGTGCTCTTGGGGAGAACGCCCCGTCGGCGTCGGAAGTGGTGCTGCTGGCAAGCGTCGAGAAGCGGGTGCGCGGCTGGGACCAGATGCCTCCTTTCTACAGCGATGAGAAATATGGAACCGGGAAAGAGATTGAATCGCGTGCCGCCGAGTCGGTGTTGAACGCTGTGATTTTGAGCAGCTACGATAAGCGGCAAGGCAAGCTGGGCGAGACGGCGCGCATGGCACTCGATCATGCCTGGGCGCTCCAGTTGCAGACCGGCCCGGATGCGGGCGCATGGACCTGGCAGAACTTCGACTACACACCGTGGGAGTCGAAAGAATCGCAATACCACTGGGCGGCGCTGATGGCCGTGGCGATGGGCAGCGCGCCGGATCACTATCAGGATGAAGCGAAAGTTGCGGCGAATCTGGCCGCGCTGCGTGGGTATCTTCGCAGCCACTACGAGGCACAGCCGCTGCTGAACAAGGTGGTTGCGCTCTGGGCCTCGGCGCGCATGCCTGGCTTGATGACCGGCCCGGATCGCTCCAGACTGGTGGCCGAACTTGGCCGGCTGCAGCGCACGGATGGCGGCTGGAGCCTGGCCGACTTAGGCACTTGGGTTCGGCGTGACAATACGCCGCTTGAGACCCGGCCGGACGGCTATGCTACCGGGCTTGTGGTCCTGGTGCTGGAAGAGAATCGCGCGGAGAATGCAGCCGTGAAGCGTGGAATCGAGTGGCTGAAGGCGAACCAGGACAAGAGCACCGGGGCGTGGCCTGCCTGGTCGCTCAACAAGAACCGCGATGTCAAGTCGGACGTGGGCAAATTCATGAGCGACGCCGCTACGAGTTATGCGGTGCTGGCACTGGAGGCGCGGCGGTAATTGAGTTGATCCAGGCTCATTGAATCTTACGGCACCGGGTCGCGGCTCTCCGCGCCCGAGTCTATCAGCACCGGAATCCCGTCCACGATGGGGTAGATTCGGTTGCAAGCGGTGCAGGCTAACCGGTCTTCTTCCAGACGCAACGCGCCAAGGCAGGCCGCACAGGCCAGTCGATCAACCACGGATGAGTCGAATACGAGGGATTTTCGGGCCGGAGAATGCATTTGAAGACGCCTGCTAGTGAACCGTACCGGGCGCATTTGCCGGTTCGACGCCGGGTGTGTGCTTGGCCGGTGAGTCGGCGGCGTTGCGCTGGGGGCGGCTGGCAAACTCGCGTTCGATTTGAGCGTTTGTTCCGGCTTTTGCAAACTCGTAGGCCACACGAATGCCGTTGAAGATGGCGCGGTCGTTCGAGGAGCCGTGACCGATGATGCACACTCCGCGCACACCGAGCAGTTGCGCGCCGCCGTATTCCCGGTAATCGAGCCGGCGGCGGAACTCGTTGAAGGCTTGACGAGAGAGGAGCGCTCCCACTTTGGCGGTGACGGTGCGGGTGAGCGACTCGCGCAGCACGTCGCGGACAAAGCGGCCGACGCCCTCACTGGTTTTGAGCGCCACGTTGCCCACAAAACCATCGCAGACAATTACGTCCGCCTGACCGCTGAAGATGTCGCGGCCCTCTACGTTGCCGATGAAGTTTATTGGCAATGCCTTGAGAAGCGGGAATGCTTCACGGGTAAGGTCGTTGCCCTTGGACTCTTCCTCGCCGATGGAGAGCAAGCCGACGCGCGGTTCGGCGATTTTGAGCACGCTGCGGGCATACATCTCGCCCA
>PLZC01000077.1 GCA_003151985.1 Acidobacteriaceae bacterium
CCGAGGCTATCGACCTCAGGGCCTTTATGTTTGGCGGTGACTACTTCGGCCAGAGCATATGGAGCAAAACAGCAAACGCCCCAAGTGCGGCCATGGCAGCCGGTCGTCCCCCGAATGGTGTCGAGGACGAGTTCCTGTCAATTTCCCGGATCGGCGTCGTGACCAAGGAAAACTTGCGGGAAGCCGACATTTCAGGATTAATACGGATCGCCGCATGTGCGGCTTTGCGGACCACCCTGGATCTCAAGCAAGTCAGTTGACCCCGCAGCGAAATCACGACGTACTTGTTGCCTTTTATCGACTTCCAGGGAGGCCTAATTATCCCTTTTGCATCTGCTTTACCGTGCGGTTTCACTGGTGATCGCAACGAGTTTGATGTGGACGCCGAATGCTCCTACTTGCCTACGACCAGAACAGCGAAAGTGCCCTCGGTGATGGATTTCTTCGGCTTCTGAGACGGGTCGGCGGCGGGTGTTATAACGATGGTGGCTGCCGGAAGAAGGATTTTGCCGGTCTTGTTGTCGAAGGTCATTGTCTTGGCGCTTTGCTGCGTCTGAATCGGATCGAGCGCGACAAACTCCGTGGGCGACTTCTCCTGAATTACGGTGATGTTTCCTTCTCCGTTGGATATGAAGGCGAGGCCGTCCTTCGCGTCCCAGCCGGCAGCGTCTGTGCCGGAGCCAGTGGCAAAGCTGGCGAGCACCTTGGCCGTTGGAACATCGAGCACCTGCGCTGTCTTGTTGTGGCCGCCTACAAAAATGCGATCGTTCTTCCTGTCGATTGCAAGTCCGGTCGGAGCGGTGATGCCGTCCAGCGGAATATGGCGCTTTACTTCGAGGGTCTTCGGATCGAAGGCGCAGATCTCGCTCTTGTCTTCGAGGGCGACATAGATGAGGCCATCCTTGCCGAGCCCGGCGCCTTCGCCGTCGCCGCCGACCGCTACCGTGCCCAAAAGTTCTCCCTTGGTTGCGTCGATGACGGAGATATCGTGCGAGCCGTGATTGTTGGTGAAGACGCGATCAGTACCCGGGTCGTAGTAGATGCCGTCCGGCCCTTTGCCGACCTCAATCTTTTTGATCAGGGAAAGGTCAGCCGTGCTGAACATGGAAACCTTGTTCTCCTTGCCGTTGGAGGTGAAGCCGTGGCCGGAAGAGGGGGCGAGTGCGATTCCATGCACGCCGGGGGTATCTTCAATTGTGCCCAACGGTGCGCCGGTGTCGGCGTTGAGTACGTTGACGCGAACAGCGTGGGAGACGTAGATGCGGCGGGCGTCGGAGTCGACGTTGATGTAGTCCCAGCCGTCGGTACCGGCGATCGAATAGCGTGTCTGGACTTTGAAGCCGCTGGGCGATTGAGCATGGGCGGCGCCGGCGATGACAAGTATGGTGGTAAGCAGAGCGATCCGTTTCATTCCTTCATTTCTCCATGATTCTGGTTTGTCGTTCGTGTGTGGGCCCGCGCGGGATCAGAAAGACTCATTGGGCCGCCGGCATTTGAAATGCCACAGAGTGCCGTTTCCACGATGGATACTCAGTGTTCATCGCGTTGCGCCACAGGATTTGATTCAGTTGTTCGGAGGGCACGTCGTCCGGCTCGTGCCAGTCCATGCGGGCTGATGCGATGGCGTCGAGTTTGTTCTGTCCATCAAGCGCATTCAGGTCCGGATTGGTTTCATAGATCGATTGCTGCGGTTCGACGGCCTGGTAGGGGGTCAGATCGGGCGATTGCTGAAAGCTCTGGCGCATGTCGTTGGCGATGAAATCGAAGAGTGACATAGGTGAGAGCCCGAGGATCAGCTCGATGGTTTTGACCATGCTGACCTGCGAATAGAAAGAGGAATCGATGGCCCCACGGCGGATGTAGGGACTGACCGCAAGCGCCACCGTGCGGTGCCCGTCGACGTGGTCAAGGCCGTCCTGGGCGTCGTCTTCAACGATGAGGATGAGCGTCGACTTCCAGAACTTCGAGTGCGAGATGCCTTCGACGATCTGCCCCAGCGCCAGATCATTGTCTGCAAGGCAGGCCCTGGGGGTGGAGAAGCCGGGCGTGGTGCCTTCCGTGTGATCTGAAGGCAGCTGGACCATCACAAGGTTGGGGAGGTCGCCCTTGTTTTCCCAGCCTTTGAGATGGCGCAGAAAGATGCGGGCGCGCACCACGTCCGGCACACGCAGGCCGTAGGCTGGATAATCCGAAACAAGATACTGATTCAAGCGCGCGATGGGAGCTTTCGTGGCGAATGCGCCTTCAAACGTGCCGCCGCGCCTGTATTCATCCAGGAGTTTTGCGCGCTGCGTGCTGTTCTTTTCTTCCATCTGGCCGACGTATTCACCGAAGTCGGCAAAGGTCTTGCGATGCGCGGACAAGTGATCCCAAAGGAAGCCCGATCCGGCAAACGCAAGAGGGTCGTCGCCGTTTTTCGGATAGCTGCGGCCGTTGTAGCCCGGCCAGTAGGTGTAGTCGGTCTCGGCGGACTGAGTCAGCCACTGATGGCCATCGGCGCTGTCTCCACCGTTTGCGTAGAAGTTATCCAGCAGCACATACTCGCGGGCGAGCTTGCGCTGGTTGGGGATAACGTCGTCCTGATAGGTGTCCAATGTGGGATCGCCGTTGCCCTTTCCCAATGATCCGAAATACTGGTCGTAGCTGCGATTCTCCTTGATGATGTAGACCACGTGGTCGATTGTGGAGGACTCGCCGGGACGGGCTGGAATGGGGCGCGGAGCCGCTTGCCGATCGGGCTTGCGCTGTGCGGCTTCAGCGTTGAGGAAGTCGCTCGTCAGGCTCATGTGGTTGTTCTCCGCAACCGCAACCGAGTAGCGCGCTAACTCGTCTTCACCGGGAACGGCAACGATCTGCACCGTTCCGCGATCGGCATGAACATAGCGGCGATGCATGTTCAGCTCGGGCTTCATTCCCAGCTTCTTTTCACGGGACAAAAGGCCGGGGCTGTTCCATCCGGACCCTACACCAAGCAGCGTTGAGACGGCGATGAACTTGCCGTCGGGGCTCACGGTGACGTCGTTCGGATACCATCCGGTGGGGAAGAATCCGGCAACGCGCAGATGAAGCGCCTTGATGTCGATGACTGCAACTGCGTTGATTCCCGCGCAGGCCGCATAGAGCGTGGAGTGATCCGGCGAGACGGCGACGGACTCCGGCGAGACACCGGCGACCTTCTTCATGAAAGGCTGCAACGCGATTGTTCCGGAGAGACGATTGGTTGCTGTATCCACAAT